>UQMW01000001.1 GCA_900542275.1 uncultured Collinsella sp.
TGTCCGCGGCTCCGAAGGAGCAGGACAAGGCGCCACACATGGTCGAGGACGTTCTGAAAACCAAGCCCGGCCCCCGCCGGACAGGTCACACTACTCGCAGAGCAGCTTAGCGATCTGGACGGCGTTGGTTGCCGCGCCCTTACGGATTTGGTCGCCGCAGCACCAGAAGGTGATGCCACGCGCAGCCTCGGGGTTCGAGATGTCGCGGCGTACGCGACCGACCCAAATCAGGTCCTGGTCGGAGGTGTCCATTGGCATGGGGAAGCGGTCGTGCGCATCCTCGGCACTCATGTCGTCGACCAGCTTCACGCCCGGAGCGGCAGCCAGCGCAGCGCGGGCCTCCTCAACCGTAATATCGCGCTCAAACTCGAGCGTAATGCTCTCGGAGTGCGAGCGCAGTACAGGCACGCGTACGCAGGTGCAGTTCACGCGCAGCTCGGGCAGGTGCATGATCTTGCGGCCCTCGTTTTGCAGCTTCATCTCCTCGGAGGTAAAGCCCTCTTCCTTGACGCCGCCAATCTGCGGAATCAGGTTGCTCGCGAGCTGGGCGGCAAATGCACGCGGCTCGGGAATCTCCTCGCCACGGCCCAGAGCGGCCAGCTGAGCCTCGAGCTCGGCCATACCGGGAGCGCCAGCACCCGAAGCTGCCTGATACGTGGACACGATCATGCGCTTCACGCCGGCGAGCTGATGTAGCGGCCACGTAGGAACCAGACCGATGATGGTCGCGCAGTTGGGGTTGGCGATCAGGCCGTGGTGCCACTTAATGTCATCGGCGTTAATCTCGGGCACGACCAGCGGCACCTCGGGATCCAGACGGAAGGCATGGCTGTTGTCGACCACGACGGCGCCGCGCTTGACGGCCTCGGGCAGCAGTTCCTTGGCGATATCGTCGCCGGCAGCGCCGAGTACGATGTCGCAGCCCTCAAAGGCCTCGGGGCAAGCCTCTTCGATCACAACCTGCTCGCCGCGGAACTCGACGGTCTTGCCCGCAGAGCGCGCGCTCGCCAGCAGCTTGAGCTTACCGACCGGAAACTCCTGCTCGTTGAGGCACTCGAGCATCTGGGTGCCCACGGCTCCCGTCGCGCCCAAAATAGCAACCGTGTACTGTTTCATGCTTCCCCCTTTAAAGGTTGTGGCTATCGCCCGCACGCCAAGCAGGCCGGATATTCTTGCCCAGTTTATACAAGAACGGGGCGGATACAAAACCCGCCCCGTCGAAACGAAACCGAAATGAAACGCCCCACGGTAGATTTCTAGGCATGACCCAAATATCTACCGGAATGGCCGCTACTTGTGGAGGGCGGCCAGGGCGGGTTCGACCGGCGCGGGAGCCTCCAGGTCCGCGACTTTCACAATGCCGTTCTCGTCGGAGAAGGCACGGTAAATGGTCTGAATCGCCAAGTCGAAGTCTTTCTCCTCGACGCCGATAATGATGTTGATCTCGTCGCAGCTCTGCGAAATCATGCGCACGCTCACGCCGGCCTGACCGAGCATGCCAAACAGATGGCCGGAAATACCAGCGCGACCGCGCAGGTTGCGGCCGACGGTTGCGATAAGCGCCAGACCCTCGACGACCTCAATCTCGAGCGGCTCGACCTCCTGCTGAATGTCGCCCACGAGCGAATACAGCGAGTCGTGCACGTCCTGTTCCTGCACCACGGCGCCAAAGCGGTCAACGCCGGTGGGCATATGCTCGACGGAAACGTCATAGCGCTCGAAGACCGAAAGCGCGCGGCGCATAAAGCCGACGCGGGGCTTGGTGCGGTCGCGGGCGACGTTAATGGCGACAAAACCGCGCTTGCCGGTCACGCCGGTAATGATGGGCTCTGCCTCGCCCTCGTCAGCCGTCTCGCTAATGATGGTGCCTGGGTCCTGCGGCGCATTGGTGTTCTTAATGACCAGCGGAATACCCGCCTCACGCACAGGGAACACGGCCTCCTCGTGCAGGACGCTTGCGCCCATGTACGAAAGCTCACGCAGCTCCTCGTAGGTAACGCGGGCGATGGGCTGCGCCTCGGGCACAATACGCGGATCGGCAGAATAGAAGCCCGAAACGTCGGTCCAGTTCTCGTACAGATCGGCGCCCAGGCACTTGGCCAGAATCGAGCCGGAAATATCGCCGCCGCCACGATCGAGCAGCTTGATCTGACCCTCACGCGTCGCGCCATAGAAACCGGGCATAACAAAGCCGCCCTGCTGACCGTACTCCTGCACCAGCTCGGAGGTGCGGTTCATGCTGAGCGTACCATCGTGATGGAATGCAACGACCGTCGCGGCGTCCAGGAACGGCAGGCCCAGGTACTCGGCCATCAGGCGAGCGGTGAAGTACTCGCCGCGGCTCACAAGCTCCTCAGTGGAGTAGCCACCGGAGCGGGCGCGCTCGGCAAAGGCCGCGAACTCCTCACGGATGGGATAGGTGAGCTCCAGCTCGTCAGCGATATCAAAGTAGCGCTGGCCGATGTCCTCGAGCAGCTCCTCGCACGACACGTGGTACTTGACGTGCGCGTTGACCAAGTAGAGCAGGTCGGTCACCTTGGTGTCGCCCTTAAAGCGGCGACCGCAGGCAGAAACCACCACAAAACGGCGGGCAGGGTCGGCATCAACGATGGCCTTAATCTTCTTAAAGTGTTCGGCGTCGGCGACCGACGAGCCGCCAAACTTGGCAATCTTAATCATGGGCTGGAGGTTACCTTTCTAAAAAGCCTCTGCGAACCTATTTTGCACGCTCTGATACCATGGTTTCACCGATTGGGACCAAGGCATCCGAGGAGCAGTGTTATATGGGAACTTATCATAGTACACGAGGACGCACTTTATCGTGCTCAAGTAAGGTGGCAATCCGCACCGGCATCGCTCCCGACGGGGGTTTGTTTGTCTCGGACGAGCTCGGCACCCAGCAGGTCGATATCAGCTCGCTTTCAGATAAATCGTACTTTGAAATCGCTCAAGATGTGTTGGGAATGTTACTGAATGATTACACGGCCGAAGAAATTTCGGCGTGTGTCGACGAGGCATATCGCGGCACGTTCGCGAGCGAAGAGGTCACGCCGCTCGTCAAACTCGACGCTGCGCCGGGCGCTGACGCCCCTCAGACCTATGTGATGGAGCTCTTTGGCGGCCCCACGAGTGCCTTTAAGGACGTCGCCCTGCAGATGCTCCCCCGCTTGATGGCCCGCACTTCCGCCAAGGACGGCGGCGCCGAGCGCATCATGATCGTCACCGCCACGTCAGGCGACACCGGCAAGGCCGCACTCGCTGGTTTTGCCGACGCTCCGGGCACGGGTATTACCGTCTTTTATCCCGAAGGCAAAGTCAGCCGCGTGCAGAATCTGCAGATGTCCACACAGGAGGGCGATAACGTCGCCGTCTGCGGCATCCGCGGCAACTTTGACGATGCCCAGAGTGCCGTCAAGCGCATCTTTGCCGATAAAGAGCTTGCCAAGCGCCTGGAGGCCGCCGGCACGGTGCTTTCGAGCGCCAACTCCATCAACGTCGGCCGCCTGGTGCCGCAGGTCGTCTACTACTTTGCCGCCTATGCACAGCTGCTGCGCGCCGGACGCCTGGAGGCCGGCGACGCCGTGGAGTTCTGCGTACCGACCGGCAACTTTGGCGATATCCTGGCCGGCTACTATGCCAAGCGCATGGGCCTGCCCGTCGCCAAGCTCATCGTCGCGAGCGACAAGAACAACGTGCTCGCCGACTTCCTGACCACCGGCGTCTACGACCGCAACCGTCCGTTCTTCACCACCATCTCGCCGTCGATGGACATCCTTATTAGCTCTAACCTGGAGCGCATGCTGTACTTCCTGTCCGACGGCGACTGCGAGCTCGTTGCCGGCCTTATGGAGCAGCTGGCACAGACTGGTCGCTACGAGGTGCCCGCCGAGCTGCTGGCCAAGATTCAGGGCATCTTTGGCTGCGGCTGGGCCAGCGAGAACGAGGTTCGCGCCGCCATCAAGAGCTGCTGGGATGCGAACGACTACGTGATCGACCCGCACACCGCCTGCGGCTATCACGTCTTTGAGCAGGTCGCTCCCGCCGAGGGTGCCAAGGCCCGCGTGTTGCTTTCGACCGCCAGCCCCTACAAGTTCCCGCGCGCCTGCTGCGATGCCCTGGGCCTCGACGTGCCCGAGGACGATTTTGAGGCTATGCGCGTGCTCGAGCAGGCAACCAACACGGTCGCCCCGACCCAGCTCGCCGAACTCGAATCCAAACCCGTCCGCTTCGAAGACGTCTGCGACGTCGATGAGATGGCAGGCTACGTCGAGTCCGCAGCAAAAAAGATGGCTACCAACTAAAACCCCTTATAAGGCGCCGGCGAAAGCCGGCGCACTTTCTTTCATCAGATAACCCCCGGGATGATGACGAACGCGCACAGCGTGCCTGGCTGTTTAGTTCGTCGCGAGTTCCGCACGCAAAGGAAAGCACTTAATGTGCTTTCCGTCTTGCGCAGGACTGCCCGAGCAGCGAACTAAACAGCCAGGCACGCCAGGAGGACTCACATGATCAAAATCACCGTCCCAGCAACAAGCGCCAACTTGGGTATTGGCTACGATACCCTCGGCATGGCCGTCAGCCTCTACTCGCACTTTACCTTCGAGCGCGCCGACAAGCTCACCATCACCGGCTGCCCCGAGGAGTTCCAAAACGAGAACAACCTGGTCTACGTCAGCTTTGTCGATGCGCTGGCCGCATGGGGCGAGCCGGCTTTCCCCGTTGCCATCGACATCCAGACCGACGTGCCCGTGGCTCGCGGCCTGGGTTCCAGCTCCACCTGCGTCGTCGCTGGCATTATGGCTGCCGCCGCGCTGACAGGCCACACCGTCGACCGCGCCGAGCTCGTCCGCATTGCCACCGAGGTCGAGGGCCATCCCGATAACGTCGCCCCCGCTATCTTGGGCGGCGCCGTCTGCTCCTTTACGCCGACCGATTCGCTGCCCCAGTGTCTGCGCTACGAGGTAAGCGATCGCTTGCGTTTTATTACCGTGATTCCGCCCTACGAGGTACATACGAGCGAGGCGCGCAAGGTCGTGCCGCAGGAGATTCCGCTCTCCACCGCCGTGTGGCAGATGGGCCGCATCGCTGGCATGACGCGCGGCTTGGAGACTGGTGACCTGGACCTGATTGCCGCCGCTAATGACGACCGCATTCAGGAGCCCTATCGTCGCCGCCTGATTCCCGACTACAACGCCGTGCGCGACACCTGCCTTAACGGCGGCGCTAAGACCATCTGGATTAGTGGCTCGGGCTCGACCCTCATGGCTGTAACCGACGATACCATCGTGGCAAAATTCCTGCAGGTCAAGCTGCGCGAGCAGTTCCCCAAATGCGACACGCACATTCTGACGTGCGACACGGAAGGCGCCCAGATCGAATACCTGTAGTCGCCGTACCTTATACCCGCCGGGGAGGCCAGGGGCTTTGCCCCCAAATCGTCCTCGGACATGGCAGGACCCCCGCTGCGCACTTCGTGCGGCGGGGGTCCTGCCGTCCTGCGGAAAGATTTGGGGGCAAAGCCCCTGGCCTCCCCTACGTTAACTTCGCTGGCGGCGGCTACAGGAACCTACGTTCTGGAAAGTCGCCGGGCTGATAGTTGCTTTTTATTGGTAGGGGCTCTTGCTAGGCTGGAGCACTTCCTAGAGGCGGGCATCGGCTGTGTGCTTGGTTTAGGCGGCGCTGGTTTCTTTGCATTCGAATACTGGTTCTAGGAGGTCTTCGATGTTGCAGTGGAGGGCTTTTGCTATGGCTCTTACGCTTGTTACCGAAGCTTCGTTGATGTTTCTCTGGCGCTGTTCGTACATTTGGATTGAGCGGAGTGACACACCCGATTCGTATGCCAGGTCCTGTTGGGTTTTCTTGAGCCTCTTTCTTGCTAACGCAAGTTTGGTTTGTCTGGACGCTTTTTTCGCCATATCGCAGACGAGGCGAGCCACGCGTTCCTCCGAGGCTTCGTGCCAGGGGTAGTACAGACTGCGTAGCACATCGAATGGAACGACATGCAGCAAATCTTCGAAAGACTCTCCTAGGCGCCACTGAAGGTATGCCAATATCCAGCCTGTCCAATATTCCGGTGTCTTTTCGAATCGGTAGGTTCGATTTGGCATCGGCCTTGATTGATAGCCGGACCTTTCGGCAATGAGCGCGAACAACTCAACGCCCGATTTTCCCGACACTACCCATGCGTTGCCGCGTTCGAACTCGCGGGCTACGCCACTCAGGCAAAAGAGTTCAGCAACTTCCGATCCTTCTGCCCCATAATCGTTAACGGCATAGTCAAAGCAGTCGCCGAGGTTGTTCATTGCATCCTCAAGGTAGTAGACGGGGTATGTCCTACTCGGCCCACAATCCGTTAACTCTTGGATCATTTAAATCAACTCTCCCTGCCATCAAATCCCTAATGTCGACACCATCAGAGTCAAATCCGTTTACCGTATCCAGGTACTTTCGTCGAGCGTTCTGTTCTCGCTCAAATCGTTTGGGATAAAACTCAGCTCCCGAGGCCTGCTTCCAATCGCGGAACTTAATCGCCGAGAACGCACGCTCACTCATGAGCGCATATTGAATGCCCAAATCCCCCAAAAACATAATGCGCTGCAATTGCCTGAGCGAGATCATGCCGTTGACAAACTGCCTTGCAAACGAGAAATAGGAATCGTCTGCACGATAGCCTCGAATAACGTCATAGGGAGAAATATCAATCAGGCAGTTATCCAGAAGATAACGAAGCCCCTCGCGTGCTACTGGCGTTGAAACATTGAACTCTCTGTTATTCGCCAGAATTGCAAGCCAATTGAGAATCGAGAACTCACCTGATTCCAAATCCAAAATCGCAAGGCCATCTAAACAAAGCTCATATCGATTGGCAATGCCATCAGACTCGGTCCGACATGCCCACTCCATTGCCATTTCCTCATGCGGTGTGCAATAAAACCCGCGCCCATAGTCATTGAATTGCCTGCATTTATCCAACGATGGATGCTCGACAACAACCTCCGACCCGTGCCAAAGCTCCATATCGACCTCCTAAAAAATATCACCCCAGTGATAGTTTACCAATAACTATCACTGGGGTGATATAGATGAGAGCTTTTGAGGGGCTGCAGCCCGATTAGAGACAGGCCTCGGCGATGCGCTTTTTGAGTTCGTCGATGCCGGTGCCGGTTTGGGAGCTTGTGATGATCACGTTTTCTGCCGGGACGTTGAGCTGCTTTTTGATGGCTGCCGCCTGGCGGGCCTGCTGGGTGCGGCTGAGCTTGTCGGCTTTGGTGAGGCAGACGATAAAGTTGAACTCGTTGCCCTGCAGGTAGTCGATCATGTCATGATCGAGCTTGCTGGGGTCGTGACGAATGTCAACCAGCGATACGACCAGGTTAAAGCTGCGCTCGGAGTCAAAGAAGTCGCCAATAAGCTCGGCCCAGCGGTCGCGCTCGGCCTTGGAGCGACGGGCGAAACCGTAACCCGGCAGGTCCACGAAATGCACGTCGTCGGCCTCAAAGAAGTTGATGTTGCTCGTCTTGCCCGGCGTACTGGAAACCTTGACCAGGTTCTTGCGGCCAAAGAGCTTGTTCATAATCGACGACTTGCCCACGTTGGAGCGGCCGACAAAGCTCACCTCGGGGCAGGTGGACTCGGGAATCTGCGAAACCTTGCCGTAGCTGGCGACGAACTTGGCAAGCTGGTAGTTAATGGAATCGGCCATGGACACTCCTTGGTCGTAGGTTCTTACAAAAGAGCGCGCTATTGCGCAGCAGCAATGCGGCGGACGATATCGAGCGTGATGTCACTTGCGACACGCGCGTACTCGAACAGATCGAACTCTCGGTCGCAAATTGCATCGTACGCCTCGTCACAATTATCGCTGATAGCGCGCAACACCAGGCAATCGACACCATTTTTGGTTGCGACATGGGCAATTGCCGCGCCCTCCATGCCGACACAATCGGCATGCGTCGCCTCGATAGCGTCGTTGCGCATGGCGGTGCCCGTCACAAAGCGGTTACCCGTGGCAATCGTGCCGACCAGGAATTGTTTGGCTCCCTCGTTCGAAGCGGCTGCATTTGTCGAAGCATCAACAAACCCACGCTCAGCAAGCACGCCGACGGCAATATCGACCAGCGCGGGTGTCGAGCCAAACTCCTCGAGCCCCGGTGCGGACTCGGCGATAAGCGCGGTATCGGTATCCAGATAGCGTAGGCGTTTGCCAATGACCACGTCGTCGATATGGAGCTTGGGGTTCAAACCGCCCGCAATGCCCGAAAACACAACAGCCTGCGGAGCATACTTGCTAATGAGGTGCTGTGTTGCAGCGGCGGCGTTCACCGTGCCCATGCCCGCCGTTGTGGCGACAACTGTCAGACCGTCGAGCTCACCGCTCACAACGGTCAAGCCTGCCTCCCGCGCCTCGCAAACGTCGCTCAGCTCTTCCTTAATCTGCATGATCTCTTTTTCGAGCGCACCGATAATCGCGATGGTAGCCATACCATTCCCCAAACCTATACGAAATTCTCAACCACGGTATGGTACCAGCATTTTGTTTGACCTCGCCAAACGAACACGCTAAGCCAGTGCAGCTCGCGTATCAAACAGAGCTTTTGCAATCGCGGCCGTACCTCGCTCGAGCGGTCGCTCCACGGCATCGATGTCATGACGCTCATGACATAGGTACGGCCATCGATGTCGATAAGGCCCGCATCGCATGTCGAATAGTAACCATCCTCGCTGACCCAACCCACCTTGTTGCACATCTTAAAGGGTAGTCAATTTGGGACGGGCTTGTTAGCCAATGGCCGACCTGAGCTCCGCACGGCGCTTTTTCATGCCGGCCATGACGGCGTTGCGCAGCTCGGGCATGCGCGCGGTATCCATCTGGGGCACGCCCTCGAGCTTATAGGGAATACCCAGCTGCTCGTACTTGACGACACCCATCGTGTGATACGGCAGCATTTCCAGGCCCACCACGTTGTGCCATGGAGCGATCAGGCGACCGAGCTTCTCGCATTCCTCCGCCGTATCGGTGATACCCGGCACCACCACGTGGCGAATAACAACCTTAATCTTGCGACGGGCAAGCTCATCGCCAAACGCCAGGATGCGCGCAGGATCGCAACCGGTCAGCTTTTTATGCTCAACCGGATCGGCATGCTTGATGTCGAGCAGCACCATATCGGTCTCGTTGAGAACAGCATCGAACTTCTCCGGATGCTTGGGATCAAATGCATAGCCACAGCTGTCTAGGCAGGTGTGTACGCGGCCATCGGGGTTGTTGTGCATTGCACGGAACAGGTCGGCCAAAAACTCGGGCTGCAGGAGCGGTTCGCCGCCCGAAACGGTAATGCCGCCGCTACGGTAGAACTCATGGTTGCTCTGGAACTCGTCCATGAGATGCTCGACGGTCACCATCGTGCCGCCGTTAACAGACCAGGTATCGGGATTGTGACAATACGCACAACGCATGGGGCAACCCTGAACAAACACTACAAAGCGGATGCCGGGACCGTCGACCGTTCCCATCGTCTCGATCGAATGCACGCGACCCAGGGCATACGCAGAGTCCTCGGGATGAGCATCCACACCCTCAAGCGTCATCTCAGCCATTCCCGCAACCTTGCCTCTCTTTGGTTTTTGTCAATTAAAATGCCAGAGCCATTCTAGCCCATACGCCTGATGGCGAAACGGTTTAGCGGTCAATTTGATCGTCCTATTTGACTCCACGCAAAAGCGGCGGGAAGGTTGTCACAACCCGCTCGCCGCCGAAGCAATAGAAATCGATAGACGCCAGGCCCTACGCCTTAAGCGTAAGCACCGCGCCAAAGGCGGTCGGGCCGCAGTGGCTCGAGATGACGCCGCCGACCTGAGTCCAGGTAACGTCCTTAAAGCCCAGGTCGTGCGCATAGACTTCCATATCGTCGCGCAGCTCCTCGGAAAGGCCCACTGAATACGCCAAACCAATGTGCGAGTAATCAATATCGCCCTTCGCAACCATGTGGTCAATAAAGGCACGGGCACATTTGAGCATAGAGCCGCGGAGCTTCTTGGTCGCCACGAATTTGCCACCCGTTACCTCAATGCAGGGCTTAATCTTGAGCAGATGGGCGCCAAGAAACGCGACGTTGGACAAGCGACCACCCGCCTTAAGGAAGGCAAGGTCCGTAGGAACAAAGCCCAGCAGCACGCGGTTCATCACCGAATTGGTAAAGGCGAAAATCTCGTCGACGGTGGCATCCGGATGGGCTTCGATATACTTGGCGGTCTCAACGGCGACAAGCGACTGGTCCACCGACACAAAGCGCGTATCCATGGAGAAGACGTAATCGCGGCCCTTTGCCGCAATCTTCGACGACTGATGCGAGCAGGTCGTAACCTCGGAATACGCAAGATGCAAAATGGTCGCGTCGGGCTGCTCGGCGTGAATGCGGTCGTACACATGCGCAAAATCCGCCGGCGAGCAACCGCTGGTCTTGGGCATCACGCCAAACTCGTTGCAGCGCGAGTAAATCTCAAGCGGGTCGATCGATCCGTCTTCGACGGTCTCGTCACCAATCGTGACATGCATGGGCACGCGCACAATGCCATAGCGCTCGCAGAGCTCCGGCGTCACATCCGAACCAGACTCAACCACGATTACGTACTTGCCCATTATCATCACAACCCATCTCGACGTTGGCTTTTGAATATGTGACGCACGTCCGCCGTCCTGCTGCAGAACGGCCTCCAAGCGCCAAAGAGACGCCGCCCCTTGCACACAACAAAGGACAGCGTCTCCCTGGAAAACTCCGTGCTTATCTGAGATTCTACACGGTTTATTAAGGAGTGTTACTTATTCCGCAAACGGTAGCTATACGCGATAAACGGTAGCAAGCAAGAATCCAGAACGCTCAACCCATTAGGAGAGTTCCGCCTAAAGGGTGACTACACAGGACCCCGCCGGGGCTGTTTGGGCTACCTCCAAAATATTCCGCAGGACGCAAGAAGCCCTCGCCGCACGAAGTGCGCAGCGAGGGCTTCTTGCATGTCCGAGGACGTTTTGGGAGGTAGCCCAAACAGCCCCGGCGATCCTGCGGGAGTTAAACCCCTTTAGAACTTGTTGTGGAAGGTACGCGAAATGACCTCGTCCTGCTGCTCCTTGGTGAGCGTGTGGAAGTTCACGGCGTAGCCGGAAACGCGAATGGTCAGCTGCGGGTACTTCTCGGGGTGAGCCTGAGCGTCGAGCAGCGTCTCACGGTTGAAGACGTTGATGTTCAGGTGGTGGCCACCCTTCTCGGCGTAAGCGTCGAGCATGTGGACCAGGTTATCGGCCTGAGTCTCGGAAACTTCAGAAACCTTCATAATGTGTCTCCTTCGATCGATAGGCGCCGGCCGAAACCGGCGCACTAATCAGTAATCGTTATTGTTAGTATAGCACTAACAATAGTTACTCGCCCAGCTGATCAAGGTCGATATCGCCAAAGAACACCTGGTCCTCCTTGCCGAGCGCACCCGGGATGATGGAGAAGGTGTTGGAGATGCCGTCCTGAGCATCGCGGAACGGGAGCTTGGAAACCGAAGACAGCGAAGCGATGGCGCCGTGGCTATCGCGCTTGTGCATGGGGTTAGCACCCGGGGCGAAGGGCTGGCCAGCCTTGCGGCCATCAGGCGTAGAACCGGTCTTCTTGCCGTACACGACGTTGGAGGTGATGGTCAGAACCGAGGTCGTGGGCACGGAGTTGCGGTAGGTGTCGTTCATGCGGATGTACTCCATGAACTGGTGCACAACGTCGTGAGCGATCTGGTCGACGCGGTCGTCGTCGTTACCGTACTTGGGGAACTCGCCCTCGGTCTCGAAGTCGACAATGATGCCGTTCTCGTCGCGGACGGGGTGGACCTTGGCGTACTTGATGGCGGACAGGGAGTCAGCCACGACGGAAAGGCCAGCAATGCCCGTAGCGAACCAGCGGTGCACGTGCTTGTCGTGCAGAGCCATCTGGATGCGCTCGTAGCAATACTTGTCGTGCATGTAGTGGATGATGTTCAGCGAGTTGACGTACACGCCAGCGAGCCACTTCATCATGTCGTTGTACTTGGCCACAACGTCGTCGTAATCGAGCGTATCGCCCTCGACGGCGCGATACTTGGGGCCGACCTGCTTCTTGGAGACCTCGTCAACACCGCCGTTGAGTGCGTACAGCAGGCACTTGGCCAGGTTGGCGCGGGCGCCGAAGAACTGCATCTCCTTGCCGATGCGCATGGAGGACACGCAGCAGGCAATGCCGTAGTCGTCGCCGTGGTAGACGCGCATGAGGTCGTCGTTCTCGTACTGAATCGAGGAGCTGGCGACAGAAGTCTTGGCGCAGAACTTCTTGAAGTTCTCGGGCAGACGGGTCGACCACAGAACGGTCATGTTGGGCTCGGGGCTGGTGCCCATGTTCTCGAGCGTGTGCAGGTAGCGGTAGCTCATCTTGGTAACGAGCGTACGGCCGTCAACACCCATGCCGCCGATGGACTCGGTGACCCACTGCGGATCGCCGGTAAACAGGGCCTGGTACTCGGGGGTACGGGCAAACTTGACCATGCGGAGCTTCATGATGAAGTGATCCACGAACTCCTGGATCTGCTCCTCGGTGAAGGTACCGTTGGCAAGGTCGCGCTCAGCGTAGATGTCGATGAACGTGGAGGTACGGCCGATGGACATAGCGGCGCCGTTCTGCTCCTTGACGGAAGCGAGGTAGGCGAAGTACATCCACTGGATGGCCTCCTGCGTGTTGGTAGCAGGGTTGGAAATGTCGAAACCATAGGTCTCGGCCATCATCTTGAGCTCGCCGAGGGCGCGGATCTGCTCCTGCAGCTCCTCACGATCGCGGATGTTGTCGGCGGTCATGACCGTCGGGGTGGAAGCCTTCTGGGCCTCCTTGTCCTTGATCAGGTAGTCGACACCGTACAGGGCGACACGACGGTAGTCGCCGATGATGCGGCCGCGGCCATAGCCATCGGGCAGACCGGTGATGATGTGGGCCGAACGGCAGGCGCGCATCTCGGGGGTGTAGACATCGAAGACGCCAGCGTTGTGGGTCTTGCGCTCGAAGGTGTAGCGCTCGACAACGTTCTCGTCGATCTTGTAGCCGTGCTGGCTGGCAGCCTGGCAAGCGATGCGGATACCGCCGTTGACGTGCAGCGCGCGCTTGAGCGGCTTGTCAGTCTGGAGACCGACGATGGTCTCCTTCTCGCGGTGGGCGTTATCGATGTAGCCAGCGGGGTGGCTCACGATACCCGTAACGGTCTTGGTGTCCATATCGAGGACACCGCCCTGCTCGCGCTCCTTAAGCAGCAGGTCGAGAACCTCGCCCCACAGCTCCTTGGTACGCTCGGTTGGGCCGGCGAGGAACGACTCGTCGCCCTCGTAGGGGGTGTAGTTCTTCTGGATGAAGTCTCGGACGTCAACTTCTCCCGTCCAGATGCCTTCCTTGAAGCCTTCCCATGCCTCCTGCATTGTGTAACCACGCTCCTAGTTACGTGTAATGCGGCGCTCTCTCACACCGCTGCTTATTGAATTCTTGAATGTTCGGCTTGCACTACCGGCTTCTTCCGTTCTTCACCACACGTTGGTGCAGGGAAAACGTTTGTCCACCTTGGAACTACAACCCAAAACCCAAGATTTCACCCGTTTGAGAAGGATAACATAGCGACCCTCTCCATCTGGGCTGTTATATGTTTCTTTTTTTATATCATAAAGGCGTTTTTTACAAACCCGCAGGAAATGCGAGCGCGAACAACTACCGTTCACCGATTTGTTTGGTATTTTTCCTTGCCTTTGTACGACGTTCACTCTAGCTGTTATGCCAGCTTTAGCAGGGTAAAGTGTTCCAGAGACCCTACAGAAACTGCAGGGCGGCCACGGGATCCCCCGTGGCCGCCCTGTGGCGTGACTAGTTTTTAGCTTTGATTGCCGCTTGGCATTAGGCGGCTGAGGCGGCCTTGTCGGTCGTTGCCTTGCTGTTGCTCTGCTGGCCCTCAAAATGCTTGTAGCACCAGCTGGTGACCAGCGGGGTCAAAATAGCAGTCACGATTGCACAGGCAGCAACCTGTGCCGTGGCCGTCGCGAGCACCACACCGCCGTACAAGGCCTCGTTGACGCTTGCCATGGCAGCAGGCGTGGCCACATTGGCTCCGGCGCAGCTCGAAATGGCCGCACCTGCGACACCCGTACCGCCTGTGAGCTTATCGACCGCGATAACGGGAATTGCAAAGACCACCGAGCAGATCACGCCGAGCAGAATACCGGGAAGACCACCATTAATGAGCTGGCCAAAGGTCATGGTCGAGCCCATGGCAAAGAAGACGAGCACGATGATGGCGGAAAGTGCCGGTGCCATCATCTTCTTAAAGCTGGGGAAGAGGTTACCCAGAATAATGCCGACGACGATCGGCAGGATGGCGCCCACGAGCGACCAGCCGATCGGAGCCTGACCGGCAGCGCCGAGCACGATCATCGTGACCGGAGGGCCGACAACCAGCGTGGTGATGGCGACGGCGCCACGCTCGGCCTCATTGCCCATGGTGCCCATCAGACCAGCGTACATAGCGTTGTTGGCGCCGGTGCAAGCGGCCAGCATCACCATGGCAGAGATGCCAAACAGGTTGTCGTTGAATACATAAAGGATGAGCAGCGACACGGCAACGACCACGATCTGCTTGACGGCGATGATGATGGCGCCGCGGGCAGCGGCGGCAGGAGCGCTCTTAAACGAAATCGTCGTACCGACGATGAGCAAAAAAGCGCCAACAAGCGGCCCTGCGCCCTGCTGGGTCATGCCGAGCGTAAAGCTGCCGAGCGTTTTGAACAGATCGGGGAACAGCGTGTTGAGCAGGCAGCCCAACAAAAGCGGCACCAAAATATTGGCACCCGGGATGGAGGACATCTTAAAGAACGGCTCCTTTGCCGCCGGCGCCTCCACCGCAGTCGATTCACTCATATATATCTCCTTTGGATGCATGCGAATCGTAGCCGCACGCGCCTTTGTCAGAAAGAAGGCGACGGTCCCGAGTCGCAGGAGCCGTCGCCGAATTAACGTCGCGGGGTATTACCCGTCCAGAACGATGCCACCGTCGCAGTCACCGATCTCGCCGTTCACGAAGCTAGCGAGGTCGGAAGCGAAGAAGAGCACCATCTGCGCAGGCTCGCTGGCCTGGGCGGCGCGGCCCAGAGGAATACCGTTGATGATGCGCTGAGAGTTCTCGTCAGAGAGAATCGAGGTCATATCGGTAAGGGTGAGCGACGGGCACACGGCGTTGCAGCGGACGCCAAACTTGCCGCCTTCCTTGGCGACTGCCTTGGTTAGACCGTTAACACCGGCTTTGGAGCTGGCGTAGGCAGCGGTGCCGAGCAGGCCGCCGCCGATCTTGCCAGCAACAGAGCTCACGTTGACGATAGTGCCGGCATGGGCCGCCTTAAAGTGCGGGTACACGGCGTTCATCATGGTAAAGGTGCCGTTGAGGTTGATGTCGATGGTGCGACGCCACTCGGTGTCATCGATCTCGTCGAACTTCTTGGTGCTGATGACGCCAGCGCAGTTGATCAGGATGTTGGTTTGCGGCAGGTCCGTAAAAATCTGCTCGACGGTCTCACGCGCCTTAGGCGCATCGGCAACATCGAGCTGATAGAACTTGTTGCCCTCGCCAAGCTCGGCCACAGCGGCCTCGCCCTTGGCAGCGTTCCTTGCGATGAGCGCGACGTGTCCGCCGCCCGCGACGATGCCCTTGGCGATCTCGAGGCCAATGCCCTGAGTGCCACCCGTGACAATCGCGGTCTTGCCCGTGAAGTCAAATGCCATGACTCCATCCCCCTTTATATAAGGTGTCTCCTTGCGGGAAGTTGGAGCATCGCACGTGGCGATAAATCAGTCCCAGTCGTCATGGTGGTGACAACCCCTCGCCTAACCGCGGGCATAATAGTTCTTTGAAACGCTTCAGCAATTGAATTTTTTAACTCTTTATGCGCTCTTTATATTGCCCACTGAATGAGGCCCGAATATGCGGGTATCATCTTTCACCGAAAATAGTTTCTAGTGTTAGGGGTTTTCGGTGGAAGATACCGATTTCCATGAGCTTGGGCGTCAGCTCTTAACTGAGTTTGGCAGCATGCATCATCGCATTTCACGCTCTGCGGACAAAGCTCTCGGCGGCGAGATGGCTGTCATGCGCGCCCTCATGCTCGCTGGCGGTTCGCTCACGCCGAGCGAACTCGCAAATCGCGCCTGGGTCTCGAGTGCTCGCATCGCCAATATCTTACGCACTCTCGAAGCCAAGGGCTGGGTCGAGCGCGAGCACTCAAAGACCGACCGTCGTCGTGTACACGTCACGATGACCGATAAGGGATTCCAGAATCTCGAAATCAAACGTCGGGAATTCGAGGAACGCACCGCGGCCTTCCTCGAGCAGCTCGGCGAAACAGATACCCAAGAGATGGTGCGCCTTCTAAGGCGTTTCAACGAAATTATCGACCGCAATCAAGAAAGGAGAGATGCCGAGTGAGGATTCTCAAGCTCTTTAAAAAGCATGTCCTGGCACTGTTCACAGCTATCGTACTTATCGTAATCAGCTGCAACGCCGATCTGGCACTGCCTACCTACATGAGCGACATCGTCGACGTGGGCGTACAGCAAGGCGGCATCGCCTCGCCCGTGCCCGACACCATTCGTGCCGAATCACTCGATGACCTTGAGCTCTTTATGAGCACCAAGGACGCCAAAGCTGTGGAGGCCGTGTTTAGCAAGGCTGACAAAAAAGGCATTCGAACGTACAAGGGCACCGAGGAAGAGCGTGCCGATGGCGGCAAGATTGCCGACATTATGAGCCTGCCCGAGACCGTCGTCCTTTCTCTCAACCAGGGCATCGACGCCAGCTCCATGGGCGACATGACCGGCGCATCCACCGAGGCAAGCAATGGCGGCGGCGCCCAGGCCATGCCCACCCCCGAGCAGATGGCGGCAATGACGCCCGAGCAGCTCGCCGAGATGCAGCAGAAGGCCACAGCGGCGCAAAACATGCAAAAGCAGATTGATGCCGACGGCGGCAAGATCACCATGAAGAGTCTGCGCCTAGGTGTCGAGGGCGGTCTGGTAGACCAAAGCAAGCTCGTCGAGGGCGCCAATGAAATGGCGGACAAAATGGGCTCCATGTCGGGCTCCATCGTGACCCAACGCGCCGTGAGCTATGTGCAAGACGAGTACAAGGCGCAGGGTATCGACCCCGCCGACGTGCAGAACGCCTACCTGGGCCGCATGGCGACCACGATGTTTGGTCTGTGCCTGATCTCACTGGTCGCCACCATCCTAACCGGCGCCGTGGCCTCGCGCACCGCCTGTTCCATCGCACGCGACCTGCGCCGCGAGACCTTCAACAAGGTCATGCACTTCTCGCCGGCCGAGGTGGGCAAGTTTAGCCAGGCCTCGCTCATCACTCGCTGCACCAACGACATTCAGCAGATTCAGATGGCCGCAACCCTGTTTATCCGCATGTGCCTCATGGCGCCCGTCATGGGCATCGTCGCCGTCATGCGCGTCCTGGCCAACCACACCGGCCTGGAGTGGACCATCGCCGTGGCCATCATCGCGGTCTCGGCCGTCGTCGGCGTGCTTATGGGCCTCACCATGCCCAAGTTCAAAAAGATGCAGAGCTTTGTGGACCGCGTGAACCTTACCGCCCGCGAGCTGCTCGACGGCCTTATGCCCATCCGCTCGTTTAACCGCGAGGAGCATGAGCTCGAGCGCTTTGACCAGGCGTCCCTCGACCTGATGACCACGCAGCTCTACACCAACCGCGCCATGAGCTTTATGATGCCGCTCATGATGCTCGTCATGAACTGCATCACCGTGCTTATCGTCTGGTTTGGCGCGCAGGGCGTGTCCGACGGCGTGATGCAGGTCGGCAACATGATGGCGTTCATCTCCTACACCATGCAGATCGTCATGGCGTTTATGATCCTCACCATGGTTTCGGTTATCCTGCCCCGCGCCGAGGTCGCAGCAGAGCGCGTGGAAGAGGTCATCACCTGCCCCACGAGCATCAACGACCCTGCCTCGCCCAAACTGCCCGCAGCCAGCGCGCCGCGCGGTGAGCTCACCTTCCGCGACGTGAGCTTCCAGTACCCCGATGCCCGCGCCGATGTCATCAGCGGCGTGAACTTCACCACACATGCCGGCCAGATGCTCGGCATCATTGGCTCAACGGGTTCGGGCAAGTCCACGCTCGTGCAGCTGATTCCGCGCCTGTACGACGTCACGGGCGGCAGCATTTCGCTCGACGGCATCGACGTGCGCGACATGACCCTTTCCGAGCTGCGCCACCGCATTGGTTACATCCCGCAGCAGGGTCGCCTGTTCTCGGGCACCGTCGAGAGCAACCTCAAGTTTGCCGGCGACATGGTGAGCGATGATGATATGCGCCAGGCGGCACGCATCGCCCAGGCCGAGGACTTTATCGCCGAGCGCGAGGGCGGCTACGACTCCCCCATCAGCCAGGGCGGCTCCAATATTTCGGGTGGTCAGCGCCAACGCCTGGCCATTGCCCGCGCGTTGGCCAAAAAGCCCGAGGTCGTGGTGTTCGATGACTCGTTTAGCGCCCTCGACTACAAGACCGACGCGCGCCTGCGCGAGGAGCTGGCCAAAAACGTCACCGACGCCGCACTCGTGGTCGTGGCCCAGCGCATCGCGACCATCATGCACGCCGACCAGATCATCGTGCTCGACGACGGTCACGTAGTGGGCACCGGCACGCACGAGGAGCTGCTGCACGGCTGCCCGGCGTACCTGGAGATTGCACAGTCGCAGCTTTCCGCCGAGGAGCTGGGGCTTACCCAAGAAGAAATTGCAGCCGTCATGGAAGGAGGCGAGCGCTAATGGCAGACGAGACCAAGACTCAGATTCCCAAGCCCACCCGCCAGCGTGGTCCCATGGGCCGCATGGGTGGCATGCGCCGTGGCGAAAAGGCCAAGGACTTTAAGGGCACCATGAGGCAGCTGCTCGGCTATATCGGCCAGCACAAGATTGCCGTGTTTGCCGCCGTCGCCTTTGCCGTGTGCTCGGTCATCTTTAACATTGTGGGGCCCAAGGTGCTCGGCCAGGTTACGACTAAGCTGTTCGAGGGCTTGGTTGCCAAGGTCAACGGCACCGGCGATGTCGACTTTGCCTGGATCGCCAAGACGCTCGGCTTTTTGCTCTGTCTGTATCTGGCGAGCTCTGTCTGCAGCCTGATCCAAGGCTGGCTCATGACCGGCGTCACGCAAAAGATTTGTTATCGCATGCGCAAGGAGATCGCCGCCAAGATCGCCGTCGTTCCGATGAGTTACTTCAACGGCCACAGCAAGGGCGACGTACTCAGTCGCATCACCAACGACGTCGATACGCTCGGCCAGTCGCTCAACCAGAGCGTGACGCAGCTCATCACGTCTGTCACGCAGATTATCGGCGTGCTCGTCATGATGCTGTCGATCAGTCTGCCGCTCACCGGCGTCACCGTGCTCACGCTGCCGGCAGCCGCGATTATCCTGACCGTGATGATTCACTTCTCGCAGCCGTACTTCCGCGAGCAGCAGCAAGTCCTGGGCACCGTCAACGGCATTATCGAGGAGGACTTTGCCGGTCAGAACGTCATTCAGGTGTTCGACCGCGCCGAGGCCTCGATCGAGGAGTTCGACCGTCAAAACGACCGACTGTTTGTGAGCGGTTGGCGCTCGCAGTTCCTGTCGGGCCTGATGATGCCGCTTATGAGCTTGGTGGGCAACATGGGCTACGTGGGCGTTGTCGTGGTGGGCGCACAGCTCGCGCTGACCGGCAATGCCACGCCCGGCGACATCCAGAGCTTTATCCAGTACGTTCGCAACTTTACGCAGCCGGTGCAGCAGCTGGGCAACGTGAGCAACACGATGCAGTCGATGGCCGCCGCTACCGAGCGCGTGTTTGAGTTCCTGGCCGCGCCCGAGGAGGAGCAGAAGGCCGACGCGCAGATTCCCGAGAAGCGCCCCGGCCACGTGGAGTTCGACCATGTCAAGTTTGGCTACACGCCCGACAAGACCATCATCCACGACTTTAGCTGCGAGGCGCAGCCCGGCCAAACCATTGCCATCGTCGGCCCCACCGGCGCCGGCAAGACCACGCTCATTAAGCTGCTGCAGCGCTTCTACGACGTGGACGGCGGTTCGCTGCGCGTCGAGGGCGTCGACGTGCGCGACTGGGACCGCGCGGCGCTGCGCGGCGAGTTTGCCATGGTGCTGCAGGACACCTGGCTGTTTAACGGCACCATCCGCGAGAACATCCGCTACGGACGCCCCGATGCGACCGACGCCGAGGTCGAGGCCGCTGCACGCGCCGCACGCTGCGACCACTTTATCCATACGCTCGCCGGCGGCTACGACTTTATGATCAATGAGGAGGGCACCAACCTCTCACAGGGCCAGCGCCAACTCGTGACCATCGCCCGCGCCATTTTGGCCGACCGTCCGGCGCTGATTTTGGACGAGGCGACTTCCAACGTCGATACCCGTACCGAAGAGCTTATTCAGCGCGCCATGGATGCGCTGATGCAGGGCCGCACGAGCTTTGTCATCGCGCATCGCCTGTCCACGATCCGCAACGCCGACGTGATCTTGGTGATTCGCGACGGCGACATCGTCGAGAAGGGCACGCACGACGAGCTGCTCGCCCAAGGCGGCTTCTACGCCGACCTGTACAATTCGCAGTTCGACGAAGCGGCGTAAATTCTGCCGCAGGGAACGAATAACGCCCGAGAACGGGGGCGCAGGACAGCCTGCGCCCCCGTTTTTTGTTCTGCGGCCCTCGAACCGCCTCCCCTGGGACCTGATTGACGCCCTCCCTCAAGGCCCCGTGGACAAAAAATGGCAAATATGAGTACTGTCACCTTTTTAGTAACAGCCAAAACTGCCCCAAACGACCTCATTGCGGCCTAGATATGCCTTCAAATTGATCAAAATGCCCGGTAGCATGCTTCTGTGTGCCAACGTTAATGAACATATTTACTGTCGTGTCTATTATCTTGTAAGATCGATATGATACTACGCTAGCAACAATACTCATATTTGCCATTTTTTGTCCACAGGGTATGCCGCAGAAGATCCAACTTGCTCCAACGTGCCGTACGCTGGCCCTCCCCTTCCGGCGAGCGCCGACATTTCCCCAGATAAAACCGACCAAAATAAACCTGTCCCTTTTCGGCAGGTTTCGCTTGCACTTTAGCGTGCGACAGCGGATAATGCCGAGCATTCGAGAATTCGCCAATTGTTGCCGTTAATTGATAAAGGAGGCCCCATATGGCCATGGAATTCAAGCGCAGGTTGCCGATCCCCATGGAGATCCGCGAGGAAATGCCGCTTTCCGCCGAGCTTACCGCCAAAAAGCAGGCATTCGACGCCGAGGTCGCCAAGGTCTTTACCGGCGAGGACGCACGCAAAGTGCTCATCATCGGCCCGTGCTCTGCCGACCGCGAGGACTCGGTGCTTGAGTACATGAACCGACTGGCCAAGGTCGCCGAAGAGGTCAAGGACAAGCTCATCATCATTCCGCGTGTCTACACCAACAAGCCGCGCACCAAGGGCACCGGCTACAAGGGTCTGCTGCACAACCCCGACCCCGAGGCGCCCGATGACCTGCTCGAAGGCGTCAAGGCCATCCGCCACATGCACCTGCGCGTCATCGAAGAGACCGGTTTCTTTACCGCCGACGAGATGCTCTACCCGTCCAACTACCAGTACCTCGTCGACCTGCTGAGCTACGTCGCCGTGGGCGCGCGCTCGGTCGAGAACCAGGAGCATCGTCTGGTGTCGAGCGGCATTTCGGTGCCTGTGGGCATGAAGAACCCCACCGCCGGTTCCACCACCGTTATGCTCAACTCCATCTACGCCGCCCAGGCACACCAGAGCTTCATCTTCCGCAACTGGGAGGTCGAGTGCGACGGCAATCCGCTCGCGCACGCCGTTATGCGTGGCTACATCGGTCTCGACGGTCGTACCTACCCCAATTACCACTACGAACACCTGGAACGCCTGGCCGAGCGCTATACCGAGCATGCCGGCTACGCCAACCCGGCGGCGGTCATCGACTGCAACCACGACAACTCAGGTAAGCGCCCGCTGGAGCAGTACCGCATTTGCAAGGAGGTGCTCGACAGCTGCCGCCGCAACGAGTCCATCTCCAAGCTGGTCAAGGGCTTTATGATCGAGTCTTACCTTGAGGACGGCAACCAGCCGGTCGATGGCGGTGTCTTTGGTAAGTCGATCACCGACCCGTGCCTGGGCTGGGAAAAGACCGACTACCTCATCCACGAGATCGCAGAGCGGGTTTAGTTACGCGGGTTTACCAACCCGCGTAACGGCTCGACGCTGCAAACCCGCCAGAGCGGCAATCTGCCTTTCAACTTCGGCGGCATGACCAAAAGGTCAATGCCGCCTTGTTTCAAGGCACCTTGCTCGCTCTGGCGGGTTTTCGCTGTCGTTGCCAAAACAACGGCATCACCTTGGCTGCACACTCATTGGGGGCACTCATTGGGGACGTACTTAAATGAGTAGTCGTTGGGGACGTTCTTGTTTGACTAGTCGTTTAAGAACGTCCCCAACGACTATCTCTCCGCCCCCGTGGAATCGGGGGTCGTCTACCGAATGGTTGATGCGGCGGCCCTGCGGCCATGCCACACTCATAGATGGCCTGACCCACCTTGGAAGGAGCCTCCATGAGCCTTGACAACGTAACCCTGCGCGCCGCCACGCTCGACGACCTGGCTGGCATCGCCGCCATCTACAACCAGCTGTGGTGCAACACGCTGCGCAACCGCGGCGACGTCGAAGCTGCCGATTTCTGCGCGCGCTTCAACATTGCCATGCAGCTGCAGCGCTCCCCCATCGCGCTCGTCGCCGAGGCAGAGGGCCGCATTATCGCCGCCTGCTGCATCGGTATCTTCGAGGACGGCAAGCCGCGTACCAACCCCACGTGGGTACCCTGCTACGACGAGATGTTCGCCCAGGCAACCGAGATGGCAAAGACCGCCGATGCCAAACTCGAGGGCTCGCTCTTTGGCGACAGTCGCGAAAAGGCCACGGCCGATCGCTTTGCCGCCACGGGCGACGAGTATGCCCAGGGCCAGCTCAACCTGATCATCATTGTGCCCGAGTGGCAGGGCAAGGGACTCGGCCGCGAGCTCATCGACCTTGCGCGCGCCGAACTCGCCAAAGCCGGGTGCACCAAGTTCTTCCTGATGAGCGACTGCAACTCTGACTGGCAGTTCTACGAGCACCTCAACATGAAACGCATCCTGGAGGATCACAGCCAAGACACCGGCGACGGCTTTATCGTCTACATGTACGGAGGCGACACGCAGGATTAGCCTGAGTGCCGCCTCATGGGCTTTCTCCAAAACAGCCCAAACCAATCAGCCGCGCCAAAAGGGACATGCCAAAAAGGGACAGGTTTATTTTGGCAGGTTTTATCTGGGCAAACGCCAACCGCCGTGAGGAGAGCTGCTTGCCCTTGCGGCGGCCTTCTCGCCGAAAAACCAAGTGAGTAGACCTTTTGCAGGAGGCCGAGCACACTCCAAAACGCCACAGCTCTGACCTGCGGTTTTATTTAGCGTTTGTCGCGGTGTGCTCGACAGATCCAAAAAAGCCTACTCACTTGCATCTGAGGCGCACCGGATCGGCAAAAAACCGCCGCGAAAGGGGTCCGATCCTCTTCGCGGCAGTTGTTAATACGCCGAACTTGTTATCGCAAAAGCCAATCACGCGCCGAGACCACGCTACAGTCTTTCGACTCATACGTTGAATCCACGCGGGCCACAACATAGCGCGCATCTTTTGCAATGTCGATCTCATCGCATACAGCCTGTAAATGGCGGGCGTACTTATCGTGATACGTTCTGGATGATTTTATTTCGATAGCCTTGGGACTCCCTGAGTTTGTGCAGTCGAGCAAATCGATTTCTCGCTTGCCGTCGTCCCTATAGAAATACAACTCGGGATTCTCGCCCACGTTGAGATGGCTCTTCGCCGTTTCGGAAACGATGAGGTTTTCGAAAACTGCCCCCAGATAAGAGCTCTCCAAAAGTTGCTCCAGTGATCCAATTTTGAGCAAGTAGCAGAGCAGCCCCGTGTCGTAAAAATAAAGCTTGGGCGTTTTAGTCAAACGTTTCCTGGCATTTGCATAATAGGGCTGCAGTGAAAACGTCAGGTAGCTCTGCTCCAGGATAGACAACCAGCTTTTAATGGTCGATACGTTCACACCCGTATCTCGAGAAAGCGAAGATATATTAATGAGAGCACCGGCGCTCTGGGCAATTATGGACAGAAACTTATGAAACTCCGCTTTATTGCGCACGTCAAGCAAGCCCACAACATCGCGCTCAACATAGGTATCAATATAGCTGGGGAAATAAACCGAGGACGGCATTCCGGCGGAACGCAGGCGAGGGTATCCCCCTTCGAGCGCAAACAAATCCACTTCCAACTGCCCCTGCTGGCCCCTCTCCGCTTCTCGAAACGAAAATGGCAGCAATTTTAAGATCCCGACTCGCCCGGCAAGAGACTGGCCGATGCTTTTCATCATCAAAAAGTTTTGCGATCCCGTAAGGATGTATTGACCGGCGTCTCCCCGCTCATCCGAAACAACCTGAATCATCGAGAACAAATCCGGGGCGTATTGCGCCTCGTCGATGATGAGTCCGCCCTTTCGGTTGCGGATAAAACTCACCGGATCCTCCAAGGCCGCGCGCCTCGTTTGGGGGTCCTCAAGCGTAACATAGGAATAGTCGGGAAAGGCATGCCGAACCAGCGTAGACTTACCGCTCTGCCTAGGCCCCGTCAACGACACAACAGGAAACCAACCCGCCATGCGAATGAGCAACTCATGCAAATCCCTGTTAATGTACTCGGCCATATCAACGCCCCTTATAACGCTGTTACCATAATCGTATAGTATCATTTGCCATAATCTTGCAGTAGCGTTTTCCATAATCTTGTAGTAGTGTTTTCCACAATCTTTTAGTAGCCCAGTTCAAAAACGTTATTTATAGAGCCGAAATCTCAGACCCTAAATAACAATAGCCACCACAATGGGAACTGTCCCCATTGTGGTGGCTTGCAGGCGAGTTGACTTATTCGACTATCGCGGGCCGGCCGTGTCCGAGTCTAGAGCGTGGCAAGTCGCTTGGATTCGCGGACGGCGAGGGCGATGGAGATAAGACCAGTGATGGCGTCAGCCGCCACCAAGGCAAACCAGACACCCTGAACGCCCATCATGTTGCCAAGCAGGTACATAAGCGGCACGGAGCAGATCACGTAGCGGAGCAGACCGGTGAACGTGGCGATACCCACCTTCTCAACCGCCTGGAAGTACATCGACATGGTCATGGCAAGATAGCCCAGGGCCACGGCCAGGATAACGATGCGCGTGGCGTTGGCGGCAACCTCGACGAGCGCCGGGTCGCTACCAGCAAAAAAGGCGCAGACCGGCGTTGCGGCCACCCATAGCACAGCAGACACCGCAGCAAGCGTCACGACCTGGTACTTAAGCGTGCAGGAGAGCGTTTCCTTGAGGCGCGCCCACGCCTTGGCGCCGGCGTTGAAGGCGGCAATGGGCTGCAGGCCGTACGAGAAGCACTGGGCGACCATCATGGTAATGTAGAGGATGTAGCCGTTGATCACACCAAAGGCCGCGATGTAGAGCGAACCCATGTCGCCGCCGAGCTGGCCAAGCAACGAGTTGGCAACGGTGTTGAAGATGAACGTGGCAGCTTGCACCAAAAAGAACGGGAAACCAATCTTGATGATCTGGCCGCAGATGGCCATGTCGAGTTTGAGGTCGGCGGCGCTGATCTGGAGCTGCGACTTCTTACCGCCGATGAACCAGAAGATACCGATGGCCCAGATACCGATGGAAAGACCGTAGTACACGCCAGCTCCCATAACGCCAAGCTTGAGCACAAACGTGGAAAGCGCAAGCCAGCAGATAGCGACGATGGCAGACACGGTCATGAGGTTGGCCTGGATCTGAACCTTCTCGTCCACACGCATGACGGCGGTGACCATCTGACCAATGACCGTGAGCGGCAGCAGCACGGAGAAGGTGCGCACGCCGGCAACGGTATCGGCCATGATGTCGGGCGTGGCGCCGAAGAATGCGCAGATGGGCTCGGTAAACACAGCCATCACCACAGCAAGCAGCACACTCACAATCGTGGTAAGCCAAAAACCCTGGCTAAACGCCTTGCTGGCGCCCTTAATGTCGCCGGCACCCAAAAGGTTGCCCACCACGGCGGGCACGCCGGTGCCAAACAGGTTGCCAAAGGCCAGGTTAATGTACTCGACCGACATGATGATCGAAACACAGGCCAGGCCGTGTGCACCCAGGCCCCAACCCATCACGAGGCCCTCAAGGACCACCATGATAATCTGGGCGAGCATACCCTGGCCGGTGATGATGGTGTACTTGCGCACCAGGCCGGGAATCGGCTGCGAGGCAAGCTCACGCTCCTCCTCAACAGCGGCGGTCGTTTCTTCTGCCATTGTTCTCCCCTTTCCATGAGAGATTGATGAATGGATGCATGAATGGATGGGCGGCACGCACAGGCTGCGGCACCGCCTAGCGATGCAGCAGCCCCGCTAGGCCTCGTAGACCACCTTGCCGGCAATCATCGTGAGAGACGCCGTGGCCTCGAGGACCTCAGCCGGTTCGCAGTCAAAGAGGTTACGGTCGAGCACACAGATATCAGCCTGTTTGCCGCATGCGAGCGTACCGATGCGATCCTCGGCATGCATGGCGTAGGCGCTGCCGTAGGTGTAGGCGCGCAGGGCCTCGGCCATGGTGATGCGCTCCTGCGGGAACCACCCTTCTGGGTTGGAGCCGTCCTCGAGCATGCGGAAGACCGCGCCGTACACCTCCTCCATGGGCTCCAAGCCCACAACGGGGAAGTCACTGCCCAGGTGCACCACGGCACCGCTGGCAAGCAGGCTATGCAGGGGCCACGAAAGCGCAGCACGCTCGGGGCCCACGGCATCGTCCTTGGCAAGGTCAGCCATATCGAGCAGCATGTGCCACGGCTGCATACCAGGGCATATACCCAGCTCGGCATAGCGCGGCAGATCCTCGGGCTGAACCGTCTCGTTGTGCTCCATGGAGTGGCGGCAACCCCGCTTACCATGCAAGCGCTCGCCCTCCTCAAAGCAATCAAGCACAAAACGCACCGAGCGATCGCCGATCGTATGGACGCGCGTGTCAACGCCCCATTCCTGCGCCCTGACAATGGCGGCACGGATGCGCTCTGGATCCTCCGCGGGCTCACCGCAGGTATCGGGCGCGTTGGAATAGGGTTCAAGCATCCAAGCGGTGTGGTCGGAGCACACGCCATCAAGAAACTGCTTAAAGCCGTGCCACTCGACCTGCGTACCCGAGAAGGCGTATTTCTCCTTGATCTGCTCGAGCGTTAAGGACTCGTTTTCGAACAGATCGGTGTACAGGAACACGCGCAGTGGCAAGTCGCCCTTGGCATTAAGACCTGCCAACACCGCATACGGGTTTTCCATGCTCACAAACGTAGGATTGACCATGCCGACCGTAGTGATTCCCAGGGCATTGGCGCGCCGGGCGGTTTTTGCAAACGACGCGTCAACAACCTCGGGCGCTGGGTCGTAGACCTCGTCCATAAAGAAGACGCCGGCGTTGTTGGAAAACACGCCCGTCAGATTGCCCTCGGCATCCTTAAGGATCTTGCCGCCTGCGGGATCGGGCGTCTGCGAAGTTACTCCCACCTTGTTGATGGCGCAGGTATTGGCACTAAAGGTATGCAGGTCAACCTGCTGCAGAAAGACCGGGCGGTCCGAGATGTACTCATCGATCATCGCGGCTGTGGGCATCTCGGGGACATCCCACTGGAACTGGATAATCTGGCAGCCCAGAATCCACTCGTTATCGGGATGGTCGGCCGCAAACGCCACGACACGTTCCATCGCCATCTCAAAACTGGTGCAGTCGATGAGGTTGACGGCAAAATCGGGGTCGGTCATAAACGCGCCCTGGGCAAAATGCGTGTGTGAGTCGATCAGGCCGGGCATGACGAGCTGGTCGCCAAAGTCGCGCACCTCGGTATCGGGACCGATAAACGGTGCCAGGTGAGCATCGTCACCGCAGGCAACAATCTTATCACCGCGCACGGCAACGCCGCCCTTAAACGGCTCGAGCCCATCGCCGGTAAAGACGGCGTTGCTCTTGATAACTACATCAGCCTTGTCCATGTGAGCCTCCTCAGGCATCTTTGGTTGCAACGCGGACGCACCGCCCGCGTGGGCACTCGGTTGGGAGCGTAGCGCTCCCGCATCGGCGCGTGCCTACAAGCCGTGCTCGGACGTCTGTCCCACGTCCGCGGCTTCGCGCTACACCCATTGATACACAGGGGCAAATCCGTGCCAAGGCCAGGGATCGCAAACGGTCAGTTTAAGCAGGTTTACACGCTTTACCTGCAGGTTTATTGTCTGAGATTATTACCGCGTCATTACGCCCAACGGCGTGCCCGCCCACACGGCAAGACCCGCATGCAAGGAAGAATAGGACTAGGAACGCCAAAAGGCATCTATGAGGTCATCTCGGTTGGAGACACCGCTTTTAACGTAGATGCGATGCAAGTGCGCCTTGACCGTGCCAGGGCTGATGACCAACTCGCTGGCGATGTTTTGGGCGTCGTTGCCCTTCAGCACCAGCGTGAGCACCTCCTGCTCGCGCCGCGACAGCTTATGGGCATCGGCATAGATCACAACGCGTGATGCTAGATCGTCCCCAGAGCGTGCGCTCTCGGCCGCCACGTCCTCATCGGCACGCGGATGACGGGCATACACGCGCAGGATATGGCTAAACTGGCAAAAGAGTTGGACCGCGCATGCCACGAGCAGCACGTTTTCGGAGATATTGCGCTCGGACAGATACCACAAAAAGAGGCTGATGACGGGGTTTTGAGAGTCGGGGCGGCAGAGCAAAATCATGTAGGTGTCCTCGGCGATTACGCAAAACGCAAGAACGAGTGCCACCTTCCAAAAGAGCTTTGAGCGGTCGAGGTCGAGTTTCTCAACACGCGTGGCCCTGTGCCGGTAATGCCAGGCGGCATAGGCAAGACATCCTACATTGCCCAGGTCACGCGTGAGCCAAAAGAGATACTGCTGCACCTCTCCGGCAGCGCCGCTGCGAGGCACCAGCACCAATTGCAAGATTGAAAACGGCACGATAACAAGTCCGAGCATGCGCGACGTCGGCCTTTTGCGCAAGCGCGCAAACATCCACAGCACAATGCAAGCATAGATGGCAATACCGAGCACGCAGCGCAGCAAGGGGTGCTGCAGCGGCTCGCTAAAGGTAACGGCGTAGTCATATTTGAGCCGAGTGTACTCGTCAAAAAAGATGACCGACATATCGAGCATGTAGAGCAAAAAGCCCGCCGCGGCCACTAGGCTGTCGCGACGGTGCGTCATGAGCCAAACCACCAATGCCACGGCACTGGTCACCAGAGCCACACCCATGATAATCGTGGTGTAGATATAGAACGCGAAACTCATGCCCGCCTCCCCTGTCTAGATGCTGTGAGGATGTTGACAGATTCTTTGCCGCAAGATTAGACTCACCGATTAAACGTACTGTATCGTTTAGATAAACAAGCTGTGTCTCACCGATGAAAGGAGATGCCATGGCACCGATCGCTCCGCTCAAGATGCTCGTCGCGCCCGCCGCCAAGGCCATCACCCGACTCGGTTCTTCCATGACCTACGACGATGTCCCCTGCGCCGTTGAGGCGCGTTCGGACAGCTGCCCCTACCTGGGCCACGTCCCCTACTTTGCACCCAAGCTCGCATCTGATCCCGAGCAGCGTGAGCAGTAATCCAAGATGCATCTAGCACCGCACAACTCGCGGCGCTACTGTTTTGGCGCAAAGCGACCTGTCCCCCTTGCGCCAACGCCGGGATTGTCGATGCTGCGGCCGCGGCGCGATATGAGGCGCGAAACCTCGCCCAGCAACACGCCGATCACCACACCCATGAGGATCGGCAACTTTGACATCTCGGCGGGCGAGCTGTTAAGCGGCACGATTGTCGCAACAATCGAAAGCACGAGCTCTACCACCGGCACCGCAAGCGCTACCGCAAGCACCTTGCCCTCGAAGGGCGCGCGGAACACACGTGGGCGGTCGTCGTATTTACGCAGGCGCCAAAACGCCGGGAACATCGGGATATAGCTCATGAGCAGAAAGACGACGTTCATCGAGAAGAAGACCCAAAAGACGTCGGAACCTTCGCCCAGCGGAATCTGAAGTAGCAGCACCAAGCTGGCAAAACAACCGTTAATGAGTGCTGAGCCGTTGGGCATGCCGGTCTTCTTGGACACCAGCGCAAAGGGGCGCGGCATGTTGCCGTGGCGCGCGGCATAGCTCGCCACGTTGTTGACGCCAAAACTCCAGCAGATCATGTTGGCGAACAGCGTCACCAAAAAGGCCACGCCCACGACCATCGTCAGCGGGTGAGCGCGCCCCACCATGGCGGCAACCGCGTCCACAATGCCCGAATCGAGTGAAAGCTGCTCGGTGGGAACCGCGGCTCCAATACCGATGCCACAGATAATGTAGATCGCCGCGATGGCAACGCCACCGGCGATAACCGCCTTGGGGATATCGCGCGATGGGTTCTTCATCGTGCTGGCAAAGGTCGCGACCACCTCAAAGCCCATAAAGTTGAATAGGATGATTGAAAGATACGTCAGTGAGTTAGTGTCTCCCAGATCGGGGACAAAGGTCTTAAACGACATATCGTTGGCAAAGCCGTTATTGCAGGCAAACCAGATGCCGACGATTCCCACCACGGCGGTAATGAGCACCTTGATGACGGCGCCGCCATCCATGACCCAATCGGCCTCGGCCACCGGCTGCATTGCCATGACCGTGACGCCCCACACAAAGGCAAGCTCGATGGCAATTCGGACCCCAAGCGAAAATTCGATGCCCCATACCGCATTGATGACACTGGGGAACATGCAGGCGATACTTGCCACCCACAGTGGAAAGTTGACCCAATAGCACCAGGAGCAGCGGGCGCCCCAACGGTCGCCCAAGCCCAGGCGAACCCAATCGTACAGACCGCCCTCGGAATCGAACGCCGTACCGAGCTCGGCCACCACCAGGCCATAGGGAAGCAAAAACGTAATGATGAGGAAGATCCACCAGAAGAACTGCACGTTACCCATGGCAGATGCCGGAGCGGCCGCCTCGATGGTAAAGACAACGCAGATAACCGAGAGGATGACCTCGAACAGGGAGAACTTTTTACCTGCCACGACACGCTCCCCCTACAGCAAAAAGGATGGCATCTGTACCGAAGGCGCAGCCCAAGGTAGGGTTGCAGGCCGCGTCACCGGTGCAGGTGCCATCCCAAAGAGAAGAGAGGATGCAATTGTTGGACCAACGCTCGCGGAACAGGCGCGTGTAGATAACGATACGCTGGTACATAGATACTCCGATCAAAACGGCCGCGATTGCGACCGGAATCTTTTGGCAATTGAAGACGCGTCTGACCTGGGATATTCAAGCGAACAATTGGCCTAACCCGCAATAAATCCCAGATCAGACGCGTACTCAATCAAAGAGGCGGGCACTCCGAAGTGGAGGCAACGGAGTGCCCAAAGAAAAACCCAGCCGACCAAGACATCGAATAAACCGACCATCAATGCCCCGAGATGGTCACGGTGCGATTCATCGACTGTCCGATTGATCGGCTGGGTTTCCGAGGTGCGGCAGATTGCCCTGAAAGAGGAGGGCATAGACCTTAAGGGTCATGCCCGACGATTGAAGGGCAAGGTGCCGTGCCTCGGGAAGCCAGACAATTACGCGGACGGCTCCTGCTGCGTAATGCAGTGGATGTTGCCGCCGCCGAAGACGACCTGCTCGGACTGGACGCCGACGCACTTGTAGACGCCCTCGCCCCAGACCTCGTCATAGATCTTCTGGAGCGTGTCGACGGCCAGCTGGTCGTTCTCGTCGCCGTACTGCGGGACGATGACGCCGTGGTTGGTGACCAGGTAGTTCATGTAGGACGCGATCAGCGGCTCGTCGGGGACGCGCGGCTCGGCGTTCTCGTCGGCGTCGATGGTGTCGCAGGAGGCCTGGTCCATGAACAGCGGGTTCACGGGCATGCAGAGCTTGTAGACCTTCATCTTGCGGCCCTTGGCGTCAACGGCGTTGGAGAGGGTCTCGTAGGCAGCGTGGCACTGCTCGTAGAACGGATACTCGGGATCGTCGATCCAGATGCAGGCCATGACGCCCGGAGCGATGAACGTGGCAACGTCGTCGATATGACCGTTGGTCTCCTCGGGGTCGATGCCCTCCTTGACCCAGATGACCTTCTCGACACCCAGGTAATCCTTGAGGTGCTCGTCCATGTAGGCGCGAAGCTCCTCGCTCCAAGGCTCAAACTTCTTGTGGAACTTGGGCCAGATGGACTCGGGATCCTCTTCCTCCTCCAGAACCGCAGAGCAGGTGCGGCCCGGGGAAAGCAGGCACTGGTCGGTCACGACAAGGGTGCCCTCGCCGTCGACGGTGATGGAGCCGCCCTCGAGGATCATGTCGTCGGGACGATAGCGACGGCAGCCGGAGAGCTCAGCCATCTTGAGGGCGATCTGCTCGTCCTTGTCCCACGGAAAGTACAGGCCGTCGACGAGGCCGCCGTAGGCGTTGAAGTGCCAGTGGTTGGCGCGCTTCTCGCCCTTGCCGTTGATGACGTAGGTGGCGGCGGTGTCGCGGAACCAGGCGTCGTCGGTGGTCATCTCGATAACGGTGACGTTCTCGTCGTTCTCGAAGACGGCCTTGCAGTTGGCATAGTCGACCTGGTTGGCGCACATATAGACCGGGGTGAACTCGGAGATGGCGCGGGCGATGGCGGCATACTGCTTCTGAGCCGGCTTGGCGCCGTGGGCCCAGGTGTCGGTGCGGTGGGGCCAGCCCATCCACACGCGATCCTGCGGGGCGAACTCGGCGGGCATAAAGAAGCCGTCGGCCTTGGGGGTGGACTCGGACTCGGTGATCGTACGCATAAGATTTCCTCCAAATCGAACGATCGTTTGCCGCGGGCGGATTACCCGCAGCCTAAAACCAAGAGATAGTGGGCGCCCGTCCCCCGGCAAAGGTCGGGGCGCCCGGTGCCGGTTTTCACGGAGCCGCACCGACGAGCGGCAACGTAACCAAGTGCGTGGAGACAAACGCACGAAGGATACGAGAGAGAGGTTGGGGCGGGCGGTGGTTACCGGAGCTATCGCTCGCACCCGCCCCAGGAAATAGTGAGCAAATTTGTCGCTTTGGGCACGCCCTCGAAGAGGCTAGAGTGCCTGGAGTCGGGAGCGACAAGCCCGACGAAGCGCACGTTGGTACGCGAGGAGGGTTGGAGCCCCAGAACCGGGTGCTCTAGTTCTCCTCGGCCTCGGCGGCCTCCTCAGCGAGACGCTGAGCTGCCAGCTCGGGAGTGAGGCCCTTGTACTCGGTCTCGCGGCCCTTAGCGCTGACGACGCGGACAACCTCGCCGATGAGCAGAAGCACGATGAAGATAACGATCATCGGGAGCTTGTCGCCAATTTCAGCGGCAGAGAACGGCACCAGCGTTGCAACGATGGCCAGGATCAGCTCGATGCAAGGGATGGCCAGCATGACCTTCATCATGGCACCCTTAAACGGGAACGTGAAGATGCGCTCGCGGTCGGGGTCGTTCTTGCGAAGGTTGAGGAACGCCGGGAACATCGGGATGTAGGTCAGCAGCAGGAAGACGACGGAGGTGCCGAAGAGCATCCAGAAGACGCCGTTGGAGATGGCATCGATGGGAACGAGCTGCAGGCACAGCACCAGGGAGGCAACGACGGCGTTGACCAGGTTGGCACCGTTGGGCATGTCGTCATCAGAGATCATCGAGGCGAAGACCTTGGGCATGTTGCCGTGCTCGGCAGCGTAGCGAGCAACGGAGTTAACGCCGAAGGACCAAGCAGCCATGTTGGCGAACAGGGTGATCAGGAAGGCAATGCAGATGACCTTAAAGATCATGGAGTCGCCCACCATGGTCTGGACTGCATAAATCATGCCGTAGTCGGGGTCGATGGAATCGGCCGGCACAGCAGCGCCGATGCCAAAGCCAGCGAACAGGTAGATCACGGCGATGGACAGGCCACCGACGATGATAGCCTTGGGAATATCGCGAGCGGGATCGGCCATGTCATCGGTCATGGTGCAGATGACCTCGAAGCCCATGAAGTTAAAGATGATGATCGACAGGTAACCGAGAGCGTTGGTGTTGGTGAGCTCGGGCAGGAAGGTGGCAGCGGACATGTCGTTCGCAAAACCGTTCTCCATGGCATACCAAATGCCCAAAGCGCCAACGATAACGGCGACGGCGACCTTGATGATGGCGCCACCGTTAAGGACCCACTCGGAGTCGGCCGCCTTGGAGCGGCCCATGAGGTAGACGATCCACACAAAGGCAAGATCGATACCCATCTTGGCGATCAAGTTGAACTCAACGCCAAAGACCATGCCCAAAATGTCGGGGAACATGGTAGCCAGCGAGGCAATCCACAGCGGGTAGTTGACCCAGTAGTAATACGAGATGCGGGCGCCCCATTTGTCGCCCAGGCCATCGCGTACCCAGTCGTAAATGCCGCCCTCGCCGTCATAGGTGGTGCCGAGCTCGGCAACAACCATGCCATAAGGAAGCAGGAAGGTCAGGATCAGGAAGATCCACCAGAAGAACTGCTGGTTGCCAATGGCAGCAGCAGGAGCGGCGGCCTCGCAAACGAAGACGACGCAGATGATGGTCGAAATGACCGTCAAAAAGGAAAGCTTTTTCTTTCCGTCACTCATGATGAGCTCCTTCGCTCAGTCTTGGACAGATCCGAGGCCCAAGGTACTAAGGCAATTGCCTGAGCCTCGGTGAGCGGGCGACAGGAGACGAGCATCCGCCGCCCGCAAACGTGCGTTTAGCAGGCTTAAGGCTTAGAGATGCTCGAGAGCCTCGAGAGCGGCGTGAAGCTCGGCCTTGGCGGAGTACTCGACACCCTCGTCGTTGAGCGGGGTGCGCTTGCCCAGGGCAGCGAGGAGAGCACGGATGGAGTGCTTGCGGTTCTCGGCCTCGACCCAGCACAGGGAGCGCTCGGGATCGTCCATAACCTCGTCGACGACTTCCTCGTTGCGAGTGGCCGGCAGGCAGTGCATGAACTTGGAGTTGGGGCCGGCGAAGTTCATCATGTCCATGGTGACCTGATACTTGGGGTAGAACACGTCCATGTAGTTCTCGCCCGAGACCTCCTCGTCGTACAGGCCATACCACACGTCGGTGTAGATGAAGTCGGCGCCCTTGATGCACTCGATGTCGTCGGAGATGACGACGGAGCCGCCGGAGACCTTGCAGTTCTCCTCGGCGATGGCCATCATCTGCTTGCCGAACTCGGCGCGCTCCTCAACGGTGCCAACGTGCAGGCCGCCGTCGGGGATCTGGTGGCCCTTGGGTCCAAACTGGACAAACTTCATGCCGACCTTGGAGGCGATGAACATGAGGGAGACGCAGACCTGGGTGGCGTCGCCGATGAAGGCCAGGGTGCAGTCCTCGATCTTCTTGCCCTCGGGGAGGTTCTCGAGCATGGTCATGAGGTCGCCCATCTCCTGCGTGGGATGGTTGAACTCGGACATGCCATTGATGACGGGCACAGCGGAGCCCTCGGCGAGGCCGACGACGTCCTTGTGACGGTCAACGCGAGCCATCATGATGTCGAGCAGCGAGCCCATAACGCGAGCGGTGTCGCCCAGGGACTCGTGACCGCCGAGCTGGATGGTGCCAGGGCCATAGAACTGAGCATGGCCGCCGAGGTCGGTCATAGCGGTCTCGAAGGAAAGACGGGTGCGGGTGGAAACCTGCTGGAAGATCATGCCAAGGCTCTGGTTGCGGAGCAGGTGCGGATAATAACCGTCAACCTTGATGGCCTTCTTCATTGCCAGGCCAAGATCCTCGATAGCCAGGATCTGCTCTTTGGTGAAGTCGTTGGTGTCGATGAAATCCTTAGGCAGTGCCATGTCGATTTCCTTTCCGCCGGTCTTGCCGACTATTACTATGAGGCGCTCGAACATCACGCCTCGTGTTGACAAGACCATCATTCACCCGTATGCAATTTTTACCTAGTTTATTCGGGATTAAAGACCGTTCACGGAGTTACACCCCCTCTAAACCAATATAAACCCGCAGGTCAAGAGTTTACAGGGGGTTTACCGTCTAGAACCGCGAACGGTATACAGCTATGCTGTATCTCGGCGCCTAATCCGCAATGAAACGAAGGGTTGAGACGTCTATATCCCACAAGGTATACAGGGCTCGGCCATAGATGAAATGAGATGGGACGGTGGCAGATGAACACCCTGATGTTCTTCTATACCCTAGCGATACTCGTGATCTGTATTGTGACGGCAGTGCTTTCGCTTGCCGCCTATGCCTCGTCTCGTCGACGCTTCTTTATCTATGGCAGCGGCGTTTATATTTGCTATGCCATCGAGATGACCGAGATCTTCTTTTTTGAATACACGTTGCAAAACCAGAGTTTTCCAGCCAGCGACTATTACTCAATTACCATGCCTGTGTTGCGGACCCTTGTGGCGACCGCTTCACAAGCTTTTATCTGGCTCATTGCCATGGACTTGCTCGACAAACATTCAAAAAAGCAGTTTGTTATTCCCGTCGCAACGTTCTTCCTGAGCGAGCTGCTGGTCATTGTCGCTGTCCCCTACGGCCCCATGCATCAATGGCTCTACTACACGATGCGTCAGGTATTCCTTGTATTTGTGGGACTGTATATCTTTTGGACGGCGCATAAAAGCACGCAGGTCGAGCTTAAGGCGCGCGTCAACAATCAACGAAAGCACCTCATTATCGGCGCCATTCTGGTCGGGTGCATCGTTGCCGAGGATTTCTACAACATCCTTGTTGTTCCCATGAGCCTGGCACCCTCTTGGCTGCAGCTGTACCTGTCCGAGCGCAACTTTAGCGAGAACATCTTTGCGTGCTACTTTGCGATTCTGCTGATCATCTATGCCTATCACGTGCTTTCGATTCGCATGCAGGAGGCGCCCGAGGAAAAGAACGTCAGCGATCTTGATCGACACATCGAAGAGCAGATGCCCTTCTATCGCAACGCCTACAAGCTCTCCAACCGCGAAACCGAAGTCATGCGTCTGGTTGTGTTGGGCAAATCGAACCAAGAGATCGCTGACGAGCTCTTCCTTGCCGTGGGCACCGTCAAGACCCATATCCACAACATCCTGGTCAAAACCGAACAGCAAAACCGCACGACGCTCATCCTCCACTTTTGGAAGCGATAACCTGCCAAAAAGGGACAGGTTTATTTTGGCAGGTTTTATCTGGGTAAACGCCAACCGCCGCGAGGAAGTTGCCTTCCCTCACGGCGGTCTTCTAGCAGCCAAAACCAAGTGAGTAGACTTTTTGCAGGAGGCCGAGCACACCCCGAATCGCCACAGCGCTGACCTGCGGTTTTATTGAGCGTTTGGCGCGGTGTGCTCGACAAGTCCAAAAAAGTCTACTCACTTGCATCTGAGAGGCATCCGATAGACAAAAAACCGCCGCGAAAAGGGTCCGGACCCCGTTCGCGGCGGCTGTTCGCGTTGGTTTTGCGACGGTTTTGCCCGCTTGTTACTCGCTGTAGCGGGTGGCGATGGCAGCTTGTACCATGCCGGCGCTCATGAGGTACGTCACCAGGAAGTAACCACCATAGGCCGCCAGGAAGATCGCACAGGTGAGGCCCACGGTACCGCCGATGCTCATGTTGCCAAACGTGCTCACCAGCTCGATGATCACCTTGAGCGCCACAAAGGAGTGCGCCAGACCCACTGCCAGCGGGAACAGGAAGAACACCGCTTGCTGCGCCATCACCGAATGGCGAATCTGGCGGTCGTCACAGCCGATCTGCGCCAGCACGCGATAGCTGCGGCTTCCGTCGGCCACATTGGAGAGCTGCTGGATCGACAGAATTGCCGCACATGCAACGACCAGTACAAAGCCAATATAGATGGCTAGATAGCTAATCATGCCGTTCATCTGCGCCGCCTGCGTATAGATCTCGGAGCGTGTCATGAAGACTCCCCACGACCCCGGCTCCTTGCCGTCAACGAGCAGATTGTCGAGCATGGTGTATTTAATGCTCTCGTCTGCCTTGGTCACATCCATCCCCTGCTTGTAGTTAACGAGCAGATTACTGGAATACGGCTGCAGGTTAAGCTGGGACAGCAGCTCGTCGGCTACGACCACGGTACCGGGATTGCTGCCGAGTGCCGAGTTGGCGATGGCAGCCGTGTCCTCGTCCGACTTATCGGTTGCGGGCTTGAGCGTATGTCCGCCCAAGGTGAGGGTATGGCCCCCAGCCATGTACTTAGTGTACAGGTCGCCCAACTCGCCGCCCATATCGCACGTAAGCAAGTACTGGTCGCGGCCAATGCTCACCGGCTCCTCGCCCATCATCTGGCGCAGTTTGTTGTACTGGCTCGCCGGCGTCACAAACAGGCCCATATCATCGGCATTGCTACCCTCGAGCGCCTTGGGGAGCTTTTCGCCCATGGCCTTGCACATCTCGCCCGCCGTCACCGAAGGATCCGAGCCGCCAAGCGTATAGCTCAGATACGAATCAATCTGCACATGCTCGCCGGCAACATCGGCGATATTGACCTTCTTTCCGGCCTCGTTGCCATTATCTGCCGACTTGCCCTTGATACTTTCCGCAACGTTATCGGGATCGATACGGTCACCGTGCCATGCAGAGTACAAATCGACCGTTGCGTCTGCCAGCACCATGCGATCGGCCTCGGAAGGATTGACATACTCCTTGTAGTAGTCGAGCCTATCGGACGCGTAATAGATATACGTCTGCGACATATCCGCCGGCGTATAGCGCTCCAGGTTCTCGTTCATCACGTTGGCGATCGACATGCCGCAGGTCACCGAGGTAATGGCCAGAAACAGGATCATCGCGATAACGCCCATCGAAAAGCACACCGTGTTGACCTTGGCCGCAAGCTGGCGCACGGTAAACATGTTGAGGCCGCGCCAATACACGCTGCGCAGGCTCTGCAGCAGCTTGATGAGCATGCCCGAAAGTCCCCAAAATAGGGCAAAGGTACCCACCGTAACCATGGCCGTGGTGATACCGAACTGGTTCATGGCCTCCTGCAGCTTACCCTCCGTCGCGGTGAGCGGGAACCCGTCGCGCAGCAGACGGTAATAGGCCACGCCCACCAGCACCACGCCCACGACAAAGATGGCAATCGCGATCCAGGGGTTGCGCGTCTTGATGCTCTCGTTGCGACGCTCGGCACCCATAAGCTCGATGAGCCTGGTGCGGCGCACGGCGCGAAGGTTCAGCAGCAGCGTGAGCACAAACATCACGAGCATGCAGGCAAGGGTCAGGTTGAACGCATGCACCGAGAAAAAGAAGTGAAAATCGGCGATCTGCGTCTTAAAGAGCGAGGCCGTAAAGAATGTCATGAGCTGGGAGAGCCCCACGCCCAGCACAATGCCAGCGACAAAAGCGCCGACCGAAACAAATACGGTCTCGAGCGCCATGATCGTGGCGACGCGCCCGCGGCGCATGCCGAGCACCTGGTACAGGCCGAACTCCTTTTTGCGGCGCTTCATGATGAAGTTGTTGGCATACACCATCAAAAAGGCCATGACGCCGGCCAAAAAGTACGTCAGGTAGCCGAGCATGCTGCCCATGAGCTCGGACAGTCCCTCCTCCTTGATGCCGGCAATGTCGACCTGCATCGAGACGGTATTGAAGGCATAGAAGACCGTGACACCCAGGGTGAGCGTCAGCAAGTAGACAAGGTAATCGCGGCCGGCGCGGCGGACGTTGCCCCAAGCGAGTTTACAGAGCATCGGAGCCCTCACCGCCCATCATGGCAACGACCTCCATAATGCGGTCGAAGAACTCTCGGCGGTCGGTGTCGCCGCGGCGCAGCTCGGTGAAGATCTTGCCGTCACGAATAAACAGCACACGGCTCGTGTAGCTGGCAGCAAAGCTGTCGTGCGTGACCATGAGCACCGTGGCGCGCAGGCGGCGGTTGAGGGCCTCTAGGCTCTCGAGCAGCAGGCGGGCGCTCTTGGAATCGAGGGCGCCGGTGGGCTCGTCGGCCATGATCATGGTGGGGTCGGTGACGAGCGCGCGAGCCGCGGCAACGCGCTGCTGCTGGCCGCCGGACATCTGGTAGGGATACTTGTCGAGCACCTGGCTAATGGACAGGCGCGCGGCCACGTCCTGCACGCGGGTCGAGATCTCTGCCGAGTTTGTGCGGGCGATGGTGAGCGGCAGGGCGATGTTCTCGCGCGCCGTGAGCGTATCGAGCAAGTTGGAGTCCTGGAAGATAAAGCCCAGCTCCTCGCGGCGGAACTGCGAAAGCTTGGCCTGCTTCATGCGCGTCACGTCCTGGCCGTTGATGCGGATGGTGCCACTCGTGGCGCTATCGATGGTCGACACGCAGTTGAGCAACGTCGACTTGCCCGAGCCCGAGGCGCCCATGATGCCGACGAATTCGCCGCGGTTGACGGTAAAGCTGACATCGTTGAGCGCGCGGGTCACGTTGCCCAGTGCTCCATATACCTTTTCGAGATGCGCGACCTCCAGTACCGGGGTCGCCGTTTGCGTGGTTTGCATACCGAGTCCTTTCTTGCGATTAGTCTACGGCATCTATAGTCGCAAGGAGCCGAGTCGGCTACCATCGATATGGCTTACGCTTGCCTTACCGTTGCGTAAGGTAGTGCAGGGAACGTTTTGATGTTGAGGAAGGACTCCTGTTGAAGACTGTTCATGTTGCCGCCGGGATCATTCGCAAGGATGGATCTGACGAGCTGCTTGCCGTGCAGCGCGGCTACGGCGACATGCAGGGACTATGGGAGTTCCCAGGCGGCAAGCTCATGCGCGGCGAGACACCCGAAGACGCCGTGCGCCGCGAGCTTATGGAAGAGCTGCAGGTAAACGTTACCAACCTGCGTGATTTTTACACCGTTGAGTATGACTACCCCGATTTTCATCTCTCAATGGAGTGCTATTACTGCTCGCTGGCTAAAGAGTCCGGCGAGCCCCAGAAGCACGACCGTCAGCTCGATATCCGCTGGATTCCACGCACCTCGCTTGCCACGGTGGAGTGGATGCCCGCCGACAAGGGGCTTATCGATGCACTGATTGAGCTAAAGGAAGACCGGCTTGAGGCCAACGGCAGCACCAACGACGCCGAGACCGGCACGGCTGACGAGCCTGCCGCCAAATCCAAGCGCAAACCTAAGCACCGCAGCAAAAAGCGCCCCAAGCCCGGCCTGCTGGACGGCATCGACACCTCGGACCTTTCCGCCGACGAGCGCGAACTGGTGCGCCGTCGCGCCGCCATCAAAAAGTCCATGAAGGGCAACAAGCGCGCCAACACCAAGCCCGAGCTGCTCGTACGACAGCGCCTGCGGGCAGCGGGCCTTACGGGTTATCGCTTGGAATGGAAGGTTCCCGGCAAGCCCGACATCGCCTTCCCCGGGCGCAAGATCGCCATCTTCGTCAACGGTTGCTTTTGGCATCGCTGCCCTAAGTGCAATCCGAGCCAGCCCAAGCGCAATGTTGAGTTTTGGGAGGCAAAGTTCCGTCGCAACGTCGAGCGTGACCACGCTGCCGTGGCAGCACTCACTCAAATGGGCTGGACGCCCATAACTATCTGGGAATGCGAGCTCAAAAAAGATCACATCGACGCCACGATGGAAAAGGTCATCGAGCAGGTACGGGCTGCAGAGCCGCAGCGCTAACAGCGAGCATTCACACGCCCCACACAGGCGAGCCACATCCACGTCACAAACCTTAGAAAGCCCTTAAGCCCAAAACCTTTCAAGAGTGTTACTCGATACCTCTGACCTGCGGTTTCATCGTAATGCCAAACCTCATTAAGCCTTTCTTTAGCGCTTCTTTGCGACGGCCGCGGCATAATACTGCCAACGCACGGGACCTAGCAGCAAACCCCGCGCGCAATCTTTTGGTGGACATCGAGGAGGCCGCATAAGCATGCATTCTTCCAATGACGCAGCACAGCAGCCATCCCTAAAACATGCAAACCTTTTCTCCTTCCCCCCGACACAGAGAAACGGCCTCCCCGACTCCCCCACCACAAAAGCCAAACGCTCAACCGACCAGAGCCACAACTTGCGAGCATCCTTCGATAAGCTCCAAGCATCCCTAGACAAGGCGTTCCCCGAACAGGCAAGAGCAATCTAAGCCCATCGCGCTTTATACTGATGCCATGCGAAACATGGATCACATAGAATTGCACCGCGGAGGACGCGAGGAAGCGTTTCCCGAGACCGCCGAAGACTGGCCCTATATTGCCGAACGCGCAGAATTCGCTCGCTATCCGGGCAATTCCGTCCCCTGGCACTGGCATTCCGAAGTTGAGCTTTTCTACATGGAGCAGGGAGCGATTGACTATCGAACGCACGCGGCTCATGAGCACGTACGCTTTGAGGAAGGGTCCGCCGGCTTTATCAACGGCGGCGTTTTGCACAGCACGCTGCAATCACCCAATTCGGCGCCAGCCATTCAAATGCTGCATATCTTTCAGCCGTCGATGCTCGGCGATCCCGCGGGACGTCTCCAAAAGCGCTACATCAACCCATTGCTTCAATGTCGAGGCGTCGATGTGCTCAAATGGTCACCCACCAATCCCGACGATATGCCCTTTATCGATTTGCTGAAGAGCTCCTTTAGCCACGACCTTCAACGGCCGCAGAACGAGATGGCGCTTCGAAATAGTTTGTCAGAGCTCTGGATTCAGATTAACGCCAAGACCGAACCGCTCTTTTCTTCCGACGGCGCCTCTTGGATGACCAGCCGCGACGTACAGTTCAAGGCAATCCTGGACTTTATCCGCGCAAACTATGCAGCCGCTATAGATGTGCCCCAGATGGCATCTGCAGCCGGCGTAAGCGAAAGAGAGTGTTACCGCATTATCGAAACTTGTGCAGGAACGACCCCGGCGGCATATCTACGCGCATACCGCATAAACCGTGCTTGCGAACTTTTGGCACACACCACGAGAACGGTACAGACAGTCGCGCGCCAATGCGGATTTATAACAGCAAGCCATCTTGGCCAGGTATTTAAAGAACAAATGGGGTGCACTCCTTCGAGCTATCGAGCAGCGAGGCAGAATCTCGATAGCACCAGGCAGAAATCCCGCTAGCCCTTCTTCTGTCACTGCATCAAACTTGCAGGCAAACAACAGAGAGGAGCAATCATATGAAGCACTTTGACCATATCGTATTTGACGTTGATGGGACATTGGCAGATACAGAAGAAAGCGTTCTGTCATCGCTTGTCCAGATTGTCCAAGAAGAGACCAGCAAAACGCTTCCCCGACACGAGCTTGACTTTGCCCTCGGCATACCCGGCAAGGATGCCCTTGAGAAACTTGGGATCTACTCGCAGGCAACGTTGGATCGCTGGTGCCAAGTTGCCGCCAGCTTTAAAAGCACCATCAGCGTGTTTCCAGGTTTGCTTGAAGTCATCGCAACGCTCGCCGATAGCGGCTGCAAACTTGGCATCGTCTCCTCACGTGCGCGCGACGAATACGCAAAAGAAATTGCACCCCTTGGTTTCGATAAGTATTTTGAGCACATCATCCTTGTCGAAGACACAACCGAACATAAACCCGCACCCATGCTCGAATATCTCCGACGTGCGGGCGCGAATCCTGGCAACGTCGTCTACGTTGGCGACACCGTCTACGACGAACAATGCGCAACTTCAGCAGGGGTCAGTTTTGCCCGAGCAGCATGGGGATCACACCAAGATATCCCAAACGCCACCTACAACCTCAAAACCCCCAACGACCTACTAACCCTAACAACCAAATAACCCACGCGTCCCACCCTTTCAGCCCCAACACCACAAGGGCGATTGAGCAGGACGGTTTGGGCGGGTCCCCGTACTTAGTTTCCAAAATCATTCCGCAGCGCGAAGGCTTCTTATTATTTTCAGACCTAACGCCACAAGGGCGACGACTCGAGTAGGTCAACCGGGGAGGGACGAGGGGTTAGTTCTCTAATCTTTCCGCAGGAGGCAAAAAGCCTCGCCGCACGAAGTGCGCAGCGAGGCTTTTTACATGCCCGAGGACGATTGGGGAACTAAGCCCTCGTCCCTCCCCGGGATATGTAGCGAGTCGGAGTGCCCTTGCTGTTACTCTGCTTTGCCCACAGAGTTGAGGTTGGTCATGCGGATCTTAACCAGCTCGGTGATCTCACGCATACCCTCCTTGGCCGGCTTCTTGGGGTCGAAGCAGGCAGGATTCTCGGCCATGTAGGCCATGAAGCCCTTGGTGTAGGCCTGACGCAGCTCGGTGGCGTAGTTGACCTTGCAGATGCCGTTCTTCACAGCCTCGGCGACCTGCTCATCGGGCACACCGGAGGTGCCGTGCAGAACCAGCGGCACGTCGACGGCGTCGCGGATAGCCTTGACCACGGACTGCTCGATGTGCGGATCGCTCGTGTACACACCGTGGCTGGTGCCAACGCCAATTGCGAGGGAGGTGCAGCCGGTACGCTCGACAAACTCCTTGGCCTCGGCCGGATCGGTGTAGGGGCTCTCGCCCTCAACCGCGGGACCGTCGTCCTCCTTGCCGCCAACCTTACCGAGCTCGGCCTCGACGGGCACGCCCATGGCGCGGCCAGCATCGGCGACGGACTTGGTCAGAGCGATGTTGTCCTCGAAAGACTCGTGCGAACCGTCGATCATGACGGAGGTGTAGCCCGTGCGGAAAGCCTGCATGCAGCGGTCATAGCCATCGCCGTGATCGAGGTGCAGGGCAACGGGCACGGAAGCGCGCTCGGCGGCAGCCTTGACCATGCCGTAGAAGTAGTCCAGACCAGCGGTCTTGATGGTGCCCGGGGTGGTCTGCATGATGACGGGGGACTTGGTCTCCTCGGCAGCGGCCAGAACGGCCATAACGAACTCGAGGTTCTCGACGTTGAACGCGCCGACGGCGTAGTGGCCGGCCTGAGCGTCCTTGAGCATCTTTTCGGTGGTAACAAGTGCCATGAGCGTTTGCTCCTCTCCCTCGCCCGCATCTGGACATCGGGCGTAGTTGTTCACAAGGTGTTTTACCTTGCGTTTTGCTGCGCTCATTGTATGAAATTCAGCGGGTATGCATGTGCGAGATATTGAGCCCATGCAGGTCAATACAGTCGCTTTTGAAAAGTAAACGGAAGGAATTGGAGCTGAGTGGGCGTGTTCGATATTGAATTTTGGGCGTTAAACGTCTTTCTTTTATAGAAAAAGTAAGTAATCGAAAGGCGTTTTCTTACTTAAAAAGAAAATGAACGAAAATAGACTCAACACAATTCCTGCAAATTTCAGACGATGATGGAGCGGATATGGCCCATGTAACAACCCGAGCTTTCGCCGATGAGCGTCGCGCCGCCATTATGGAAATGCTCGAACATAACGCCTCAGTGCAAGTGGCAGAAATCGCCCAGACTTTTGGCGTGTCCTCCGTTACCGCCCGCGCCGACCTAGACGCGCTCGCCGAGTCCGGCAAGCTGCGCCGCACGCATGGTGGCGCTGTGTCGCTCCAGAAGCGACTGACCGTATCCACCCAGGATCGCCGCATCAACGTCAATGTCGCCGCCAAGCAGGCCATCGCGCAAAGCGCTATCGAGCTCGTCAGCAACGGTGACACCCTGCTCGTCGACTCGGGCACCACCGCTCTCGAGTTTGTCCGCCTGCTCGACCAGCGCGATGGCATCACCGTCATCACGGCCGACATTACCATCGCCGATTATATCGACGAGAGCATGCCCTCGGTCGATGTCGTCATGCTGGGCGGGGCGCTGCGCAAAGGTCATCGCTATCTGTACGGCCCACTTACCATGCAGGCGCTCCAAATGGTCCATGCTGACCTTGCCGTCATGTGCCCCGGCGCTTTTGTTCCCGGCTGCGGCTTTACGACCGACTTTCCGCAGATGGCCGAGACCAAAACGGCTATGGTCGGTGCTGCCCGTCAAAGCGTCGCCCTCATGGACGCCAGTAAGGTCAACGGACGCGGCATGTACCGTTTTGCCGAGCTTGCCGACGTTGACACCATCGTGATGGACCGTGATCCCGACGGGGCCGTCGCCACCTCAATCGCCGAGATCGTCGACAACGCCCGCCCAAATCTCCTCATCGCCGGCGCTTAAACAAAAACCACCACAAAGGTCTCCTTTGTGGTGGTTGAGCATCAAAAGTGAACGTGTCGCTACTTGGAAAGCTCGTCGGCGAGGGCCTCGATCTGAGTGCGCGAGGCGTCGTTGAGCGAACCCAAGACGGTCACCTTGTTCTGCGCCAGGGTGATGTCCTTCATGCCCTCGAGCTCCTTGGTCATAACCTTGGCAGCGGTGGGCGCCCAGGAGCCGGCCTCGACGAGTGCCACCGTACGGTTCTGATAGGCGTGCTCGGCAAGCGTGTGGATAAAGGTGCTCATGAACGGGAAGATCTCGCCCTGATAGGTGATGGAAGCGAGCACCAGACGGTCGTAGCGGAACGCATCCTCAACGGCCTCGGCCATGTCGTCGCGAGCCAGGTCAAAGACGGAGACCTTCTGGCCGCGGGCCTCAAGCGCGGATGCGAGCTCCTCAACGGCAGCCTTCAGATGGCCGTACACGCTCGCATAGGCAATCGTGATGCCCTCGTCCTCGGGCTGATAGCTCGACCAGGTGTTGTAGGTGTCGAGGTAATAGCCCAGGTTCTCGCTAAGAACAGGACCGTGAAGCGGGCAAATAATCTGGATGTCCAGATTGGCGGCCTTCTTAAGCACGGCCTGCACAAACTTGCCGAACTTTCCCACGATGCCAAAGTAGTAACGGCGCGCTTCGCAAGCCCAGCCCTCGGGATCCTCGATGTCGTTGGCGCCAAACTTGCCAAAGCCGTCGGCGCTAAAGAGCACCTTGTCGGTGGACTCGTAGGAGAAGAGCACCTCGGGCCAGTGCACGTTGGGGGCGCCGACAAACGTCAGGCTGTGACCGCCCAGATCGAGCACGTCGCCATCTTTGACGACCATCTTACGCTCGGGGAAGTCGGTGCCAAAGTAGTTGACCATCATGCGGAATGCACCCATGCTTGCCACGATCTGCGCCTGGGGATAGCGCTCCATAAAGGCAGCGATGCCGGCGGAGTGATCGGGCTCCATGTGATGTACAACCAGGTAATCGGGCGTACGGCCATCGAGCGCGGCCTCGAGGTTGCCGAGCCACTCGTCGACAAAACCACCGTCGACCGAATCGGCGACAGCGATTTTATCGCCCAAGATAACGTAGCTGTTATATGCCATACCGTTCTCGGACACGTCGTACTGGCCCTCGAACAGGTCGATGTCGTGGTCGTCGACGCCGATATAGCGGATATCCTTGGTGATCTCCATCAGGCAAAGCCTCCTAGATAGACAAAAGAACCCGTCTATCATAACACTCACCTTCATAGCCACGACTATCTGTCAGCATCCTTACCGATTGTTATTGAGGCAGAATATACCGCTGTTGACCTGCAAAAACTATGCGCGCGGTATCGCCGTGCTATGTCGAATAATGAGCTGGCCGGGAATACGAATGGCAACGGTTTTGCCCGCCGTACCCGCCTCGGGAACCGCATGCTCGAATACCTCGCGTCCGCGCTGATGTAGATCGAATCGCACGGTCGTGAGCTCGTTGTGTGCCACAAAATCATCGAGCGAATCGTCGACGCCGACCACGCTTACGTCCTCGGGCACACGCAATCCGCTGTCACGCAACGCTGCAATGGCGCCATTTGCCATCTGGTCGTTTGCCGCATAAATCGCCGTCATGGTGCGATCGTGCTCGGCCAGGTACCTGCCGGCCTCGTAACCGCTGTTAGCAGACCAGTCACCCTCGAGCGGCTCTACCGGCTCGATGTGTTTACGCTCGAGAGCATCTTGCCAACCGGCGCGACGAAATTGCTCGTCGACCGAGAACGACGGGCCGCCGATATAACGAATCTGCTCGTGCCCCAGCTCAAACAGATGATCCATGAGCAGCAGCGAGCAGCCGTAATGATCGGAGTCGACCGTAGTCACCCGTGGGTGCGCATACATGGTGACGATAACCGTGCCGATACCCGGCAACGGATCAAACGTCTCAAAATCGGGTGCCATACGACTCATGCCGATGATGATGCCGTCCACCGGCAGTGCGGCCATACGACGCGTGGCCTCGGCAAGCGAAAACTCCTCGGTCTTGGACATCTCGACCAGCGTGATGGCGCAATTATGCTCACGAGCAGCGCTGGCGATGCCGTCGATCATTGAGAGGTTGCCAAACTTGGTGACATCGTTGATGCATAGGCCGACCGAATGGTAACGGCCGTCGCGCAGCGAGCGACCGGCATAACTCGGACGAAAGCCGAGCTCTTGCATAGCGGCCTGCACGCGCTGGCGCGTCTGCTCGTTAACGTTGGGCAAGCCGTTGGCGACGCGCGAAACCGTCTGCTGCGAAACGCCAGCAGCGCGGGCGACGTCGGCCATGGAGACCGGACGCGAACTGGTATCGTTGGACGGGCGCCTTGCCACAGGATCACCTTCACCCTTGCGAGATCTGAATAGCGTGAATGCCGGCCCGGGCAGAAATACATCCCGCGCCGAGGCCCGCTATCGTCGGACGCATGTTAACGTACTCTACTTTTTCTATCTGCATCTCTTCTGCTTTATAAGTCCATACGGCAGTACCGTTCACGGCTGAATTTCTACCGATTACCAGATTCTCAAAAAGTGACAAGCGATGTGTTATGAGTACGTTAACATAGCCCGTAACGTGCGGCATTGTGAATACTTGCTTCATGCCGCTTTAAGTTGTTAACGTACTCATAACGACGCAAAACCCACCCGTGCGCGCCAAGGAAAGGACTCCCATGACCACCCCCGACGAAAAGACATTCGCCACGCTCACCAAGCTGTTTGAGGAGGAGTTTGGCCCCATCGGCGACCGCCAGGTGCTCTACGTGCACGCGCCCGGCCGTTCCGAGATCAGCGGCAACCACACCGACCACGAGGGCGGCCACGTTATCGCCGGCTCGCTCGATGTCGCCGTTGACGGCATCGCCGTGGCAACCGACTCCAACAAGATTCGCGTCGCCGACGAGGGCTATCCTACGTTTGAAATCATGCTCGACACGCTGGATATTCAGGAGTCCGAGAAGGGCACGTCCGCAAGCCTCGTCCGCGGCATGGCCCACGAAATCGCTGCTCTGGGCGTTGAGCCCCACGGCTTCGACTTCGCCTTCACCTGCTCCGTCCCCTCGGGCGGCGGTCTTTCCAGCTCTGCCGCTGTCGAGGCCGCGTACGGTCGTGCCATGGAGACGCTCTGGGGCGCGCCCGCCATTGAGCCCGTCACGCTCGCCCAGATGAGCCAGCGCACCGAGAACAACTACTACGGCAAGCCCTGCGGTCTGATGGACCAAGCCGCCGTGTGCCTGGGCGGCCTCGCCTACATGGACTTTGAGGATCAGGCTCAGCCTAAAACCCAGAAGCTCGAGCTCAACTTTGAGGATCACGGCTATGCGCTCGTGCTCGTTAAGGTCGGTGCCGACCACGTGGCCGCCACCGACGACTACGCCGCCGTTCCGCGCGAGATGCAGAACGTCGCTGCCGAGTTTGGCAAGGCACGCCTGTGCGAGGTCGACGTTGCCGACTTTGACGCCAAGCTCCCCGAGCTGCGCGCCAAGCTGGGCGACCGCGCCTGCCTGCGCGCCGTTCACTACTGGTACGAGAACGGCCTGGTCGACAAGCGCTGGGCAGCTCTGAACGCCGGCGACATTGACCAGTTCCTGGTCCTGACGCGCGAGTCCGGCGCCAGCTCCGCCATGTACCTGCAGAATGTTGTTGCCAAGCTGGGATCTGAGCAGCCTTCCATGTATGCCCTGGCGCTGGCCGAGCACGTGCTCGACGGCCGCGGCGCCGTTCGCATTCACGGTGGCGGCTTTGGTGGCACCATCCAGGCCTTCGTGCCGCTCGACCTGGTCGATAACTTCATTGCCAAGATGAACGGCTGGCTGGGCGAGGGCTCTGCCCGCCACTACGCTATCTCTGACAAGGGGGCTTACGCGGCATGGCTGTAATGACTGACGTGCGCGAGGCCGCGCAGAGCCTGATCGAGTACGCTATCCACCGATCGATGATCGGCCAGGACGATCGCATCTGGGCATACAACACCATTTTGGAGTGCATCGGCGCCACGGGCCCCGCACTCGACATGGCTTGGGCACTCAAGACCGAGAAGATTTCGCTCTTGCACCCCGATACACTCCCCAACTTTGACCTGGAGGGCACGCTTGCCGCGCTTTCCGAGGCCGCCGTTGCCAATGGTGCTGTCGAGGACACGGCGTCGGGCCGCGACCGCATCGCCATGCGCATCATGGGCGCGCTCATGCCGAGGCCTTCGGTTGTAAACGAAGAGTTCAACGGCCGCATGGGCGTCAACGAGCCCCGCGCCGCGACCGACTGGTTCTACGGCCTGTGCTGCGACGCCGGCTATGTGCGCCGCGCCGCCATCGCACGCAACATCAAATGGAGCACCCCCACCAACTGGGGTGACCTGGAAATCACCATCAACCTGTCCAAGCCCGAAAAGGACCCGCGCGATATCGCCGCGGCCGGTGCGGCCAAGAACACGGGCGAGAAGTATCCCGCCTGCCAGCTCTGCATCGAAAACGAGGGCTATCCAGGACGTTCCGCAACAGCCGACGGCGGCGCCCACCCCGCCCGTCAGAACCTGCGCGTTATCCCCATCCAGCTCAACGGCGAGCGCTGGGGCTTCCAGTACAGCCCGTACGCCTACTTTAACGAGCACTGCATTGCCATGAGCTCCGAGCATCGCCCGATGCACGTCGACCGCAAGGGGCTGACGTGCCTGCTCGATTTCGTGGACCTGTTCCCGCACTACTTCATCGGCTCCAATGCCGACCTGCCCATCGTGGGCGGCTCGATTCTGTCGCACGACCACTTCCAGGGTGGCGCGCACGAGTTCCCCATGATGCATGCCACCGAAGTCTCGCAGTTTAGCGTGCCCGGCTTTGACCAGGTCAGCGGTACCGTGCTGCAGTGGCCGCTTTCGGTGCTGCGCCTGCGCTCGCACGACCGCGCCCAGTTGCTCGATGCTGCCGAGAAGATTATCCTCGCCTGGCGCGAGTGGACCGATGAGTCGGTGGGCGTCATCGCGCACACAGCCGATGGCATCGCGCACAACACCGTGACGCCCGTCATCCGCCGCGTCGACTCCCGCGGCAATGCCGGCGGCGAGATCTACGAGGCCTACCTGGCGCTTCGCTGCAATATCACGACCGACGAGCATCCGCTGGGCGTATTCCACCCGCATGCCGAGTATCACCATATTAAAAAGGAGAACATCGGCCTGATCGAAGTCATGGGCCTGGCCATTTTGCCGCCGCGCTTGGTTCCCGAGCTCGGCGCTGTCCGCGAGCACCTGCTGGCGGCCAAAGCCGATGCCAGCTACGACCTTGCCAGTGCGCTCGAGGGCGACGACCTTTGCCGCAGCCACGCCGCATGGGTCGAAGATGTTTTTGCCCGCCGCGCCGACGAGCTTACGGCGGACAACGCCATCGATATCCTGCACGAGGAGGTCGGCGTGGTGTTTGGCCACGTGCTCGACAACGCCGGCGTCTTTAAGTGGGACGAAGCCGGCCGCGCCGCCCAACAGCGCTTTATCGACTCACTGTAATGATCCCTTGGGGACAGAGGAAAACGAATCATTTCGTCTTCAAGACAACGGCGCCCGCCAGCAACATCGCCGGCGGGCGCCGTTTTTGAGTGTAGTCATTGGGGACGTTCTTAAACGACTAGTCAAACAAGAACGTCCCCAATGACTACTTGCGACCAAGGCAACGTCGATGTCTTGGCATTGTCAGCGAAAACGCCCCTAAGCGAGCAAGGTGACGTGAAAGAGGAGGGCATTGACCTTTTGGTCATGCCCGACGATTGAACGTCAGATTGCCGCTTAGGGGCGTTTGCAGCGTCGAGCCATTACGCGGTTTGGTAAAACCGCGTAACCCTACAACTCTACGACCTCAACGTTGCTGTAGATCTCATCCCAGCGATCCATGACCAGGTGGCCGGTCTTGGGATCCATGGCGTTGAGCTTACCGCAGGTATTGGCGGTCTTGAGCACGGTGACATCGTCGGCGCCGGCAGCGATGGCATGCGCAAAGCCGGCAATGGTCGAGTCGCCTGAACCCGTCGCGTTCACGGCGGCAATCGCGGGCGTCTTGGCGCGGAACGCGCGACCTTCATGGAAGCCCACCGAACCGGCAGCGCCCATCGAAACGACAACCCAGGGGATACCGGCAAAACGGTCATCGGCGGCAAGCGCCTCGCGCAGGGCATCGACATCATCGGTCGTAAAGGACGTACCCAGTAGGCCGTTAATCTCGGTCAGGTTGGGCTTTACGAGCTCGGGCTTAGCGTCGGACTCCAGCGCGGCCTCCAGCGATGCACCCGAGGTGTCGAGCAGCACCTTGGCGCCCGCCTCCTCGGCGATCTTGACAAGCTCGGCATAGTAGCCGGCATCGACGCCACGCGGCAGCGAGCCCGAAAGCGTCACGACGTCCGCCTTCGCCGCGAGCTCGGCGAACTTGGCCGTAAAGGCCTCGAGCTCGGCCGGGGCGATCTGCGGGCCGCTCTCCAGCAGCTCGGTCTGATTACCCTCGTGCAGAATATTCAGGCAAATGCGCGTCTCACCGGCGATGGGCACAAAGTCGTTCTTGACGCCGTCGGCATCCATAAGCTCGGCCATATAGGCACCCATGTGGCCGCCAAGCAGACCAGTCGCGAGCACGTCGTCTCCCAGTTGCAGCAGCACACGGCTCACGTTGAGGCCCTTGCCACCAGCGGTCTTTTCGGGCGTGACGCGGTTAACGTCGTCAATGACCAGCTTGTCGAGCTGATAGCGCGTATCAATCGACGGGTTCATGGTAACGGTCAGAATCATATTGAACTCCTGTTTAGAAAACCGGCCCGCGCCCCCTCACAGAAACGCGAGCCGTCAATTGAAAAGCTACAGAATGCCGGGTACCGCCAAAACGAAGCACACAAGCTCAGCAAGCAAACGTGTTATCGGAGCAGCTAGCTGTACCAGAAAGCTTCGCAACAAAAGGGGCAACCTCACAGGCACCCTCAACGTCAGCGAGCGGCGCTCAGGTGCCCCAGGTCGCCGCGAAAGAGGAGCGACGCGTACTTCATGTACGCGAGCGACGGTTTGAGCGGCGAGATGGGGTGCCTGAGCGTCGCGCAGCGTCGACCCGTTACGCGGTTTGGCAAAACCGCGTAACCTCCTTAGTCATGGTATTCGCCGCGGTCCCACTTCTCGAGGAACTCGTCAAAGAAGTGCGGGTCAGCCTGAGCCTCGGCGTCGGCCTTGTTGCAGGTGTCGATCTTGGCAATCAGGGCATCGTGCTCGGGGGTCTTCTCGTAGGGCTCCTCCAGGAAGGCAAGCATAATGTCGGCCATCAGGAACTCGCCGGTGATCTTGCCGCCAAAGCCCACGATGTTGGCGTTGAGCTCGCGACGGGCATACAGGGCAGAGGTCATGTCGCGGACCAGGGCGCAGCGGGCGCCGGGAACCTTGTTGACGGCGTTGGTGATGCCGATGCCGGTGCCGCACAGGGCCACGCCAAAGTCGGCCTTACCGCTGGCAACAGCCTCGCCCACGGCCTTACCGTAGATGGGATAGTGCGTACGGGTGTGGCTGTAGGTGCCACAGTCGAGCACCTTGTAGCCAGCCTGCTCCAGGCGGTCGGCCAGATAGATCTTCTCGTCCGTAACGATATGGTCGCAACCGATTGCGATGGTCTTCTTCATCAGAACGTCCTTTCGTCTGAATTCACAAGTTGAGGTAGAAGTTCGAGTTCTCGGTGGCTCTCGTTAGGCCATCTTGTTGAGCATGTCGACACGGATCTGGTGACGGCCGCCGGCGTACTGGGCGCGCAGGAACTCGCGGGCGATCTTCTTGGCGACCTCGGTGCCCACAACGCCCGGGCCCATGGTGACCATGCGCGAACCGTTGTGCTCGCGGGTCATGTAAGCGGAACGCTCGTCGGAAATGTTGGCGACGACCATGCCCTTGATCTTGACGGCGGCCATATAGGAGCCGACGCCGTACTTATCGAATGCGAAGCCCTGGGAATCCTTGTGCTCCAGCAGGTCCTTGGCAACGGCGGTCGCGGAATCGACAAAGTCCGTGGCAGGGGTCTCGGAATAGTCGACGACCTCGTGACCGTCGGCGATGAGCATCTCCTTGATGGACTCCTTCATCGACATACCGTCGGCATCGGAAGCGATTACAACCCTCATGACATCCTCCTTGAGAGATACGCAGGTGCGTAGTTTCTGTTTGGAAGTGTTGAATCGCGTTCAGGTCCGGGCATCTGAATGTGCGGTTCTTCACTGTTCATGTTTATTTGAACACATTCGAACAGCGACTGCAACCATTATTTGTTTATCTTTGTTCTTTTTTGAACAAATACCGTTCACGGATGATTGCTGACCGTTTGGGAACGGGAAAACCTAGCCTGCCACGTATTCAACAAACAAATAGGGCGGCCGAGAACGCATCTCGGCCGCCCTTCTTACGGTTGATCTTCCAAAGATCGCTTTGCCGCCTACTCAGACTGCCCGCTCTTCTTGGCATGTTTGGACGGAGCGCTCAGAAAACGGCCCGTCAAATAGTTCGCCGGGCCAGAGATATCGATCCCCAGTAGCGTGTGTCCCAGCCACAGAAACGCCGCGAGCACCAGCAGCGGGATAACGCACGAGGTCACGATCATCACGATGACGCCTTCGATCAGATCGGTCACCTGCCGCACGATCTCGTCGGTCATCTGCTTGGCACCACTGGTTACCGACGTGACCAGGCTCGAGGCCCCGTCAGTCAACTGCTCGAGTACGTTTTTGGACTCCGTGGCCTCGGACTTTTTCTTGTTCGATTTTGAGCTGGTCTCGCCTGACTTGTCCGTGGTATCGGTATTTTCCGCAGCGTCCGCTGCCTTTTGCTCAGCTTGCTCAATACTTACGCGATACGTTTCATCGACCTTCTGCAACACCCATACGCTTGCGGGCACAAGCGCCATGCCGATCACGGCAACCACCAACACGCGCGTCGCCACACGGCGCAGGACGGCGCTCGTGCTCCAGCGCCCGTGAATGCCAAGCGACACCGCAAAGAGCACCAACGCAAACGGGATTAAGATGCCCAAGCCAACCGACCACAAAATCGTGAGCAAGTATTTCTCGAGGTATAGCACGGCAAGCACGATACCAAGGTTGCCTGAAAGCTGTGCGAGCTGCTCAGCGACCGGCGTACCCGTATCACCCGGCAGCGCGGTAATGCCCGCAGACAGCGCCACGCACGAGGCCGTGAGCGCCAGTACGTTACCTTTCTTTTGGTCGATAACCTCGATGGTGGAGTCCCAAGTCTTGGTATCGGCAAAATGCGGACGAGCCACAAAGCCCGACAGCAAGGCCAGTACCACGAGCGCAACGATGATACCGATCTGCAGCTTTTTGTTTGCGCACACGACATCGGACAGGCTGGGCTGCAGCTCGGTTACCGTCGTGTGCTCGGTTATCTGGACAGGACGCCCATGAGCCATCTCGTGCGCGTCTCTTTTTTGTATTGACCCGTTATCCGGCATTTGGATACCTCCTCAGTCCGGCGTTTAATGTGAGAGGAAGTATACCCACCCAGCGAAAAACCGAACGGCAAGACGAACGGGCACCAAGACTGTCCCCAATGACTATTTCGGGATGAGTTGCGGTGGAATAGGGATTGTTTTGCGCCCGCCGGTCCCTATTCAGTCCCTATTTCACCGCAACTTGGAGGAGTACAGAAAAAGCCCTGCCGCGGGTAGCGGCAGAGCTTTTGGAAGGGGACTTGGTTGTGAGAGCTCGTTAGGCGAGCTTAGCCTCGAGTGCGGCGATGCGCTTATAGGCATCGATGGTAAAGCGGGTCTGCTTCTCCAGGATCATGGTGGTCATGAGAGTATCCTGAGCGTGAGCCATGATGAAGGTCATCTCCATCTCACCGCCGCCGGCCTCCTGCGAAAGCAGCTTGGTCTGCGTGTCGTGGGCGCCGATAAGTGCATCGCTGGCATCCTTGTGCAGCTGCTCGGCCTTCTCAAAATCACCCTCGCGAGCAGCATCGAGCGCTGCAAGCAGATCGGTCTGGGCGTCGCCCGCGTATGCGACAATCTCGAATCCAACCATCGAGATTTCTTCTTTGGTTGCCATATTGCGTTCCTTTCACATATGAACCAATGGAGAGCATCGCGTCCGGGCATACGCGCTGCGTTGTGTATGACAGAGACAGTAACATTCAAACAAAAAAGAACAGCGCAAAACGTAATTTCGAGCTATGAACGGTCGTTTTTCGCCCGTGAACGGTTTTTAAACCAATCCGAACATTCTTGAACACAATTAGCGGAAACCCAAGCGGGACCGCACCCTAGCGTACATCGCGCACCGTATCGCCCTTGACGAGCACGCCCGGAAACAGCATGTGCTCCACGCCAGACTCAACGCCCTCGGCGCCGGCAATCTTGTCGACCGCCCACATGCCGACGCGCTTGTTGTCAAAGCGCACCGTAGCCAGGCGACGATCGGGCACGATATCGCCCAAACTATCGTCAACACCCACCACGCTTACGTCCTGGGGCACGTGCTTCCCGCGCGACTCGAGCCCGCGAATGCAGCCGTAGGCCATGGCATCGTTGGAAGCATAAATGGCTGTGCAGTTCGGATCGTCCGCAAGCACCTGGCCGGCGGCATATCCGCTCTGTGCCGTCCAATCGCCACGGACGAGTCGCGGCGGCTCAATACCATGCGCGCGCAATGTCTCGCGCCAGCCCTCCTCGCGACGCATGCCCGAAAGCGAGCGCTCGGGACACGAGATAAAGTGCACGGTCTTGTGCCCCTGCTCCAGCAAGTACTCGACCACCTGGCGCGAGCAATCGAACTGGTCGTTATCGACTGTTGAACAGAGCGAGTGCTCCAGCATGGTAACGAGCACCGTCTGCATACCGGGCAGCGGCTCGAAGGTGCCAAAGTCCGCCGGCATGCGATTCATGATCACAACCATGCCATCCACCGGCAGCGCGCTCATGCGCGACGATGCGCTCTCGAGGGTATACGGATGCCCGTCTACTTTAGTGAGGGTGATGGCATAGCCATGTTTGTCGGCCGCGGCGGCAAAGCCCTCCATACGGTCGAGGTTGCCGGTGCCGGTAATGTTGAACATGGCGACGCCGACAGTCTTAAACTTGCCGCGGCGCAGCGATCGACCGGCAAAATTGGGGCGATACCCCAGCTCGCGCATGGCGGCGCGCACGCGCTCCTTGGTCTCGGGGCGCACGCTGGGCGAATCGTGCACCGTACGCGAGACTGTCTGCTCCGAGACGCCCGCGAGACGCGCCACGTCCTTAACGGAAACCGATTTTTTAACAGCGGCCATAGGTCGATCTTTCTATGTCAACGATGCCATCGCGGGCATCCCAACAGACAAAATGAACGCCTCCAAGTATATCCAACGCCTCTCCCGCCATACGCTCACCACCCAAAACCTACCGTTCACCGACAATCCCGCTTCCCCGAACGGCTTTTGTCGACCAAATGTTAACGTTGCCATTGTGCAAACACAGAGCCACCGGGCGGCTCAAACGTTTACGCGTAAGGAATCGCCGGTTCGCAGGCACAGGAACCCCCGATTCGCGTCTTTTTTTGTGCCGCAAAATGGCAACGTCAACATTTTGGCAACCGAACGCCAAAAGCTACCATCGTTGCTAACCCACCGACTCTTAGGAGCATTGCATGGAGCAACTCATCGCCATCATCGAAAAGGGCCAGCCCTTTTTCAACGCGATCGCCCGCAACAAGTACCTCAAGGCGATCCGCGACGGCTTTATCTCCGTCATCCCCATCATCATCTTCTCGTCCATCTTCTGCCTGGTAGCCTCGGTCCCCAACATCTGGGGTTTCTACTGGCCCGATGACATCAACAACGCCCTGTGGAAGTGCTACAACTACTCCATGGGCATCCTGGCCATCGCCTGCGCCGCCACCACGGCCAAGCACTTCGCCGACGCCCAGAACCGCGATCTACCCAAGAACAACCAGATCAACTTCATCTCGTTGCATGTGCGCAGCCATCATCGGCTTCTTGCTCCTTTCGAGCGACACGATCGCCACGGACGCTGCCAGCGGCTTCAACACCACCTACCTTGGTTCCAAGGGCCTGCTGACCGCCTTCATCGCTGCGTTTGTGACCGGCATCATCTACAAGTTCTTCATTAAGCGCAACATCACCGTCAAGATGCCCGAGCAGGTTCCGCCCAACATTTCGCAGACCTTTAAGGACATCATCCCCTTCTCCGTCTGCATCACCGTCTTTTGGGTCTTTGACATCGTCTTCCGCGCTGCCTTTGGCTTCTGCTTTGCCCAGGGCGTCATCCAGGTGTTCCAGCCCCTGTTCACCGCTGCCGACGGCTACATCGGCCTCGCTGTGATCTACGGCGCCATGAGCCTCTTCTGGTTCGTGGGCGTCCACGGCCCCTCGATCGTCGAGCCCGCTATCGCCGCCGCTCTCGTTGCCAACATGACCGACAACCTGGCTGCATATCAGGCTGGCGCGCACGCCTCCGCTGTCCTGACGCAGGGCGCCCAGTACTTCGTCGTCTGCATGGGCGGCACCGGTGCCACGCTTGTCCTGGTCTTTATGTTCTGCTTCCTGGCCAAGTCCCAGGAGATGCGCGCCGTCGGTAAGGCCGCCATCGTCCCCGTGTGCTTTGCCGTCAACGAGCCGCTGCTGTTCGCCGCACCTATCGTGCTCAACCCCGTCTTCTTTGTCCCGTTTGTCTTTGCCCCGATCGCCAACATCTGGATCCTCAAGGTCTTTATCGATTTCCTGGGCATGAACGGCTTTATGTACACCCTGCCATGGACCGTCCCCGGCCCCATCGGCACCATCATGGGTCTGGGCTTCCAACCGCTCGCCTTTGTGATGCTCGCCCTTATCCTGGTCGTCGACTTCGTTCTGTACTACCCGTTCTTCCGTGCCTATGACGCCCAGAAGTGCGCCGAGGAGGCCGAGATCTCCCAGGAGGAGCTCGCCGCCAAGAACGCCGAGAAGGCCGCCAAGCTCAACGATGCCTTCCAGGGCAAGGCTGACGCCAAGAGCGTTGCCACCGGCGCTGCCGCCGAGGCCGTGAAGGCCGACTCCCCCGCCGCTTCTGCAGCATCCGCTGCCGAGGCAACGACCGCCAGCGACCTCAACGGCAAGCGCGTGCTCGTGCTCTGCCAGGGCGGCGGTACCTCGGGCCTGCTCGCCAACGCACTGGCCAAGGCTGCCAAGGAGCGCGGCATCAATCTTGAGACCGCTGCCGACGCCTATGGCAACCACGTCGACATGCTCCCCGACTTTGACCTGGTCGTCCTGGCCCCGCAGGCCGCCAGCTACCTGGCCGACCTGCAGAAGGACTGCGAGCGCGTGGGCAACAAGTGCGTCGCCTGCCGCGGTAAGCAGTACATCGAGCTCTCCCAGAACGGCGACAAGTCTCTCGCCTTTGTGAGCGAGCAGCTGTCGAAGTAAGTAACGCTTAGGGCCAGCCGACTATCCAAGACCGGCTGGCCCTTCGATTTAAACGATTGGATCATCATGTCCGTTAACCCCGCCAGCGTCACCAACCCGCCCGCGCAGTTCCCCGAGGACTTTGTCTTTGGCGGCGCCACTGCTGCCTACCAGGTAGAGGGCGAGACCCGCACCCACGGTAAGGGCAAGGTCGCCTGGGACGACTTCTTGGAGGCCCAGGGCCGCTTCTCTCCCGATCCCGCCTCCGACTTCTACAACCAGTACCCCGTCGATCTGGAGCTGTGCGAGGAGTTTGGCATCAACGGTATTCGCCTCTCCATCGCCTGGAGCCGCATCTTCCCCGAGGGCACCGGCAAGGTGAACCCCGAGGGCGTGCAGTTCTACCACGACCTCTTTGCCGAGTGCCACAAGCACCACGTTGAGCCGTTTGTCACGCTGCATCACTTCGACACGCCGCTGCCCCTCTTTGAGAAGGGCGACTTCCTCAACCGCGAGACCATCGACGCCTTTGTGGACTTTGTCACCTTCTGCTTTAAGGAGTACGCCGACCAGGTGACCTATTGGTTCACCTTTAACGAGATCTGGGCCGACGCCTCCAACACCTACATCGAGGGCACCTTCCCCGGTGGCGTCAAGGCGCATCTTGCCGAGGCCTTCCAGTGCGAGCACAACATGATGCTCGCCCACGCCAGGGCAGTACTAGCCTTCCATAACGGCGGTTTTAAGGGCAAAATCGGCGTCATTCAGTCGCTGGAGTTCAAGTATCCGCTCAACGAGAACGACCCCGCCGACATCAAGGCCGCCAACAACGAGCACGTGCTGCAAAACCAGTTCTTGCTCGACGCCACCTTCCGCGGCGACTACGCGCCCGACACCCTCGAGTGCGCCAACCGCCTGGCTGCCGTCTCGGGTGGCACCATCGAGATCTTGGACGAGGACCTCGAGATTATGCGCGAAGCTGCGCTTTACAACGACTACCTGGGCGTTAACAACTACCAGTGCCGTTTCTTGAAGGCTTACGACGGCGAGAACGACCTGCACCACAATGGTACGGGCGAGAAGGGCACCGGCCGCTGGCGCGTCAAGGGCATTGGCGAGCACGTGAACAAGCCTGGCATCCCTACCACCGACTGGGACTGGATCATCTATCCCGAGGGCCTGTTCGATCTGCTCGTCTACATTAAGCAGCGCTACCCCAACTACAAGCAGATCTTCATCACCGAGAACGGCATGGGCTACAAGGACCCCTACAAGGACGGTTTTGTGGACGACCAGCCGCGCATCGACTACATCGAGCAGCACCTGCGCTGGTTGCTCAAGGCCATAGAGGTGGGCGTCAACGTGGGCGGCTACTTCCTGTGGAGCCTGCAGGACCAATTCTCCTGGACCAACGGCTACAACAAGCGCTACGGCTTCTTCTACGTAGACTTTGAGACCCAAAAGCGCACGCCCAAGGCAAGCGCCTACTGGTATAAGCACGTGGCGCAGACCCGTCGTCTGGACTAAAGACTAGCGGGGTTGCCTGCCCACATAACCTGTCCCCATTTCTCAGCCGGGGGCGGCACGTCACACGGCGCGCCGCCCCCGGTCTTTTGTTTTTGTTCGACCTGGGGGCCGTTTATCTCGATCTGTAACATCTAGCCGAGTTTTTGGGTTCTAGCTGTTACAGATCGAGATGAACAGGATTGCGCTTTCCGAAGAATCTAAATCTGTAACACGTAGCCCGCTTTTGACCGTCTACCTGTTACAGATCGAGACAAACGGAGTAGGACCTAACCCCGTATGTCCCTAACAGTCGAGCGTTCGACCAGCGTACTCGGCACATGAATCGCCTCGATAGACGAGCTCTCTCCAATCGCCGCCTCAAACGCAAGCTTACCGACACCGCGCAAATCAAATCGCAGCGTCGTCAGCCGATTGTGAGGAACAAGTCCCTCGAGTGCGTCGTCGATACCAGCCACGCTCACGTCGTCGGGCACGGACAGGCCCGCATTCTCGAGCGCGGCGATAACGCCCAGCGCCATCTGGTCATTTGCCGCAAGCACGGCAGTCGGCGCCTGCGACCCGCCGGCAAGCACCTCGGCCGCAATCCGCTCGCCCATGGTGTACCCACTGTCCGCACTCCAATCGCCACGCAGCATCGGAGCGGCATCGACATGAGCACGACCCAGCGTATCGCGCCAACCGGCCTCACGAAAACGCGAGGAAATCGAGTTTTCCGGACCCGCCACAAACCGCATATTCGAATGACCATGTTCCAGCAGATAATTGGTCAACAGCTCGCACGAACCATACTGGTCGGAGTCGATCGTCGTGCAGCGCGGATGCGCATACATGGACAGGATGACCGTTCGCACTCCCGGCTGGGGAACAAACTCCTCAAAATCGGGAGCCATGCGGTTCATGTTGAGAATCATGCCGTCGACGGGTCGCTCGACCATGCGGCGCGAGGCATCGGCAAGTGCATAGGGCTTGTCGCCGCCCATCTCGATCATAGTGACGGCAAAATCGTGCTCGCGCGCCGCTTGCATGATACCCTCGAGCGTCGCCAGGTTACCGACACGTGTGATGTTGTACATGCACAGGCCAATAGAACGATACGACCCGCCGCGCAACGCCGCTCCAGCAAAATTGGGACGAAAGCCCAGCTCTTCCATGGCGGCCAGCACACGCTTGCGCGTCTTTTCCGTCACGTTGGGCATACCGTTGACCACACGAGACACAGTCTGGCGGCTCACGCCAGCGAGCGCCGCAACCTCTGCCGCGCTCGCCGAACGACCATTCCTTGTCTGCTGAGCCATGCCTTCCACGCTAACCTGCTTCCCAACTATTCCCCGCACCCATGGCGCATCGTACATACATTGATAACGTGCTCATGATACCCGAGCCATATACCACAACATGAAAACTTCTGTCAATCAAAACCGCTTACCGAACAAATACAACCGTTCGCGGCTGTTTGAAGTTGTTTTGTTTCTATACATCCCAGCTGGATGTTAACGTGCTCATTGTCAAATGTTCACGTGCTCATTTTGGTTCTAATCATTTTAAGATAGTGTTTATCGGGCTTTTTCACCGCTGAACGCTAACCAGGGAGCCTCCTGAGCGCAAACGCACAATATCGAACAGCGAGACGAGAGGGTGTATGCATATGTCTTTGCTAAACCGCGTACAGCAGCTGCCGAAGGGCTTTGTTTGGGGCGCCGCAACCGCCGCGTACCAAACGGAAGGTTCCACGAAGGTGGCAGGCAAGGGTAAGACCATGTGGGACGATTACCTTGTCGCCCAGGGTCGCTTTTTGCCCGACCCGGCCAGTGATTTCTACAACCGCTACGAGGAGGATATCCGCCTTTCTGCCGAGCATGGACTCAACGCCATCCGTGTGTCCATCGCCTGGACTCGCATCTTCCCCAACGGCGACGATGCCGAGCCCCTCGCCGAGGGCGTTAAGCACTACCACGAGTTGTTCGCCTGCTGCAAAAAGTATGGCGTCGAGCCCTATGTGTCCCTGCATCACTTTGACTCCCCCGCCGCCCTGTTCAACCAGGGCGACTGGCTCAACCGCAAGACCGTCGACGCCTATGTGCGCTATGCCGAGTTCTGCTTCCGCGAGTTCCGCGAGGTCAAGAATTGGTTCACCATCAACGAGCTCATCAGCCTCTCGCACTCCCAATACATCCAAGGCAACTTCCCGCCCAACCATCACTTTGATGTGACGAGCGGCATCCAGAGCCAGCACAACGAGCTCGTTGCCCACGCCCGCGCCGTCAACCTGTATAAGGATCTTGACGAGACCGAGCACCTGGGCGGACGCATTGGCATGGTCAACGTCCTGACGCCGGCATATCCTGCCACCGACTCGCCCGCCGACCAGCACGCCGCCGACCTGTACAACGCCTTCTACACCGACTTCATCATGGACGGCGCCTTCCTGGGTCACTACTCCGCGCGCACCCTCTCACTCATCAACGAGATTCTGCGTGCCAACAACGCCACACTTACGGTTGAGGACAGCGACATGGAGGAGCTCGCCAAGGCGGCGCCCCGCAACGATATGTTCGGCCTCAACTACTATCAGTCGGCGTTTATCGCCGCATACGATGGCGAGTCCACCAACAGCTTTAACGGCACCGGAGACAAGGGCACCTCGTGCTTTAAGTTTAAGGGCGTCGGGCAGCAGGTCGATATGCCGGGTATCCCCACCACCGACTGGGATTGGCTCATCTACCCGCAAGGCCTCTACGACACGCTCAAGCACATCAGCGCCACCTATCCCAACCTCCCCGTCATCTATATCACCGAAAACGGCCTGGGCCACAAGGACCCCGAGCCCGACGCAAACGGCATCGTCGCCGATCCCGAGCGCATCGACTTTGTCGACCAGCACATGGAGAAGGTGCTCCAGGCGCGCGCCGAGGGCGTCGACGTCCAGGGCTACTTTATCTGGAGCCTGCAGGACCAGTTCTCGTGGGCCAATGGCTATAACAAGCGCTACGGCCTGTTCTACATCGACTTCGACACGCAAAAACGCTACATCAAGCAGTCGGCACTCTGGTACAAGGAGCTCGCCGACACCATGGCGGACGCGCAGTAGCGCATCGCCTCGCCTTCTCCCGAGAAGGGAGCGGCCCTATGCGATACAAACCCAGCCGCTCCCCTCTCTCCCCCTGGGACCGACCCCGCCTGCACCCGGGCTTTTAGCAAGCGGGAGACCATATAGGTTTTCAACGTCCATGCCATTAAGATTTCATGCAAAGAGGAGCGTGAACTATGGAATCGATCGTTAAGTTCTTGGAGAAAGGTCAGCCGTACTTCGACAAGGTCTCTAAGAACATCTACCTTCAGGCCATTAAAGACGGCTTTTTGGCAGCAATGCCCATCATCCTGTCTTCTTCTGTCTTCCTGCTTATTTCAACCCTGCCGGGCGTTGTCGCCACGGTCGGCGGCTTTACGCTGCCCGACTGGTGGAACGTCGACGTCGTGAACTTCTGCAACAAGGTTTACAACTTCACGATGGGCGTCGTGGGCATCATGGTCGCCGGCACCACCGCAAGCGCGCTGACCGGCTCCAAGAACCGCCGCATGCCTGCCGGCAAGGCCATCAACGCCACGAGCACCATGGTCGCCGCCATGTGCGCTATGCTCATCTTGGCCGTTACCCAGACGAGTGCCAAGATCGACGGCGCCGATGTCTCGGTGTTCTTTACCGACAACATGGGCACCAAGGGCCTGCTGAGCTCCTTTGTCGCCGCATTTGCCACGGTCAACATCTATGCCTTCTGCATTAAGCGAGACATCACCATCAAGCTGCCCAAAGAAGTCCCCGGCGCCATCGCCCAGAACTTCCGCGACATCTTCGCCTTCAGCTTCTCCATCCTGTTTGTCGCCGTCATCGACGTTATCTGCCGCACCTGCTTGGCCGTCCCGTTTGCCAACGTCATCTCCACGCTGGTGAGCCCGCTGTTCGCCGCCGCCGATTCCTACGCCGGCCTCGCCCTCATCTGGTTCATGATCCCGCTGTTCTGGTTCATGGGCATCCACGGCCCCTCGGTCGTTAAGCCTGCCCTCAACGCCGCGCTGTTTGGCAACATCACTACCAACCTCGCCACGCTGCAGGCCGGCGGTCACCCCGCCCTCGCCCTGACCGAGAACTTCGGTAACTACATCGGCGAACTCGGCGGCACCGGTGCCACGTTCATTGTCCCGATCATCTTCCTGCTCTTTATGCGCTCCAAGCAGCTCAAGGCCGTCGGCAAAGCCTCTGTCGTACCCGTGATGTTCGCCGTCAACGAGCCGCTGCTGTTCGCCGCGCCCATCATCCTCAACCCGTACTTCCTGATCCCGTTCCTGTTTGCCCCCGTGGCCAACGTCCTCATTGGTAAGTTCTTCATCGACTTTTTGGGCATGAACGGCTTTATCTATGCCATGCCGTGGGCACTCCCCGGACCGATCGGCACCTTCATCGACACCAACTTCCAGCCGATCTCTCTGGTCCTGGTTGTCGTCCTGCTGGTCGTTGACTTCTTGATCTACTACCCGTTCTGCAAGGCCTACGACAACGTCCTGTGCAAGCAGGAGGCCGAGACCCTGGCCGAAGAAGAGGCCGAGGAGACCAAGGCCGTCAAGACCGCTGCCGCCCCCGCCGTTGAGGCTCCCGTTGTCGAGACCGCTTCTGCCACTGAGGCCTCCGCAGCTCCGTCCGCCCTTAAGGGCAAGGACCTGAGGGTTCTGGTTCTGTGCGCTGGCGCCGGCACCTCTGCACTGCTCGCCAACGCGCTTAAGGAAGGCGCCGACGAGCTGGGCATCGACATTACCGCCAACGCCGGTGCCTACGGCAGTCACTACGCCATCATGGACCAGTACAACGTCATCGTCCTGGCTCCGCAGGTTCGCACCTATTACAACGAGATGAAGGCCGACACCGACCGCCTGGGCATCACGCTGCTGTCGCCCAAGGGCAAACAGTACATCGACCTCACTAAGGATCCCAAGGGTGCCGTCGCCTGGATCGAGGAAAACCTCGAGGCATAAGACACTGACGCTACCTACCGCTCGCAGACAAAAAATGGCCCGTGCATCGATGTGTGATGCGCGGGCCATTTTGTTTAGACCGCACCCGTCCTCCTGTTCATCTCAATCTGTAACATCTAGCCGAGTTTTTCGGTCCAAGCTGTTACAGATCGAGATGAACGCACAGGCCAAGCCGAAAATCTCAATCTGTAACATGTAGACCGCTTTTGACCGCTTAGATGTTACAGATCGAGACAAACAGAATATGCCGGACCGAATTGTCTAAATCTGTAACAACTAGCTGAGATTTTCGGCCCTACCTGTTACAGATTTAGACGAACAGGCCGAGCAAGTCTACGCCCGCAGGTCCTTTACGCTGGAACGCTCGACCAACACGCCCGAGACGAGCGTGCGGCTTCTTGAGCTCGGAGCCCCAAGACCTGCGACGACCTCGTTAAGCGCACGGATGCCCAGCTCGCAGTGGCGAAACTTCACCGACGTCAGAATCGAGTTGGGAATCGTCTTGTAGAGCTCATCGTCGAAGCCGATCACGGACACGTCGTCGGGCACACTGAGTCCTTTGTCATGTAGAGCCATCATCACACCATTTGCCATGCAGTCGTTAGCAGCGAGGATCGCCGTGCAATCGGGTTTATCAGCAAGCACAAGGCCCGCGGCATAGCCACTATCCGCATTCCAATCGCCTTGCAGAGGCTCGGGCGGCTCAATGCCACGCGTCTCGAGTGCCGCACGCCAACCTTTCATACGGCACTGGCTCGACAGCGACTCTTTCTTACCAGAGACGAAGTACACGTTCTTGTGCCCGCGATTCAAGAAGTACTCGCATGCCATGCGCGCACCACCCTCTTGATCGTCACTAACGGTAGAGCAGGTAGGATGCTCCATCGGCGTGATAATCACCGTCTTGAGGTCCTTCGGTGCCTCAAACGTATCAAAGTCGTCGACCATCTGGCGCAGATTGAAGATCATGCCATCAACAGGCAGCTGCGACATCCTGCGCGCTGCATCGGCAAGGGTCATCTTCTCCCCTGCCCGCTTTTTGATCATCGTCAGCGCAAAACCACGCTCTTCGGCGGCATCGGCGATACCGTCAATCATGTCCACGGCGCCGCCCGACAAGTGAAACAGCACCACGCCGATACACCCGTAACGGCCCAACTTGAGCGAACGCGCGGCAAAGTTGGTTCGAAACCCGAGCGCCTCCATTGCGGAATGGACTTTATCGCGCGTCGACTCGCGCACGCTATCGGGCTCATTGATCACACGCGACACCGTCTTGAGGGAAACACCCGCGGCAACCGCCACATCGTTCATTGAGACGCTTTTCTTGTCCATCGTTGCCACTGCTTCTCCAGTCGGTTCCCTATCGATCGTTCTTTGCGTTCTAGCATACACTACCTGCCCGACTGACAAATCAGCCGTTTATCGGACAATATCGACCGTTCACCCGTAAATCCTTGTTGCTCTTCCAAAAATGTCTTACGTTGTCATTAACGAAATGTCCTACGTTGTCATTTCGCAATGCCTTCCTTAAGCAGGAAGGTTTCCGGGCAGTCCTGACCATCCATCGACGACCAGTTCCATCCACATGCATCGCGCATCAAGCAGCAAAGGAGCTCTATGGACGCCATCGTAAAGATGCTCGAAAAGCATCAACCGTTCTTTGAGAAGATCTCAAGGAACATCTACCTCCAGGCCATCAAAGACGGATTCCTTGGGTGCATGCCCATCGTCCTCACCTCTTCGATCTTCCTGCTGATCGCCACGCTTCCCGGCGTGGTTGGCATCGCGCTGCCCCAACCGCTCATCGACTGGTGCAACAAGCTGTACAACTTCACCATGGGCGTCATGGGCATCATGGTCGCCGGCACCACTGCCAAGAACTTTACGGCTTCTATGAACCGTCGCATGCCCGCCGGCAAAGTGCTCAACGACGGTTCCACCATGGTGGCCGCCCAGTGCAGCATGCTGTTGCTCGCAGTCACGCAGTTCACCACCAAGCTCAACGGCTCCGAGCTTTCGGTCTTCGATTGCACCAGCATGGGTACACGTGGTCTGTTCTCGGCCTATATCGCCGCGTTCATTACCGTGTGGGTCTATAAATTCTGCGTCTCGCGCGATCTGACCATTAAGCTGCCCAAGGAGGTCCCGGGCGCCATCGCTCAGAACTTCCGCGACATCATCCCCTTTGGCGGCGCCGTCATCATCTGCGGCATCATCGATGTCATCGTGCGCAACCTCATGGGCGTTCCGTTCTCCGAGCTGCTTATCAAACTGCTCTCCCCGCTCTTTACCGCTGCAGAAACCTATCCTGGCCTCATCCTTATCCAGGCAGCCACCGCGTTCTTCTGGTTCATCGGCGTCCACGGCCCCTCGATCGTCCAGCCGGGCATCGACCCCATCCGTCTTGCCAACCAGGCCGAGAACCTGCAGGTTCTGCTGGCAGGTGGCCACCCCGCTCACTCCCTCACCTTTAACATGTCACTCGTGGGTGAGTTCGGCGGCACCGGCGCCACGTTCATCGTGCCACTTCTGCTGATTCTCTTTATGAAGTCCAAGCAGCTCAAAGCCGTCGGTAAGGCCTCGATTGTTCCTGTTGCCTTTGCTGTCAACGAGCCGCTGCTCTTTGGCGCGCCGATGATCCTTAACCCCTACATGCTCGTCCCCTTTGTTGCCGCCGGTTGCGTCAACGTGAGTGTTGCCAAGTTCTTTATCGATAATGTGGGCATGAACGGCTTCTCCTTCGTGGTGCCTTGGGCTACCCCTGCCCCCATCGGCATCTTCATCACCACGAACTTCCAGCTTATCGCCCTGGTATTTGTCGCGATTATCATCTTGCTGGACGCCATCATCTACCTGCCGTTCTTGAAGGCATACGATCAGCTGCTCTGCGACCAGGAGGCCGAGCGCGCCGCCGAGCTGGGTCTCGAGTCCGATGGTGCCGCTGCCATCGCCGCCAACGCCCCTGCGCCCGCTGTCGAGCAGGCTACCGCTTCCGTCGAGACGACTGTTGCCGCCGCCGACAGCAAGCCTGTCGCCGATCAGCCCGAGCCCGCTGCCGATGCATCCGCCAAGAAGGATGTCGATGGCCTGAAGGTCCTCGTCCTGTGCGCCGGCGCCGGCACCTCTGCCATGCTCGCCAACGCCATCAAGGAAGGTGCCGCACAGACCGGAGAGAACATCGCTTCCTCCGCAGGCGCCTATGGCCAGCACACTGCCATCATGGATCAGTACGACGTCATCGTGCTCGCCCCGCAGGTTCGTAGCTACTACAACGACATGAAGGCTGACACCGATCGTCTGGGCATTAAGCTGCTCGCTCCCCGCGGTAAGGAATATATCGACCTTACTCGCGACCCCGCTGGCGCCATCAAGTGGCTCCGCGAGAACCTCGACTAGTTCCTCCCTCTGTTGGTGCCCGGATCCCCAGTTCGGGCACCTCTCCCTATTCGTATCCCACAGAAAGGATGTCTCATGACCAACCCTATGCAGTTCCCCGACGGCTTTGTGTTTGGCGGCGCCACCGCCGCTTACCAGGTTGAGGGCGAGACCCGCACGCACGGCAAGGGCAAAGTGCCCTGGGACGATTTCCTGGCTGCTCAGGGTCGCTTCTCCCCCGATCCTGCAAGCGATTTCTACAACAAGTATCCGGTCGATATCGACCTGTGCCAGCGCTTCGGCATCAACGGTATTCGCGTCTCTATCGCTTGGAGCCGTATCTTCCCCAGCGGCACCGGCGAGATTAACCCCGAGGGCGTCGCTTTCTATCACGAGCTTTTCGCCACCTGCAACAAAGCTGGCGTTATCCCCTATGTCACGCTAGATCACTTCGATACGCCCGAAGCCTTTTATCAGAACGGCGGCGAGGGATTCCTGACGCGCACGACAATCGACGCCTTCGTCGAGTACGCAAAGTTCTGCTTTGCCGAGTTCACCGAGGTCAAGCACTGGTTTACCTTTAACGAGATTCCCGCAACTGCCGAGGGCAGCTTTATCGTCGGCAACTGGCCGCACGGCGAGAAGTACCGCCTGGACAAGGCCTTCCAGCTCATGCACAACATGATGGTGGCCCACGCCAAGGCTGTCGTCGCCTTCCATGAGGGCGGCTTTGAGGGCGAGATCGGCATTGTCCAGAACCTGGAGCCCAAGTATCCCCTCGACCCCAACAACGCCGCCGACTGCGAGGCAGCTCGCATGGCCGACGTCATCAACAACCGCTGGGTACTTGACGCCACCTTCCGCGGCCACTATGCAGCCGACACCATGGAAGCTGCGACCAAGCTGGCCCATATCGCCGGCGGCGAGCTTGACGTCCGCGACGAGGACATCGCCGCGCTGACCGCCGCGCTCCCCTACAACGATTGCCTGGGCGTCAACACCTACAAGTGCCAGTTCCTGCGTGCCGCCGAGGGCGAAAACGACATCAACCACAATGGCACCGGCGACAAGGGCTCCTCGCGCTGGTTCCTCAAGGGCGTGGGCGAGTCATGCGTGCGCGAAGGCGTACCCACCACCGATTGGGACTGGATTATCTATCCCGAGGGCCTCTACGACCTGCTGCTTCGTATTAAGAACGATTACCCCAACTACAAGAAGATCTACATCACCGAGAACGGCATGGGCTATAAGGACGACTTTGAGGACGGCTTTATCGACGACGCCCCTCGTATCGATTACATGCGCCAGCATCTCGCGTGGATCCTCAAGGCAATCGACGGCGGCGTGAACGTCGACGGCTACTTTGTGTGGTCGCTGCAGGACCAGTTCTCCTGGACCAACGGTTATAACAAACGTTACGGCCTGTTCTACATCGACTTTGAGACCCAGAAGCGCTATCCCAAGGCGAGCGCGTACTGGTACAAGAACGTCGCGGAGACCGGCCTGCTCATGGCCTAACTTTTGCCGCATACCCCCTGTCGGCCGCATGCGAATCCCTCCACGGGTTCGCATGCGGCCTTTTTTGTTTTGAATCAGGCCTAGCGTGCCGCTCATCTCTATCTGTAACATTTGGCCGAGTTTTTTCACCCCCAACCGTTACTGATTGAGACAATTAGATAGTCAAATCCGCGCTTTCCGAGCAGCTGTCATGCGCACCTCTTACCTTGTTTTCAGTATCACGAACATACTTTCGGTATCATTTCATGTTATTATGATACCGAAAGTATGTTCGTGATACTGAAAGGAGCCACATGCGCCAGTTTGATTACGCCACAGTCCCAGCGGAACTCGAAGCAACCCCAATCACCAATCTCCTTCTCTCGATACGCGAGCATAAAGGCCGACAACTTGTTCTGAGCCAAGTCAAACCCGAGCTTCTATCGTCCCTTATGGAGGAAGCTAAGATCCAAAGCACCCAATCCTCCAACGGACTTGAAGGAATTGTTACCACCCAAAAAAGGCTCAAAGCAATCATGGCGTATTCCACCAAGCCAAGCTCCCGTGCAGAAGAAGAAATCGCTGGGTACCGAGACGCGCTGTCGCTTATTCACGAGCAGCACGATTTCATTCCCGTAACACCATCGGTCATTTTGCAGCTGCATCGTGACCTCATGGCACACACAGCAATCTCGTATGGGGGCCATTGGAAAGACAGCGATAACGAAATCGTCTCCATCGACGATCAAGGTAATCGACTTGTGCGCTTTAGACCTCCTTCGGCTCTAGCAACCCCGGGACTTATCGAAGAAGCCTGTCGGTCCCTCAACGATGCCCTATCTCGCCAAGCTTGCGATCCCCTCCTTATATCACTCCGCTTTATCTTCGATTTTGTCAGCATTCATCCCTTCAACGATGGCAATGGCAGGATGAGCCGACTCCTTACAACGCTACTGCTCGAAAAGACTGGATACGACGTTGCGCGCTACGTCAGCATCGAACGACTTATTGAAGACAACAAGGCGCTCTACTACAGTGCCCTCGCTGCAAGTTCCACTGGATGGAATGAAAACGAAAACAGCGAGGTTCCCTTTATCCGGTTCATGCTCGGAACCATACTGGCGGCTTACCGACAGCTCGAACAGCACACCCTGATTGAATTCAACACTCGCCCCATGTCGAAGCAAGCGCGCATAGCTGCTCTATTTCAGGAGAAACCCGGCGTCATTAAGAAATCCGACATCCAGTCCAACTGCCCCGATATCAGCGAGGTAACCGTTAAACGAACCCTCAGCCAGCTTGTTAGTTGCAGTGCAATCGAAAAAACAGGAGCGGGTCGTTCGACGGGCTACATACTTAAAGACGTCCATGCTCTGGAATTATTCTTGCAATCTGTAATACCCAATAGCGAGCCAGCAATAAAACAAGGGCCCCCAAAGGATAAACTCCTTGAACGCATGAACCGCGCCGAAGATGAAAGCAGAGACGGACTCTACGAAGACTACGATTCATTCTCAAGGGATATCAAAGCGAGATACGGAGTCTAGCCATATCTCAGAATGGCCTCACCCTTGTTGCCTAAAACTATTTGCACGTCATTTCACGTCACTTTGACGCGTAAAATAACGCGCAAATTTTTACGCGCCATCAAATTTGACGCACAAATGGTGTTTTTACTTATTACGTGTCATTCTGCACGTCATATTGAAGTGATAATCCCCGCGCCGGCAGAGGGCAGCAGTGTCTCCCGTAGCGCTAGTTAGCAAATGACCTGTGTATGTTCCTCGATGGCGGCACGATTCTCGGCGGTAATACCCGGCTCGCACACTACGGCGTCCAGGCTGTCCAGGCGGCAGAAGGTGTAGAAGTCGCGTTTGCCGATCTTGCTGGAGTCGGCGATCAGATAGCGCGAGTCTGCCTTGCTAAAGGCGAGCTGCTGGATACGGCCCTCATCCATATTGGACGTAGATACGTCACCATCCAGAATACCGTTGGCACCGATAAACGCCGCATCGATGCCCAGCGCACGCAGGGTATCCTCGGCCGTTGGCCCCACAAAAGCGGCGGTGCGGCGACGGTACATACCGCCTACCAGGCACAGGTCGCAGTCTTCGCGCGCCTCGAGCAGGTTAAACACCGAAAGCGAATTGGTCACAATGCGCAGGCGGCACGCCGGTAGCATCGAGGCCATCTGCTCAACCGTAGTGCCCGTACCCAAAAAGATGGTCGAGCCCTCCTCGATAAGCTCCACGGCGCGGCGCGCGATCTGCAGCTTTTCCTCGGCATGCTTAGTGCGCTTTTCGCTGTGCGAATACTCATGGCGCAACATAGCGTGCGGGCGACTCTGCGCACTACGGGCGCCGCCGTGCACGCGCTCGATCTCGCCTAGGCTCGCAAGCTCCTCAAGATCGCGGCGGATCGTCATATCCGAGACACCCAATACATCAGAAATCTCTTTAACCGAGACCGTGCCCTGCTCCTCGAGCAGCTGCCGAACCTTATCCTGACGCTCCGCCTTAATCACGATGAATCCTCGCCGTTCTCTGCGCGCATATCATTCAAACAATAACGAACAAATTGTATCAGACTCGTACGTATCAAGAATGAATGCCAACACGGCTCCAATCATCACTTTTTTGAGAAAAATACCCCCAGCTTTAGTGGGGTGTAGTGATAATCTCGCCTGTTCGCGCTACAGTTTGTCGGAATACCTCGATGTTAGGAACCAAATGATCACTTCCGAGCTTTTCGGCACCGCGCCGTGCGGTACCCCCGTTCATCGCTACACCCTCAACGGGCCCGAGATCTGCGTTCGCATTATGGACTATGGCGCCACCGTGCTGGGCATCGATGTGCCCGACATTCCCGGCAACGTGCGAGATGTGGTGCTGGGCTTCGATAAGCTCGAGGATTACTTTGACAACCCCGCCTGCTTTGGCGCAACCATCGGCCCCGTGGCCAACCGCACTGCGGGTGCAACGATCACCATCGCCGGCACGGACTGGCATATGCCGGCCAACGAAGGTGCCAACAACCTGCACAGCGACCTTGAGCACGGCCTGCACAAGCGCGTGTGGGACGTTGAACTCGACGAGACTCGCAACGCCGTTCGCATGACCGCCTCGCTTGAGGATGGCGAGCTGGGCCTGCCCGGCAACCGCACCTTTACGGCCGTGTTTACCGTGACGCGCACCGGCGTCTTCCGCATCGAATATGGCTGCGAGAGCGACCGCGCCACGTACGTGTCCATGACCAACCACACGTACTTTAACCTTGCCGGCCATAACGCCGGCATGGACTGTGAGCACTTCTTTGTTGCTAACGCCGCCCACTACCTGCCCATTAACGAGCAGAACATCCCCACCGGAGAAATTGCCCCGGTCGAAGGAACACCGTTTGACTTTCGCGAGCTGCGCCCCGTCGCTCCCGGCATGGAAGCCGACGACCCGCAGATTAAGCAGGCACGTGGCTACGATCACTGCCTGTGCATCGATGGCTATCAGTACGGCCGTAATCTGCGCCGTGCGATGCACGTCGAGGAGATGTGGACCGGCCGCGAGCTTGACTACTACACCACCGCCCCGGGTGTGCAGCTCTACACCGGCAACTGGCTGGGCGACGAGCACGCCAAGGACGATGCCAACTATGGCTGGGGCGCCGGCTTTGCCCTCGAGGCAGAGATGTACCCCGACACGCCGCACCAGCCGCTGTTCCCGCAGGGCATTGTGGGCCCGGGCCATCCCTACAGCAATGTGATCGAATACCATTTTATGAGGCATTAAGCCCATAACGCAATAAGTCGCACAGCAGCGCCCGCCGGCACCACCGCCAGCGGGCGCTTTTTCATCTTTTAGGCTCGTTTTTTCTGTGACTGTATGAGTGACATATCAAAACTATGCCCATTTACTACGTTTAGCCCGGGATGCTCGACCATGCACCGGTTTTTGTTACATTTGTGAGCAGTATACCTGCGGTTTTGTTTATCTCAAATTCGACATGCTCGACGATAGCCAATCAAACGTAGTAAATGGGCATAGTTTTTGACAGGCGGCATCGCGCGCGTCCCTCGCAAGGGCAAAATGATCCGTTTTCCTCCGTCCCCAAGGGATCAGTTGAACAGATTGCCAATGGGATCGGGGGCGGAACTGGGGAGATAGCGGATTTCTAGCTCTATGCCGAGCTTTTGCAACTCTTTGAAGGCGGCGATGTCCGTATCGTCTACGGCAATGGTAGGCGTTGCAGAGCGCTTGCCCTCCCCTGCCTGCATATGGCCAATGCTGATCTTGGTTATTGGCACACCACCCTTAACCAGCGCGAGCGCATCGGCGGGTGAGGCCACTATGATCAAGATCCATTGACGCGGCGTTGCGGTATGAATGATGTCGATAGTCCTTTGCACCGAGAAAAACCGCGTCCAAACGCCTTCTGGCACCGCCACCCTCATTGGTGCCCATTGGCGCGAATCCGCCGCGATCTCATCGTTGACGATTAGGACAAGGTTGGAACCCACGGCTTCGTTCCACAGCTCAACGTCTTGCCCGTAAATGAAACGGTCATCGATACGCGTAAGAAGAATCTTGGGTTGAGCCATGGCTGCCCCATTCTGTTTGAGACCCATACGAGCGGGACGTCGACCACCAACTCAACAGCAGGTCAAGTAACAAATGGGCACTGCAGACATCACGCCTCTAATATTAGTGCATTTAAAGTGAGAAAAGCCGTCAGAACACTTGCGCGGATGTGCGATGTCCCGTATCATAGACAGCCGTTGACGCCTCAGTTGCGTCATCATATGGCCGCCAGCGTAGCTCAGTTGGTAGAGCACCGCTCTCGTAAAGCGGGGGTCACCGGTTCGAGCCCGGTCGCTGGCTCCATTACACAAGATAGCCGCCTTCTGGCGGCTTTTTTGTTGCCGATTTTGAGTGCGTGCGCGCCAATCCAAACATCGCCACGTCAACGGCGGCCCACTCGGTGGACTTCGGGTTTAATGCTTAGGGGCGGGGATTTACCAAAGTGAAATCTTAATGAAAAGAAACCCAGCTGCAACAATTGCCATGGTGAGGGCTCAAATTGGCCATATAGATCTAAAATAGTCACAATATACAAATGTCGAGAGATATTGGCGATATAGATGAAAAGAACTAAGGGTTTTCTTTTGCTGGTATTGATGCTGCTCGGACTGTCCTGCCTGAGTGGCCCTTCTTGGGCCAAGGCTGCCTGTCCTGAAGGTGAGCCTTAGCAGTCTTATACGGGCAGCCTGCTGATAACTGCTAAGGAGGGCGATGCCGACTCTCAGTCTGGGGTAAATCCCCTTGCCACTTTTGAGGGGGACGGCGGAACGGTCAAGCTTGACCATATTGGTAGCGGGATTTTGAGGTGGCAAGTTCTTCCGGACAAAATTGCGAACGATCCCTTCTCTTTTGCTGGAACGATTTATCTATACAAGGTTGTGAGCGGAAAACAAAAATACGTCGATTGCTATCCGACAAACGGGTCTGGAATTGCATTCACCGGCATTTCGGGGCAGATTGATACACATGTACGAAAGGGAACCTAAGTGGTGCGTTGGGTTGGAGCTGCTGCAGGTCCGATATGGATTGCGGTCTTGCGCCCCGATGTCCAAATAGGTTTCTCTCTCTAGACGGGAAGTTGCTCATGGACGCCATATATGACGGAGATGACTGGGTCGATCATTATACTTGGCGCCTGGTCGGCTCGAACGACAATGGGGATGTGGTGTTTGATGGACTATGTCCAAAGCATCTCCATCCTTTTGTCTCGTCGTTAATTGAGAGTTCCGCTCGTGTTGCCCCCTACAGCTCGGCATCGCTTCATGATACGGACGTTTTGAAGACCATAAGGGAATCAATTGACGATGGCACGATGAGCGGCCCGCTGTTTTCTCGGCTTGTGGGGCTAGATGAGATTGGCTCGAAACGACTGCTTGCGGGCGAAAAAGTGGAACTCACTTATCGGTCGATGATTTCAATCCTGCGGCTAGCCGATGTTCTTCGCAAATAAATGAGGCTTCCCTATTCAAAAACAGAAAACCCCGCCAAACGTGATTTCCCTAGGGAAAACCCGTTTGGCGGGGTCCTAGCGTGATTTCCCTAGGGGAATCACGCCATCAGACGAACAGCTCAGCCGAGCAGCTCGCTACTCCTCCCAGTAGGCGTCGGCAAGCAACTTAAAGCAGATCTTCTTGACCGGCTGTGCGCCATCGCCCGGGAACTCGAGCGTGGGCATGTGAGGCTCGCCGGCAACGAACAACGCAAACTTGTCGTCGGCAAGATCGCCGGCGATCGAGGCGTCGGAATCGACCAAATCGTAGTCGTCCTTCTCGTCAAACTCCTGGACCAGCGTCAGGCTACCCGTAGCGACCTTAAAGGCCTCGCGACCCTCGACGTCAATCTGCAGGTCGTGATAGCGCTGATGCGTCTCATAGTGAGCCTTGTCCTCAGGACGCGTCGTGGGAGCCATGACGTTCGCAAAGACCTTGTCGCCCAGGATTGGATGGCTGCCGACCTCGAGCTGTGCCGGGTCGTTCTCCTCGAGCCAGTCAATCAGCACGTCGAGGCCCTTGAGCATTCCGCGGTATTCCTCGATATCGCCCAGTGCACCGTAAATCATCTAAATCCCCTCTCGGATCGTTTCTTTGGCGGCTACTCGGCAAACGCGTTACCGACGCTGTTGCCACCCACATACGTCTCGACCAGGCTAAGGTCGGGATTGAACACGACGAAGTCGGCGTCGCGCCCCGGCATAATGCTACCGCACTTGTCATCGGCTCTAACCACAAGCAAGCAACCGATGCCGGGGCCGACGCCCAAGCTCTTACAGCTCGGTCACGACAACGCCGTTGTAGACCTCGTCCCAACGGTCCATGACCAAGTGGCCAGTCATGGGATCCATGGCGTTGAGCTTGCCGCAGGTGTTGGCGGTACGCAGCACCGTCTCATCATCCGCGCCGGCTGCGATGGCGTGCGCGAAGCCGGCAATGGTCGAATCGCCAGAGCCCGTAGCGTTAACGGCAGGGATATCGGGAGTCTTGGCGCGGAACGCACGGCCGTTATGGAAACCCACGGAACCGGCAGCGCCCATGGACACGACGACCCAGGGGATATCGGAGAAGCGGGCATCAGAGGCGAGCGCGGCGCGGAGCTCGTCCACATCGTCGGTGGTAAAGCTCGTGCCCAGAAGGCCGTTGATCTCGGTCAGGTTAGGCTTAACCAGTTCGGGCTTAACTTCGGACTTAAGGGCGGCCTCAAGCGAAGCACCCGAGGTATCGAGCAGCACCTTGGCGCCGGCGTTCTCGGCAATGCCCGTGATCTTGGCGTAGTAGTCCGCCTCGACGCCGCGGGGCAGCGAACCCGAGATGGTGACGACGTCGGCCTTGCCCGCAAGCTCGGTAAACTTGGCGGTAAAGGCATCGAGCTCCTCGGGGGCAATCGTCGGGCCGCTCTCGAGCAGCTCGGTCTGGTTACCGGCGTGAAGGATGTTGAGGCAAATACGAGTCTCGCCCTTGATGGGTACAAAATCATTCTTAATGCCGTTGGCATCCATGAGCTCGGCCATGTAGGCGCCCATGTGGCCGCCGAGCAGACCGGTTGCCACAACGTCGTCGCCCAGCTGATCCAGGACGCGGGCCACGTTAAGGCCCTTGCCGCCGGCGGTCTTTTCGGGCGTCACGCGGTTGACGTCGTCGATAATGAGCTCATCGAGCTGATAGCGCGTATCGACAGACGGGTTCATCGTAACGGTGAGGATCATTTTTAGCTCCTTATCTCGCAGGCTCCTTGTGCCTCGCGATACGAGTCGACAAAACGGAATTACAGAATCTCAATCGTGAACGAGCGAACGACGGTCTCCTTGGGCTTGGCGACAAGGCAGCCGCGCTTATGCTCAAGCACGTCGTCCTCATCGGAACAGGTCGAAAGGCCGCCCCAGGGCTCAACTGCCACAAAATCGCCCTCGGGCTTACTCCACACGATGAGGTACGGAAAGCCCTCAAAGCTCAGGCGAACGCCCTTGTCCTCGCCCTTTTTGGAAAGCGTGACCTGGCGGCTCTCGAGCACGTCAAAGATGGTCTCCGCAAAATCGAAGAGCTCGTGCGACAGGGGCAGCGTCTTTCCCACCATGGGGTTCTTGGAGCGCTTGTCCACGTCAATCAAGCCAGTCGAAGGGACAGCGGTGCAAAGCTCTGCAGCCTCGTCTTTCTCAAAGCGCAACTCGTAGTCCGTATAGGCCTCGCCCTCATCGAGCGGGCACCTAAAGCCGGGATGCCCACCGATAAAGAACGGCATGTCCTCGGCGCCCTCGTTGGTCACCTCATAGGAAACGCGCACGGCAGCGTCCTCGAGCGCATAACGAGCGACAAGCTTAAACGGGTAGGGATAATCGCTCAGCAGCGCGGCGTTATCCTCCGAAGCCAGGCACATCGCCAGCTCGTTCTCGCTCTGGCTCAGCAGCTTCCACTCCTGTTTGCGCGCAAAGCCGTGGCGAGCGAGCTTTACATGATGCCCGGCAAACGTCATGGCGCTGTTGTCGCGCAAGCCTCCGCAAATCGGGAAGCAAATCGGCGCCTGGCCGGACCACACGGTGGGATCACCCTGCCACAAGTACTCGCGACCTCCGGCCTCAATCGAGGTAAACGAGCCACCAGCCGTGGAAACCTTAATAGAAATCGAATCGTTGGAGAGAGCGTATTCCATTACCCATCCTTTCGAACAACTGCTTTATTTCACGCAAGCGCCCGTTTCAATCCTAACCATAGAACAAACCCGCACGCTCATCGATGCGTCCGGTATCCCGGCCATGTAACGGGGTACCATACAGACATTGATGCAATTACAGCTGAAAGGCCTTCTTATGCGAACCATCATTCTTTATGCCTCACGCCACCACGGCAATACGAAAAAGCTCGTGGACGCCATCGTCGAGGCGCACCCCGAAATCGATACCCTCGACGTGAAAACGCTCGGCAAAAACGAGTATCCCAACCTGCACGAATACCATCTGATTGGTGTCGCCACGGGCATCTATTACTCCGAGATCGACAAGGACATGGCACGCGTGCTCACTAACGTGTTGCAGCCGCAGGACAAGGTGTTTGGCCTTATGACCTACGGTGGCAAAAACAAGTGGTACGGCAAGGATATCGATGGCATCTGCCGCATGAGGCAGGCCATCTTTATGGGTGTCTACGGCTGCCCCGGCTTTGATACGTGGGGGCCGTTCAAACTCACCGGCGGTGTCCAAAAGGGGCACCCGACCGCTGAGGAAATTAAGGGTGCCGTCGACTTCTTCGACAAGATCGAAGACGAGTATGGAGACATCATCGTCGAAGAGTACGCCAAGCGCGAGAAGCGCCTAGCATACGAGAAGGAGCATCCTGCAGGAGGCCTGGTGGCCGGCGTTAAGCGTACGGCAAAGAAAATCGCTAGCAAGCTGTAACTGTAAAGGTGCTTTTGAGCGTTTAACCCGTACGGCGGGTCCGAGCAGATTTGGGGCCGCCGGCTTTTTCTTTCGTTACTCGGTAAAGGCGTTGCCGACGCTCTGGCCGCCAACATACGTCTCGACGAGGGTGAGCTCATGGTCGAACACGACAAAGTCGGCGTCGCGACCCGGCATGATGCTGCCGCACTTATCCTCGATGTGCGCGGAGCGTGCCGGCACCTCGGTTGCCATGCGAATGGCGATATCGGCGCTGGCGATGCCCCAGTCGACGATGTTCTTGACGCCCTGGGCAAGCGTGAGCACCGAACCGGCAATGCTCTTGCCATCGGCGAGCCAGCACAGGTTGTCCTTCATGATGACGTCCATGCCGCCGCTGGTGTAGCTGCCCTCGGGCATGCCGCCGCAGCCCAGGCAGTCGGTGATGAGTACCGTGTGCTGCCAGCCCTTGGCCTGCAGCAGCGCCTTGATGGCGGCAGGGTTTACGTGCTTGCCGTCACAGATGATCTCGGCGTAGGTCTCGGGGGTGGTCATAGCAGCGCCCACAACACCGGGCTCGCGGTGATGCAGACCGCGCTGGCCGTTATAGGTGTGCGTAAAGCAGCTAGCACCGGCATTGATGGCGGCGACGCACTCGTCATACGTGGCATCAGAGTGACCGATGCTGGTCACGACACCCTTAGCGTTCAGGGCGGCAGCATAGGCAGCAGCACCATCGCGCTCGGCGGCCATGGCGCTCTTAACGATACGTCCGCCGGCAGCCTCCTGCCACTGGTCGAAGACCTCCTCGGAGGGGTCGATCAGGTAAGCGGGGTTCTGTGCGCCCACGTGCTTCATGGTAAAGAAGGGGCCCTCCAGGTAGATGCCCTGAATGCGAGCACCGCAGAAGTCGGGGCCGCGGCCCTCGTCAGCCTGGGCAATAGCGGCACAGGCGTCCTTGATCTGCTCGACGCCATCGGTGAACGTCGTGGGCAGCCAGCTGGTGGTACCGCGACGGGCGAGCTCGGTCGAGCTGATATCGATACCCTCGGGATCGTTGTCAGTAGTTGAGTGGTTGTAGAAGCCATGGATGTGGGTATCGACCATACCCGGTGCGATCCACGATCCCGTGTAGTCCTTAATCTCGCAAGAGGGCTTGTCGGCCTGCCAGGCGCCAAAGACGCCATCCTCGACCATAAGATAGCCGCCCAGCTGCGGACCTGCCGGCAAGAAGAACTTGTCAGCCTTAATTGCGTACGTGCTCATATGCACTCCTTGCTTCTAAAGCAGTTGACTGTGGTGATGCTTATACCCGGTCCTAGTAAAAACAGAAAGCGCCCGCCCGCCGTTATGAGCGGACGGGCGCCCTTACAGGGGGGACGCGATTAAGCGGTGAAGGGGTGAATCGTCACGCCCTTAACCACGCGGTTGACCGTGCCAGTGGGGCTCGGCGTATCGGGCGTGTTGCCCACGCGCACGGAGTTGAGCAGGCTGATGGCCTGGGCAAACATCACGAACGGCAGGGCAAGGTAGCCCTCGGGGAGTGCCTCATAGCCCTTAAAGGTGAAGGACTCGCCCTCGTAGACGGTAGCGCCATCCTGCTGAACGGCAACGGTGTGCTGAGCGATCTCGTCGCCACCGATCTCGTTGAGGATGTCGATATCGTACTGACGGGTGTAGGCATCGTTGTTGACGAACACGAACACGAGGGTCTTGTCGTCGACGAAGGACTTGGGTCCGTGACGATAACCCATGGAGGTGTCGTAGGAAGTAGCGACCAGACCGTGAGCGAGCTCGAGGATCTTGAGCTGGCTCTCCTGGGCAAGGCCCCCGAAGGAGCCGGAACCCAAGTAGGTCACGCGGTTGAAGTCGCCAGCCAGGTAATCGGCGACCTCGGGCTCACGATCGATGACCTCCTCGCCCATCTTGGCGATGGTCTCGACCCACTCGGCCTTCTGCTCGTCGGAAGCCTCGTCAAAGATGAGGGTAGAGAGCAGGGTCATGCAGGTGTAAGAACCGGTCATGGCGAAGCCCTTGTCGTTGGCGCGCGGGATGAGCAGCGTCAGCGCATTGGGGTCATCAGCGGACTCGACGGCGAGCTTGCCCTCGGGAGCGCAGGTGATGTTAAGGAACTTGACGTTGTGGACGAGCTCCTTGGCAACGGCAACGGCGGCAAGGCTCTCGGGGCTGTTGCCAGAACGGGCAAAGGAAACCACGAGCGTGGGATCCTCGGCGCGCAGGAAGTCGCGCGGGGCGCTCACGATGTCGGTCGTGGCGATGGGCTTAAAGTCGTAGAGATCAGTGTTGCCAGCGTGACGCAGGTACGGGGCGCAGGTATCGCCAACATAGTCGGACGTACCGGCACCGGTAAAGACAACGGACAGACGGCCCTCGCCCATAGCGCGAGCCTCGGCCAGAAAGGCCTCGATGGCCTCCTTGTTCTCGCGATAGATGTTGAGCGTATCACGCCAGAGCTCGGGCTGCTGAGCAATCTCGGCCGTGGTGATCTGGGCGCCGAGCTCGGTGAGCTCCTCGACACTCTTCTCGAACATTTCTAATACCTCTCTCTAGAAGTAATCCTCTGACGTGCAATTATACACTTCAGTTGGTTATCTGGTAGTAACCAGTTAAATGCAAAGAATCATCACATGGAAACGATGTGAACACTAGTCGCCACGCTGGTGGTAAACCTTGTATTTAAACTGATCGGCACGAGCAACCGAGAGCGTATACTCCACAACCTCGTTTGACTCGTTATACGTAGTCCTGACCAAATCGAGCACAGGCGAACCCTCGACAATTCCCAAAAGATGGGCATCGGTGGGACGGGCTATGCTCGCATAAAACTCCTCTTCGGCCACGCGTATCTTTTGCTGAAAGTCCTGCTCAATCACATCGTAAAGCGGCTTACGCTCCAGCAGCGGTCGCTTTAGGGACAGAAATTGACGAACCGGTAGATAGCTACGTTCGACCATCATGGGCATGTTGTCGGCAGAACGAAGGCGCTTGAGCTTAAAAATGCGATCACCGATACGTAATCCCATATGCTCGGCCAGATTCTTATCGGCCTCCATCTCGCAAAACTCGAGAATCGTGGTCTCGGGGTCGCGACCCATCGCGCGCATCTGCTCGGTAAAACTGTAGGACTGCATAAGATTGGTTGCCTTTGCCGAACGGTCGGTCACAAAGGTACCGCGACCGTGCTGCCGAACCACCAGTCCCAAACGCTCCAGTTCCTGCAGAGCCAGGCGTACCGTAGTGCGCGAGAGGCCATAGCGTTCCGAAAGTTCGCGCTCGGAAGGAATCATGTCACCGGCGCGATATTCATGGTCAATCTTTTCGGTCAGAATATCGACCAGCTGATCGTACAGCGGTTGCTTACGCGCTCCGATCGCCATCCTATCCTCCCATTTTCTCAAACTCGGCTAACTACCTAGGGTGTTTAGCATTATCTGTCTGCCACACCCGAATCATCAAGAAAACAAAAGCCGCGCGCTCTTTCGAGCACGCGGCTTTTAACATACACATGGCTTAAGGGGTCGGGGTGTGAGCCGCGTAGGGACACACCCCTCAAGCTAGAGCCTTACCAGATGCTCGGCCAGAGACCAAGCGGGCCAGCGCCCAGGATGCCCAGGACGAAGAGCAGCAGAATGCCCTTGGTCGGGGTCCAGCTGTGCTTAGCGAACATGTAGTAAAGCAGCAGCGTAAGCATAAGCGGGACGAGCTTCGGGACGATGGTGTTGAGGGTGTCGGCAACGGAGAAGTTGACCGGATCCTCGGTGACGGTGCCGTAGGTAACGGACTCCATGCCGTTGCCCAGATCGGTGACGCCGCACTCGACAGCGTTGCCGTCGGCATCGGAAGCGGTAAGGGCGTTGCCGTCCTTATCGGTCATGGCGATGGTACCGGCCTCAGCGGTCTCGGTATCGATGCCCTCCATACCGGTGAAGTTCTCGGCCTCCTTCTCGGAGACGATCACGGTAGTAGCGGAGAGGCCACGGGTGGTGCCGTTGGGGATCTGGAGGTTGATCTGGGTGCCACCCATGGTGACGACCAGGCAACCGACGACGAAGACGCCCATGATGGAAGCGGCACGCGTGAAGGCCTGCATGTTGGCAGTCAGAGCGTCAATAGCGCTGGTGCCAAGCTTGTAGGACCAGTTCATGAGCCAGAAGCGCAGAGCGAACTGGACGACGTTGAAGATCACCAGGAAGATGATCGGCGCAGCGGCGTTGCCGTTGATGGCCATGTTGGAGGTGATGCCGGCCGTGATAGGCACGAGCGTCAGCCAGAACAGGGCGTCACCGATACCACCGAGCGGGCCCATTGCGGCGACGCGGACGGCGCGGATCGTGGGGATGTCAACCTTGTTCTGCTCGAGCGAAAGCACGATACCCATAACAAAGGTGACGAGGAACGGGTGGGTGTTGAAGAACTCCAGGTTGTGGCTCATGGAAGCCGCGAGGTCGTTCTTGTTGGTGTGGATCTTCTCCAGACCGGGGATGATGGAGTAAAGCCAGCCAGCGGCCTGCATGCGCTCGTAGTTGAACGATGCCTGCAGGAAGCAGGAGCGCCAAGCCATCTTGTTGAGGGTCTTCTGGTCGAGCTGCGGAGCAGGAGTGAGATCCTCGTAGTGCTCCGGGATCACATACTCATTAGATGCCATCTTCGAAGTCACCTCCGTCAGAAACAGCTGCACCCTTCAGCTCGGTCTGCTGCTGGAAGTCCCAGAAAGCGATGCCGAAGCCGATGAGAGCGAGGATGAGCAGAGCAGGGGTTGCCAGCGAATCGTTGGCAACGGTGATGAGCGCGAGGCCAAAGCCCATGAGGAAGAAGCCCCACATATCGCGGTTCATCATAACCTTGAGCAGGACGGCGAAGCCGACGAAGCGCATCATGCCGCCTGCAGCGGACAGACCGGTCTGCAGCCAAGTCGGGATGGCGGAAGCGATGGTCTGACCAATGGTAGCGCCAGCGATGAAGAACAGGGTGACGACGACAGCGAAGATCAGGCCGAGCAGAGCCATGGCGAAGTAGTTCAGGCGCTCGATGCCCTTGGTGTCCGCGTTATGAGCCATGTTATCGGCCGTGGACATAAGCGGGGACATAAGCGTGAAGACCAGGGTAACGCCGAGCTGACCAAGCAGAGCGAACGGAATGGCAAGGCCGACTGCCGCGTTGGGCTCGAGACCCGTAGCGATAGCGAGAATGGCTGCCATGATGCCGCCAATGACGGCGTTAGGCGGCTGAGCGCCTCCGATCGGCATGTTGCCGATCGTCATGAGCTGATAGGTACCACCCACGAGAAGACCGGTGTTGAGGTCGCCAAGGATAAGACCGATGACGGCGCCGGTGACGATGGGCTGATAGAGAGACTCGAGGAAGTCAAACTGGTCGATTGCCGCGATGAACGTGACGACGAAGACCAGAGCGATCTGGATAATCGAGTATTCCATCTTGCTCCTCCTTTCAAAATGTATGTACGCACTTTGGATTTCACGTACAGAACGTCAGGGTTTCAATCCTGACAACGTGGATCACGAGGATTACGAGAAGAGCTTGCTCGTGTCCTCAACAGGCGTGCTCGGAACGCGCCTGATCTCCAACTCCACCCCCAATTCCTGCAGCTCTTTAAACGCAGCGACATCCTCGTCGTTAACTGCGACGGAGGTGGCGACTTGGCGCTTTCCTTCCGACATGTGCATGTTGCCGATGTTTACCTTCTTTATAGGCACACCGCCCTTGACGAGCGTAAGCACGTCTTCCGGTGTTTCGGCCACGATGAAGATCTTCTGGCGCGGGCTCGCCTTGCCAATGACGTCGATGGTCTTCTGCAGGGAGAAGAAACGCGTAGCGACGCCGGCGGGAGCGGCCATCTTCATGAGGTTCTGGCGCATGGTGTTGGTCGACACATCGTCGTTGGCGACGAGGATGAGGTTGGAGCCCAGGGTGGAGTTCCACTGGGTAGCGACCTGACCATGGACCAGTCGGTTATCGATGCGGGTAAGAAGAATGTTGGGTTCTGCCATGTTGATCAGCTTCCTTTCGTTATTTGCTGACGACAGTTACTTGATCTCCTGAATCGCGTAACGCGAAACATCTACGACGGCACCGGATCGGACTTTGATCTGGACCTTTTCGCCTTCGATGCCCTTGACGGTTCCGTAGATACCGCCGGCGAAAAGAACCTCCTGACCCGGCTTGAGCTCGGTGTGCAGCTCCTTGAAGTACTTCTGCTTCTTCTTCATGTTGATTTGCGACCAGATGGTGTAAATCACACCCATGATGGCAAGCAGGCCCAAAAGAGCTACCGAGGAACTCAGAACACTGGCTCCGAAATCGGCCATTAGATGCCGTCCTCGTCGCCGAAGATATCCTCTTCATCGGAGCCGGCAACGGATGCGACCGTCTGGGCGGTGATGCCCGTCTGGCCAACAGTCACGGCCTGCTCGCCAAGCTCGGCGAGCGTGGCGTTACCGCGGAGGAACAGAAGCTCAATAACCATGGGAAGGTTGGTGCCAGTCAGAACCTCGACGTTGTCGACATCCTGGGCAATCATCATCGACTGATTGAACGGAGTACCACCGAGCAGGTCGGTAAAGACGAGCACGCCATCGCACTCCTCGCGCATGGCGGTAATAGCGGCGCGGAGATCCTCACCGTAGGAAGCAGCCTGGTCGCCCTCAAAAGGAACGACGGTAAAAGCGGGCTGGTCGCCGGCAACCATAGCGATAGCACTTGCAAGGCCGGGTGCGAACTGTCCATGACCGGTAAGAATAAAGCCAACCATTCAAATTTCCCTTCCGAAGGTGTGTACGATCTGAGTCCGATGATGTTCGGAAGCCAGCGGGCGCTCGCCCTTAAAGCTTCTTAGAAAGCGTTCTTTGAAGACCAGTGGTCTCTCAACTGGTAGTAACCACGTGACGTGTTGTTGTCACTATATCACCACAGAAGAGGTCGCTTTCGTTGATTCATACAGTAAAACGTTTTTGCACCGTTCACGGTGATAAATCGACCGTTTACCGCTCGTTAACACTTCTACCTGCGGTTTTGAAACCGTTTCGAAATGCGTTGGCAAAAGATCGGATCTTTTTCTGTGTCTAAACAACGTAGGGCGGCTAAATATAGCGTGTAGGAAAAATGCAGGTCATTGTGAAGATTTGTGAATTGGTCTTTTTGACTTAATACCAGTTAGAACCAGTTTAGAAATTATCGGTGAACGGTAGTTTTTGACCGTTCACCGGTTATTTGCAATCGTTTGCAGCCGTTTTCCCATATGAATTAGGGAGACCCGATGAAGCATTTGCGCTATTGCAGGAAATATCGTTCTTTGTCCACCCCCCCCCGCATTCCAAACTCCCATTCCCTGAATATGCCATAGCTCTCACTATTCGTCTCACAAACATTACTTACTCTAATCTGTAATTGTTTATCGTTTATCATTAAGTATGATATAAGATACAAGTATCATCCAAGACATTGGTTGGAGGAGCTATGGTCCGCTGGAACGTATCCAAATCGAATGAAGCCATCGACCGTGAACAGGCAATAGCCAAACTGAGGAAGCTCACTCGCTACTGCAAATGGGGCACAATCTGCACCATCGTGGCGCTCGCTCTGGCACTCCTCGCAGTCATTGCAATCGAACTTCTACTCATATTGCCTAGCCTCTCCCAAGGGTTCTGTCTCCAATCCGTAGAGCTTACGGCTGGCGAAGGGCCATTTCTCGCTCTCGTCGGCGCCAACGAACAGACCCCTCTTATGCTTGTCGCGCACGACGGTCATACTGCCATAGGGAGCGGCATGATGGCATGCCTCGCGCTTGCCATCGCGCTAAGCGCATACAGGTTTTTCTCCGCCATTGAAAAGGCGGGCAGGCCCTTTGACCTCGAATGCATCCGCATACTACGTCAAATAGGACATTTGTTCCTTATCGGCGGCGCCGCCGTGAAACTTTTTGGTGCCATAGTCACAGGGCTGATACTCTCAGGATTTGGCGGTAGCTTTACGGATGCGCTTGGCGGCCAGCATCTCGACCTCTCCATGCTCTTTACAGGCCTGATTATTAGCCTGATTGCCAGCGTCTTCCAGTACGGGTGTATCCTGCAAAAACAAGATGACGAGTTGCTCTAGGGGGAATCCATGATTATTCTGCGGCTCGACCGCATGCTCGCCGAACGCAAGATCTCATCGAAAGAGCTTGCGGAACGCGTGGGCATCTCCCAGGTCAATATGTCGCGCATCAAGACGGGCAAGGTTTCTGCCGTGCGCTTTTCAACTCTTGACGCGATATGCCGAGCACTCGACTGCCAACCGGGCGATGTACTGGAATATATGCCTGACGATGAAGCCGATAACCTTTTTGGACTTAAAGATTAATAGGCATAATCTAACCACCAGTGTCTAAACGCAATAAGCCCGCTAGAACGACATCCGTTCTAGCGGGCTTATCAGTTTTTTTGGCTACGCACTCGGTGGCTCGGGCAGCCCTTACGCAAACAGGCCGTAGATGCTGATGTTGGCCTTGGCGTAGAGGCCGTTAGCATACTCGGTCCACTTGGAGCTGGCGCTCGAAGCCTGCGAGGAGTACTGCTGGTAGGCGGTGTAATAGGCGGTCATGGCCTGTTTATAGGTAGCGCTATCGGCAGTAAAGGCATCGTCGGCGAATGCCTTAGCGTAGGTGCCATCGGCGTCCTTCCAAGTGCCCTTTGAGCTATCCCACTCGTCGCCGGCAAGGTTGATGATGTAGTCGGCGTAGTCCTTGCTCGCGGTCTCCTCGTTGCCGTCAGCAGGCTCGGTCGGGGCGGTCGGCATGCTTGCGGAGCTGTCGCCGACCTTCTTCTTGTAGAGCTTCTGCAGCGTCGCGGACTGGCGGACGATCTGCTTGGCCTGGTCCTTGGAGACGCCATACTGCTTGGCCATGGTGTCGTAGTCAGAAGTGCCGATAGAATCCTCGGCGTACTTCTTCATCTCCTTAGAAGAGACGGTAATACCCTCGTCCTCGGCAGCATCGAGCAGAATCTTGTTGCGCACGTAGGACAGGATGACGTCGGCAGAAGGAGCCGTGTAGTTGCCGTCGCCGTCCTTGACGGTGTCGAGGCTGTACTGGCTCTCGATAGCCTCGCGCGCGGTGATGTCGCTCTTCTTGCCGTTGTAGCTATAGCTTGCCACGGTCGAATCGAGCTGGTCCTCGGTCAGGGTCGACGAACCGACGCCCTTGCCGCCAAAGCCGCCATTGCCAATAAAGAAGCCGACCACAGCAGCGATCACGACTGCAACCACGAAGGCGGCGATCATCGTCTTCTTGTGCTTGGATGCATGGTCGTCTTCCTCGGAACCCAGAATATCGTCATCCTTGTCCTGGGCCTCGGGCATCAGATTCTCGTCAGCGGCATCTGCGGCGATCTGAGCCTCCAGACGGGCGTCCTCCTCCTCGGCCGTCGTACCGGCGGCAATGTGCTCGGCAGACGTACCGGCGACCAGGTCGATCTTCTCGTCCTCGTCACCATTGGGGCCTTCGCCGCGCTCGATGATCTGGATGCCGTCGATCTCGTCCTTCTCGTCCTTCTTTTGAATAAAACCCATATCGGTTACTCCTTGTTAGGAAACATAGTCCCCAATAGAATACGCCCGACGGAGCGCCGGGCGTATTGATTCTTAGGTTATACGCAAACACTTAAGTACTATTTAGGCGTTTGCAGTCTGCATGCCTTAGACCAGGTGCGCGATAACGGCATCGGCAAAGGCCTGCGTACCCACGGCACCCTCAACGGAACCGGTCTGGGCACGACGCACGTCACCGGTAACCTGCTCGCCCTCGTCGAGCGTGGCAGAAACGGCGGCGCGAATGCGATTAGCGGCGTCGTTCTCGCCCAAGTGATCAAGCATCATGGCAGCAGAGAGAATTTCTGCCGTGGGGTTAGCGATATCCTGGCCGGCGATATCGGGCGCGGAGCCGTGCGTTGCCTCAAAGATGGCGCAGTCGGCACCGATATTGGAGCCCGGAGCCATACCCAGGCCGCCCACCAGGCCGGCGCACAGGTCGCTCACGATGTCGCCGTACAGGTTGGGCAGCACCAGGACATCAAAGTCGTTGGGGTTCTGGACCAGGCCCATGCAGGTGGCGTCGACGATCTTGTCGTTGAACTCGATGTCGGGATAGTTGGCGGCCACCTCGCGCGCAACGCGCAGGAACAGGCCGTCGGTCGCCTTCATGATGTTGGCCTTGTGCACGGCCGTCACCTTTTTGCGGCCGCAGCGGCGGGCGTACTCAAAGGCGTATTCCACAATGCGGCGGCTCTTGGCGATGGAGATGGGCTTGATCGAGATGGCGGAATCAGCGGCGAAGGTCTTCTGACCCGAGCGCTCGACGAGCTGCGAGAGCTCCTCGACCTCGGCAGCACCCTCATCGAACTCGATACCGGCGTAAAGGTCCTCGGTGTTCTCGCGCACGATGACCAGATCGACGTCGCGGAAGCGCGAGCCGTCGCCCGGCTGCGACAGGCAGGGGCGCACGCAGGCGTACAGGTCGAAGTGCTTGCGCAGGGCGACGTTAACGCTGCGGAAGCCCGTGCCGACCGGTGTGGTGATGGGGCCCTTGATGGCAACTTTGGTCTCGGCGACCGCATCGAGGACGTGCTGGGGCAGCGGCGTACCGAACTCGTCCATGACGCCGGCGCCGGCCTCCTGGACGTTCCAGTTGATCTGGACACCGGTGGCCTCGACCACGCGGCGCATGGCCTGCGTAATCTCGGGACCGATACCGTCACCGGGAATCAGGACTACATCGTGCGCCATAATCTGTTACTCCTCGTCTTCGGCGTCGTCAGATTTCTTAACGCTAGCACGCTTCTTCTTTTTGGAGAGTTCCAGGCCAAAACGTTTAACAAGCATTTCGCAAATCTCGCTCGAACGGGCCTTGAGATAACTGCCCTTGCCGTTCTCGGCATCGAACTTAAGGCGCAGTGCGAGCTTGTCGGCGACCTCGGCGTCGATCTCGCCCTGGCTAAACTCGTACAGGCAACCGAGCATGTCGCGATACTCGAGGTCGCCGTGGTAGCACTGGATGGCCTCGTCCAGGATGGGCCAAGCCTCGCGCGAACGCTCGACGCTCGTGGCGCCCCATACGCACAGCAGGCGGAAGGCGGCATAGCGCAGCGTGGAGGAAATCTCGTCGAACAGCGCGGTCTCGGCACCCTCAAAGGCATCGCCCAGCTGCTCGGGGCAGGTGGTGGCGAGCGCCGCCAGGGCATCGAGAGCCTCCCAGCGGGTCTGAGCCTCGGGGCGGTCGAGCGCCTCGATCAACGCGGGCACGCAGGGCACGACGCGCTGCGGATCGCGCTCGGCAAGCAGGTGCAGCACGCGGGCGGCAAACTGGCGCATGCGGCGCGTGGGGCAGCCGAGCTCCTGGACCAGTCGGTCGACGGCGTTCTCGTTCTCCTCTGCCAGCTGAAGCTGTGCCAGCTCCTCGTCGGTGAGCTGTTCGTCTTTGTTTTCTGCCATAGTTACCTCTTCTTACTATTTCTTAGCGTGCTTGCCAGCACCCTTGCTGTCATCGGTGACCGAGATGAGCTGTCGGTCGGCCGCGCCATTGCGACGCGCACGGCGGCGCTCCTCGGCGTCACCCGCGTCGGCGGCGGCGCGATGGGCCTTGTTGACGTTAAAGACCTCGTCGTGCTTGCGCCACGGACCGACGGACTCGCCAAAGCTCATCTTAAGACCGGCGATAAAACCGCCGAGCCAGCCGATCGGCGCAAACTGCACCAGCGGGAACAGCGAGAACACCCAGGTCAGCAGGACGACTGCCGCCGCTCCTGCAAAGTTGGCAATCCAGTAGTCGCGCTTGGTGATGACGCGCTTTTCGCAGGCCCACTGGCCGCACAAAAAGCCAATGTAGATCGCAAAGAGAAAGAGCACCAGCGCGAGCACCACGAACGTCCAGCTCATGGGCGCTACTCCTCGTGATGGTGGCCGCAGCAGCACTCGTGGCCGTCGTCATGGCCGTGGCCGCCACAGCACTCGTGGTCCTCGCCGTGGTGGTGGCCACAACCGCACTCGTGGTCGTCGCCGTGCTCGCCGCAACCGCAGCCCTCCTCGTGAGCACCATGCTCCTCGGGACGATACTGCGACCAGTCCAGTCCGGCGGCGATGGCGTCGGCCTCCTCCTTGTAGAGTACCGTGATGGCCTGGGTGCCCAGCTTGGCGCCGCCGATGGCGTCGAGCATGTCGTAGAGCGTAAAGGCCACGTCGGCGCCGGGCAGCGCAAGCTCGCGATCGTCGGCATAGGCGAGCGCCAAACGCAGGTCCTTAATGAAGTGCTCGACCATAAAGCCGGGCTTGTAGTCGCCGTCGAGCGCCTTGGGCGCCAGGCTCTCCATGGCGCCGGACTTGCCGGTGCCGCCCAGGATCATCTGACGGGTCTTCTCAAGATCAAGGCCGCTCAGCTCGGCAAACGCCAGCGCATCGGCCATGCCGACCATGCAGGCGCCCAGCGACACCTGGTTGGCGAGCTTGGCAGCCTGACCCTTGCCGGCGCCATCGAAGCAGCAGATAGTTGCCGCAAAGGCGGAAAGGATGTCGCGGACCGGGGCGATGTCGTTCTCGGTGGCGCCCACGATGGCCGTGAGCGTGCCGGCGATAGCACCGGACTCGCCGCCGGTGACGGGGCAGTCAAACGCCATGCGGCCGGAAACCTGGGCGGCCTCGGCAATATCGCGCGCGAGCTCGGGCGAGCTCGTGGTGAGGTCGATCAGGACCGCGCCGGGCTTGGTGCACGCGAGCAGGCCGTCGCCCGCCAGGTAGAGCTCCTCGACCTCGGAGGGATAACCCACCATGGTAAAGACGACGTCGGCGTTCGCCACGGCATCGGCCGGCGTATCGGCCCAGACAGCGCCGCGCTCGATAAGCGCCGCGGCCTTGGACTTGGTGCGGTTGTTGACCGTGACGGGATAGCCGGCGTCCAGAATGTGGCTGGCGATGGGGGCACCCATAATTCCGGTGCCAATAAATGCGACAGAGAGCTTGTTTGCCATGAAACCTTTCCTTTTGGGTTGGGTGTTATTACCGGGTTGAATACTCGGTGCCAGCGTTTGGGCTGTGAGTTGAGGGCGATTACGGCCGCGGAACCTGCCTACTGGCCGCGCACACGGCGGGCGATGCGGTCGGAAAGCGACGCCTTGTCGGCACGATTCTTACCCCAAAACGCGCAGGCCACCATGCCGGGTCCCACGTGCGAGCCGATGGTGGGGCCCACGGAGCTGCGGATGATCGTGGCGTCGGCGCAGCCCTCCTCCTTGCGGATGGCGGCCTCGAGCCAGTCACCGTCCTTCTCGGCATCGGCCGTCATAATGGCGATGGGCATGATGCGGTCGGGCACGTAGTTCTCGCGAAACGACTTGAGGATGGACTTGAGCGCCTTCTTGCGACCGCGGTTGACGCCGATCAGCGACAGTGAGCCGGCCAGGTCGTAGGAGAGCTCGGGCTTGACGTCGAGCTTTGCCGTGAGCTGTGCCGCTGCGGGCGGAATGCGGCCGCCGGCAGCCAGCGCATCGAAGCTCTCGAGCGTAAAGTAGCCGTGGACATAGGTCTTGGCCTCGTTTGCCCAGTCGACCAGCTGCTTGGCAGTCAGTCCCGCCGAACGCTGGCGCACGGCCTCGAGTGCCAAGAGCTCGCCGGTCGCGCAGGGCAGGGCGTTGTCGACCACGTAGAGCTCAAAATCGGGATACTCGGCGCGCACGGCATCTGCCGCCTGGCACGCGGAGTTGTAGCTCGACGACAGCGCCGAGGTAAAGCACAGGTAGACCGTGGGCGTACCCTCTTTGGCGCACTCGGTAAAGAACTCGATATAGCGACCGAGTGACACGGCGGAGGTAGACACGCGAGCGCCGGCGCGCATGCGGTCGTAGAACTCCTTGGGGCTCATGCTCGACCAGATATCGTCCGTGCGCTCCTCGCCATCGATGATAAAGGGGAAGCCCAAGATATCGACATCGAGGTTCGCAGCGACCTCGGGGCTAAAGTCGCAGCAGGTATCGACGACGATGCGGCAGCGGTCAGAATGGCCGGTAGATGCAGCCTTGTCCATCAAAGCGACTCCTTACGTAAAAAAGGCGGCCATCCGCATGGGATGACCGCCGGCCGTTAACTCATGCAAGTTAACGTATTTTACTCGTCAAGTGTTTCGATGCGGGGCTTGATGATGCCATATCCACCATTCTTACGGTGATACACCACATTGATGAGGCCAGTTGTCGCGTTCTCGAACACGTAGAAGTCGTGGCCGAGCAGATCGGTCTGCACCAGCGCCTGCTCCTCAGTCATCGGGGTGACATCGATGACCTTCTCGCGGACGAGCAGATCGTCCTCCTCCTCGGGCAGCAGCAGGTCGGCCAGATCCTCGACGCGCTCGACCGGTGCGACATCCGCTGCGCTGGCACCGCCCTGGCGGTTGTCCACGACCTTGGTCTTAAACTTGCGCAGCTGGCGGGTGACCTTATCGGCGGAGAGGTCGATGGCGGCGTACATATCTGCGCCATGCTCGGCAACGCGAATCACCGAACCGCGGGCACGAACCGTAACCTCGACGATTGCCGGGTTGGGGTTCGAGGGGTTCTTCTCATAGCGAAGCACAACGTCGACCGTCATGGGCTCGATATCGAAAACCTTGAGCGCCTCGCCGATCTTCTCATCCACATGCGCACGCAGAGCATCGGTTACCGTCGTCTTGCGTCCAGAAACCTTGATATCCATACGTGGCTCCAATCTGCCTCGGGGACTTACTGTACTGGCTATGTACCCACTGCCGTGCATTTAATCACCCGAATTCCCAAAGACCCGAATAACGATTGCTTGATACCGCATACCGAAGTCTCGCACTTTTCCGTGGCAAAGTGCGCTATAGGAAAGCGTCGGCTGAGTTGGTTTTTCTCCTGGAAATTGCCCTTGACCTGCTGGTTTTACGGAAACAAAAAAGCCGGGCTCCCCTATTGGGGAAGCCCGGCGGTGCGTGTTGAAACCGTGAAGAGGTGTCCTTTCCAACGTATAGGAGACGCCACCCCTAGCAATAACTAGCTATTGAGTTTGTTAATGTCGTCGTCGGTGATGGCGCCTTCCTGACTGGACGATTTGTCCTCGGAGGATGCGGTCTCATTGTTGGAATCGGAGGACTCGCTTCCGGAGGACATGGTCTCACTGGACTCAGAATCGCCCAGCTGCACGTTAGCGCCCGAAACCGTCTTAGTGGTGAGGTCGTAGGGCATCGTGCCGTACCAGACGCAGTGGACCGCCTCGAGCGTGCCGTCGGCCGTAATACCGTCGAGGGCATCGCTCACGGCACGGCACAGTTCGTCATTGGACGAGAGGCCCGCAACACTAAGCGTCGAGGGCGCCTCGAGCGAACCGACATAGGAGACCTCGCTCATCAGGCGTGCAAGGTAGCCGCCGGCCGTAGAGTCGCAGATCACATAGTCGACCTCGCCGGACTCGAGCGCCTCAAAGCACTCGTTGATGTTGGAATAGGTCTTTTGGTTGGCGGTGATGCTCTGCTTAGCAAGCGCCTCCTGCGAGGCCGAGGACATCTGAACGCCCAGGGTGGACGTGTTAAGGGTATCGGTGGAAACGCTGAGCGACCCACCATCGCTAGTTTTACCGAACACAGAAGCGGCATCGTACAGGCAGGCGCCGAGCGAGCTAATGTCCCCGTCCGTGGAGTTGATCTCGCCGATAAAGATATCGGCCTTTTTGTCGCCGAGTGCGGAACCTGCCGAGGACGCATCGACAAAGGCGACCTTAAGGCCCATGCGGCTTGCGAGGGCGCGGGCAGCGTCGACTGCATACCCCGTAAGCTCGCCGTCGGCGCCCTGCATTGCCTGTGGCGCATCGGAAGTATCGAGGGCGACCGTCAGGGTTCCGGGAGTGACCAGGGCATCATCCGACACCGCCGGCGTGACGGTCTCGTACTCGATCTGGTCGATCGTGGGAGTCGTGAACGTAGACAGCGGGTTGAACGCGCATCCGCTCAGGCCCAAAACGGCGATGGCCGCTGCAGTCCCAGCACCTAACCGAGCCGCGTGCATCAAGCTGCCCCTCACCATGTCCACTACCCTGCCTTCTGTGTCGTATACGATCCGTGCGTTGCGCGGAATATCAGGTTGTTCCCACCAGCTGACCTGGTATTTGACCCCACACTTGCGCACCGGGGTGTTTGCTCGGGAGGCCGCAGCCACCTTCACGACTGACCCGCTCGCCCGCGAGGCGGTATTGCCCCAAAGAAAGTAGAACGGACGGTGCGGCTTACATCTAGGACGCGCCATGATCGCGCCGCGCGCACGCGGTCGCTTACGTGGATCCCTTTGACCGCGTCTGTCTTGGACTAGGACGGGCATTTCGCCCGTCCGCAACCACAGCCTGGTAGGAACGAAGCGCATTATAGCTAAGTTCAAGCTAAAGTTTAAGGTTAGGGGCGTCATTCGCATCGCGAGTACAGATTTGCAGGTCGGAGTGGGCTATTCGTGCCCCTATGAAGCCCGAAGCTCCCCTGTGGGGAGCTCCGGGGCACCCTTCTTAGGGTGCCGTGACCAAAAAATGGCAAATATGAGTACTGTCACCGATTTAGTAACAGGCAGTTTTGGCCTCTCGGACAGATTTCGCGCTCAGTGTCGCCAACCTGATGCTTAGTTATTCTACATTTGTTTATTATCTTCTTACTTTACGCCGCCTCCGAGTCCTAAATTCTTTGATTTTGCTGTTACTGATTTAGTGACAGTACTCATATTTGCCATATTTTGGCCAGGGCATATGATTAACCCCCTGTTTTCGACGCGAATTAGACCGGCTTAAGCCCAAAACACACCCGCAGCGTGTTAAGCAACGCCTCTTGCTTCTTTCTGCGGGCATCGACACGATTCCGGTACCGCTTTCGCATACGCTGGTGGATGCGCCATGCGAGCGCTTCCATCGCTTCCATGTCGCAAAGCATTTCGTTGTTGACCGTTGCGACCTCGATTCCCATAGTAATCAAGCCCGTGTTGCGTTTTTCATCATGGGTACGTCCCCTCCGGGAGGAATGGCCCAGCTCACCGTTGTATTCCAGGTCAAACCGGGCTGTCTCCTGATATGCATCGCAAACTGCATGGGACATCCCCGAGATTGCCTGCGCGCGATCATCGAACTCGATCTTGTAGTCGGTCTTAAAGGGACCGCAGGCAAATCCTCCATAGGAAAACGGAAGCGAAAACAGGGCGAGCATGATGCACTCCATGGGCGAGCGCAGGTTTTCTGACAAGTAGGGACACAGACGCTGCAATTGTTTGGCCGCGTTTCCCTTGCATACCGCGAGGTAATCTGCCAAGCGATCGGGCGTCAGCACTGGCTCGACTTCAAAGTAGCCCACGTCTGTCGGTTGGTCCTTGTCCTTTGCAAGTTTGTTCGCAACGGGCGAGGTGTAGGGAGGCAGATACTTCCCGCGGTCGCTCAGTGAAATCTTAGAGCACAGTTCCTGGGTCAGGGCAAACGCCTGGATGCAGCCAACCTCGCGTGCAACGGCAACACAAAGGGCCTCGGGAGATAGGCTGTACACCCCCGGTTCCACCTCTAGAATCGAGCCGGCAGGCAACCCGGAAGACACGGACCAGCCCACGCCAGGCATGCGGCGGCGCTGCGCTGCAGACCCTACCAGCAAGCACAAATCCTCTTGCACCTCGCCGCTTGCGGCCCCAATCCGCACCAAGTCAGGAAGATAGATGTCCTCAGCCGAAGGCGACGAAGCGTTTAGTACGCGGCGCTCCTCATCGGGATCAAGGTCCTTCCAGCTGATATAGCCCATCTGCCGGCGCTCGGCGCGCATCATGCGCAGCGCCGAGGCGCCTGTTAGGATTACGGAAGCCGCTAGCTGTTCGCCTGTCGGCTCGTTGCGCCGCTCAATCTTTACTGCCACAAAACCACCCCTACCAAACACGTGCGATAGCAAGGCCATCGACTGCCGCAGCGCCGGCGCGCTTGAGTTCCGCCGAAGCCGCGGCTATCGTCGCGCCCGTAGTGATAACGTCATCGATAAGCAGCAGGCGGCGGCCGTACACGTCCTCAACCGTCTCGTACATGCCTTGGGCACGCTCGCGGCGCTCCTCACGACCGAGTTCGCGCTGGTCGCCATGGCCGTACTTGACGAGGGCATCGAGCAGAGGGACACCCGACAGCTCGCAAAATGGGCGCGCAATGGCCTCCATATGATCGAAACCGCGCCGCCGAAACGCTGCCGCCGTCGCAGGCACAAACACCACCGCATCCGCACCGGACAGCACGCCTCCTAAGCGTTCGGGCGCTACGACCTGGGCATGCAGGGCGGTGTCGTAGAGCAACTCCGCCAGATACGGAGCCAGACGTCGCTCGCCCGCGTCCTTGTAAGCTTTAATGATGCGCGGCAGCGGATGCGCATAGACGGCGCACGCCAGGCAGCGGTCGAGCGCCTCCGACATTGCCGAGGACGTGCCCTCGACCGAACACTCAGTGCACAGCAAATCCCCAAACGGGGCACCGCATCGGATGCAGCTATGGCATGGGTCGATGAGCGTGAGCGCAGCCAGGCAGTCTTGGCAAATAAGCGTACCGGCGCGCTCGCAGCCGGCACATCGTGTTGGCGACAATGCCTCAAGCACCTCGCGTGCCGCCCGCTCGGCAAACGGTCGCAATTCGTCCGCAAACGGTAGGGCGCCGGCACCCTGCAGACGGCTCAATATGTTCAGATGGCTCTTCAAGACACAACCCTCCCTACGTTCGGTCGCAGGGAGGGTTGTTGATTCAGCGCTATGATACCCCGATGCGCTCGGGGCAAGGCGGGCTAAATCCGCTCGCAGGCGTTATTCGCCGGCGGGCGGTTGTGGTGCAGACGAAGACGGGGTCGAGCCCTCGCCACCATCCTGGCGCGGCTTGCGGGAACGGCGACGACGACGGCGCTTCTGGCCCTGATCGGCCGAACCCTCGCTACCGCGATCCTCGCGCAGCTCGTGCTCATCGCGAGCGGCGCCACGCGAAGCCTTGGCGGCAGTCCCTCCGCCATCTCCGGGACGACGGCGCGTGACCTTGACCTCGCCATCCGAGACCTGATCGGCCACGGAGGGAACTGAGGGCTTCTGCTGCGCGCCCGAGGAATGGCGACGGCGCGGACGCGGCGCGCGCTCGTCATCGTTGCGTTGCTTGCCACCCTTGTCGGCAGGCGTATCGGAACCCGAACCACCCTTGGGGGCGGCACCAGCCTCGCGAGCAGCTGCGGCGCGGAAGGCGTCCTCGCGCTCCTCACTCGACAAATGGCGGCGACGACGACGTGTGGGGTTCATGCCACCGCCGCGATTCTGCTGCTGGGGCTGCTGAGCCTCGCGCTCGCGAGAGGCGTTCTTGCCCGCGGCCGCGGCCTCGGTAACATCGCCCGAGCCCGCGCGCTTGCGACGACGACGGCCACCGGCGGCCTCCTCGACTTCGGGCACCTCGGCCTTGCCGCGGCCCTTTCCGCGGCCACGACCCTCGCCCTGGCCTTGACCGGCGCGAGCATCGGATTCAGCATCGCGACGACGGCGCTTGGGCATCGACGTACCGGCCAGACGGTCGGCACTCGACAGACCATCACCCACGTCGACGCCGTTCTCACGGTCGAGCTCCATGAGCGCCAGGCGCATCTCAGGCGACTCGATGCGCTCGAGCACGTCGCGCGTCACGCAGTCGGGGCGACAGTTGCAGCCCTGCTCGGCGGCCTTCTTTTTGCAGCCCTCCGAGCACGTCATGTCGGCCAGATTGACCTTGAAGACCTTGCCGTTCTCCAGACGCAGCACAAGCTGCTCGCGCGGCGTGTCATATTCCTGGATGCGCGCCTTGCCGAGCGGCGTGTCGATAAGCGTCTTCTTTTTGGGCGCGCGGCTCTTAAAGTCCTTGTACGCCTCGAACTCATAGCGCAGGCAGCACATCAGGCGGCCGCAAACACCGCTGATCTTGGACGAGTTGAGCGGCAGGTCCTGCTCTTTTGCCATGCGAATCGAGACGGGCTCAAACTGTCCGCCAAAACGCGTGCAGCAGAGTTCCTGTCCGCACTGGGCATAGCCGCCCACCAGGCGGGTCTCGTCGCGCACGCCGATTTGACGCATGTCGACGCGAATGTGCAGCGTCGAGGACAGGTCCTTGACGAGCTGGCGAAAATCGACGCGCTCCTCGGCCGCAAAGTAGAACACGGCCTTCTCGCCGCCAAACAGGTACTCGACGCCGACCGGCTTCATCTCGAGGTCGAGTTCCTTGACCAGACGGCGGAAATCAACCATGGCCTCGTCGCCCTGGATAGCCAGGTCGTCGGCAAGCTGCAGGTCGATGTCGCTCGCCACGCGCAGCACGGGTTTGAGTGGCTGACCGATCTCGTCTTGCGGCACCTCGAAGGGGTCGGCCGTGACCAGGCCGATCTCGGTTCCGCGCTCGGTGGAGCAAATGGCGTAATCGGCCTCGAGGATATCCAGGTCCTGCGGATCGAACCACAGGTCGCGCGAGGCGTAGGTAAACTTAACGGGTACGACTAACGGCATTTCAGTGCCTTCCTGATATCGAACAGCATGACCTCGATGGCCAGCTGGGGAGTAACGTTTCTGGCGATGTTGCGCTCGGCGGTTGCGACTGCCTCGAGCGCCCGCGTGGCACCCGCAACATTGGTCGTGGCGGCAAGCCGACCGATCGTGTCGCGCACGTCTTCGTTCACCACGTCGGCCGCCTCGTCCTGAAGCGTCAGCAGCACGTCGCGCATGAGCGTCCGCGCGCTCGCCAGCGCTTCCATGATACCCGAACGCTCGCGCGCGTTGAGTTCGCGCTTGTTGCGGTCCTCAAGCTGCTTCAATGCTCCACGCGACAGGTAATCGGCATTTTGCTCGAGCACCTTTTCCTGCGTGGACTTGACCTCGGCGAGCGGCGCCTTAACGGCGACGATGAGCGACTTGGCGAGGCTGAGCACATCAGCCTCGTCGGCGGCGATGAGCGAGTCGATGGCGCGAACCATCTGGCGGCGAGCGTCCTGGCGCTCGGCGCTCTTAAGGAACTCGATGCCGCGCGTGGGGCTCCCCGCCACGGCGACCGCCATGCGACAACGCGCGAGGTCCTGGCCGGTGGCGCGGCTCACGGCCTGCGCGGCCACGGCGGGCGACACCAGCCGAAACGGCACGCACTGACAGCGGCTCACGATGGTGGGCAGCATCACGTCTGCCGAGGTGCCCAGCAAAATGAACATAACGCCCTCGGGCGGCTCCTCGAGCGTTTTGAGCAGCGCGTTGGCGGTGTTGGCGCGCAGCTGCTCGGCGCGGTCGATGATGTAGACCTTGGCCTTGGCGCGGATGGGCGCCAGCGGCACGTCATCGAGCAACTCGCGGGTCTGGGCAATGAGGTAGCCCGTGGCACTCTCGGGCGTGTAATAGTGCACGTCGGGATGCGTATGCCGAGCAACGCGCACGCAGCTGTCGCATGCGCCGCAGCCATCCTGCTCGCACAGGAAGGCCTGGGCGAGCGCCCATGCAGCGTCGAGCTTGCCGGCGCCGGGAGCACCCAAAAACAGGTAAGCGTGCGATGCGCGGCCGCCGGCGACGGCATTGGTCAAAAAGTCGCGCACGCGCTCTTGGGTGTCGAGCTTGGCCAACAGGCTTGTCTGAGCGGGGGCCATGTTACTCGGCCTCCTGGGCAAGCGCGGCGGCAACGGCGTCTTGGGAGATATCGAGACCGTGCGCGCGGACCTGCTCGACCGTCTTCGCAAAGACTTCCTCGATGGGCGCGGTGGCGTCGATGAGCTTTACGCGGGCGGGTTCCTCGGCGGCAATGCTGCAAAATCCCTGGTAAACGCGCTCTTGGAACGCCATGCCCTTTGCCTCCATGCGATCTGCCGCGCCACGGGCGGCCATACGCAGCGCCGCCTGCTCGGGTGTGATGTGGTAGACGAGCGTGAGCGCCGGATGCGTTCCCGCGACGGCGAGGTTATTGGCATCGCGTACCATCTGGCGATCGAGGCCGTCGGCAAACGCTTGGTAGCAGGTCGTGGAATCGTAGAAGCGGTCGCACAGGACCACTTTACCGGCCGCGAGAGCGGGGGCTATGACCTCGTGCACCAGCTGGGCACGCGCAGCCTCGTAGAGCAACAGCTCGCAGGTATCGCCCATCGCCGTGTTGACGGGGTCGAGCAGCAGGGCGCGAATCTTTTCGCTGATGGCGGTACCGCCCGGCTCGCGCAGACTCACCACCTGGTAGCCGGCAAGATCGAGCGCACGGGCAAGCAGGCGCGCCTGCGTGGACTTGCCGGCGCCGTCGACGCCCTCGAGCGTGATAAAGCTATGTTGAGCGGGCTCAAAAGCCATGGGCGCAGCCCCTTCCTACAAGGCGCGAAAATGCAAGTTATAGCAACCAAGCCATGATACCCCAGGGGCAGGCGCGCCCCAACCACCAGGCGGCAGTTAGGGGCGTTCCCAAACTGCCGGCCGAAAAGGAACGTCCCCAACTGTCATGATGGGGAATTTTGGACGATGGGTATAATCGTCGTATTGCATTGAAATGTGGCGAAAGGAGTGGCAATGTCTCGGTACTGCGCCTCGTGCGGCAAGCTTCTTGCAGATAATGCCAAGTTCTGCACCTCGTGCGGTGCACCCGTTGAGCAAACAGCCGCGAGCAATGGCCAGCCCGCTTTTGAGCAGACCGGCTCCCTTGATATGCCGCAAGCCAAGGCAGACGACCCCCTCGCCTATCGCCCCGACCCCGCCGCAAGCCCCGCGGCCGTCGAGACCACGCAGCGCATACCCGTCGCGAGCGGCTCGCCCCAACAGCAGCCGACTCCCTCATACGCGCCCGCTTCGCCACAGACCCCCGCTCCCAAAAAGAGCGGCACCGGGCCGCTTATCGCCGTTATCGTTGTGCTGGTGGCGATCATCATCGCTCTGGTCATCTTCTTTGCAATCAGACCGTTCGACAACGCCGCCACGCAGACGACTGCCGAGGTAGCTAAGCTGCACCATGACGTCGACGACGGTGACCTAAAGCCCCTCGGCGATCCCAACAGCCTGTACGACGATGATGACGAGGATGGCGGCGAAGCAACGCTCTCCGAGCAGAACCTCTACCGCCGACTGAGCGAATACTACGACCTGCTCGAAGACCTCGACAGCCAGGTCCGCGCCTGCGCGCAGGCCTTCAATGGTAGCTATCTGGAAGAAGATCGCACCGCCCGCCAAAATCTCGCCGACGTCGCCGAGCGCACGGAGGACACCATCGAGCAGTATTACGACATCGTCGAGGATCTGGACGTCCCGACGAGCTCCAGGAACTACAGCTCCTGGAAGGACATCGTTGCCCTGTACGACGACCTGGATCACCGCATCGACGCAATCTGTGATGCCTGGGAGATCAGCCTGAAATACGCCAAGCCTGCGGACCATAAGAATGAGATTGTGGCGCCGCTGTCACACGACAACGTGGCGGGCACCAATGACAATAAGTACCGCCTAGACTTTGAGGAGCGCTATCCCGGCGCCAAACCCGTCGAAGTGAACTAGCGCTTTGTCGTTCCCGATTCGGCAGTTAGGGACGTTCCTAAACTGCCGGCAGAAAAAGGAACGTCCCTAACTGCCGGTCAAAAAACGAGCGAGGATCGCAGGGTCCTCGCTCGTTTTTTAGGGCAATGTTTCGACTGCGCCGCTACTTGTCGGTAGCCGCTTTCTTGGCAGTCGACTTCTTCGCCGTCGACTTCTTGGCGGTTGTCTTCTTGGCTGTCGTCTTCTTTGCCGCCGTGGCCTTCTTTGCCGTGCTCGCCTTGGTTGTGGTTTTGCGGCCGCGGGCGGGCTTTTTCTCCTTGGTCGGGCAGTCCATGTTGACGCAGATGCGCCACGGGCCGCGCGCCGTGTTGACCACCACGATGGGGGCACCGCACTCGGGGCAGGTCTCACCCGTCGCCTCGAGCTTACCGCGCGCCGGCAGCGGATAGCTCACGCCGCAGTCATCGTAGTTGGTGCAGCGGATAAAGCGCTTGCCGCTCTTCTCGCTCTTGTGCGCGATCAGATCGCCATGGCGTCCGGCCTCGGCGCACACCTTGCACTCGCCCACCTTAAGGTCGGGCTCGTAGTTGGTGGGGCACGTCGGGTTCACGCAGATCTCGAAGGCCTTCTGGCGGAACGGCTGGCACTTAATGCGCGGCGCGCCGCATTTGGGGCACACGGCGGCCTCGCCCTCGAGCGGGCTCACCTTGACACCGCTCGGCACCGGATAGGTCACGTCGCAGTCGGGCCAGCCCATGCAGCCGATAAAGCTGCCGCGGGTCTTGGCGCTCGTCTTCATAACCAGGTCCTTGCCGCACTTGGGGCAGGCGCCCACGCGCGCATCGGCCGTGACGGCGTCGCTGATGGCGTCGCCCAGCTCCTGCGTATGTTTGAGCAGCTCGTCGAGCACGCCGGCCAGCAGCGCGCGCGAGTGCGTCACGACATGCTCTTCGGTGTCCTCGCCGCGCTCCACGCGGGTCATGTCGCCGTCGAGCTCGCTGGTCATATCGGGGCTCGTGATGCGCGGGGCAAACTGCGACAGTGCATCGATAATGGCGATACCCAGCTGACTCGGCTCCACGGGATCGTTTTTGAGGTAACGCACGGCGTACAGGCGCTCGATGATGCTCGCGCGCGTGGACTTGGTGCCCAGGCCACGCTTTTCCATCTCTTGCACGAGCTTGCCCTGGCTGTAGCGCGCGGGCGGCTCGGTCTGCTTGGCCTCGAGCTTAATGTCGAACACGTCGACCGTATCGCCCTGCTCAAGCGGCGGCATCTGCTCGTCGCGCTTAAGGCCGTACGGGTACGCCTCGCGGAAGCCCGGGGTCACGAGCACGTCGCCCGAAGCCACGAACGGCTCGCCGTTAACGTCGAGCTCAAGCTTGGTGTTCTCGATGGTCGCGGGACCCATGAGCGTCGCCAGGAAGCGGCGGGCGATGAGGTCGTAGAGCTTGCGCTGGCCACCGTCGAGCGTGGATGGATCGCCCTCGCCCGTGGGGTAGATAGGCGGGTGGTCGGTGGTCTCGACCTTGCCGCGCGTGGGCTTCATGGGGCCGGCGAGCACCTTTTTGCACACGGGCGCCAACGCCGGGTTGATCTTTGCCAGGTCGCTTACCACGGCGCCCAGATCGAGCGTCGCGGGGTACACGGTGTTGTCGACACGCGGATAGCTGATGAGACCCGCCATGTAGAGGGACTCGGCGATGCGCATGGTGCGTGCGGGCGATATGCCCTCGGCCGCAGCGGCTGCCTGCAGCGAGGTGGTCGCGAACGGCGTGGGCGGCTGCTGCTTGCGCGAGCGCTTCGTCACCGCGGCGACGGTTGCCGTCTTGATGCCGTCAACGTGGCCGTATGCCGTCTCGGCAGCATCTTTATCGGTAAAACGCGCCGTCTTGTGCGCGATCTTAAAGCGGTCGTCCTCGGCGGCGCCCTGCGCGGCACCCATACCGCGAATCTGCCAATAGTCCTCGGGTACAAACGCCATGCGCTCGCGCTCGCGCTCGACCACCAGGGCAAGCGTCGGCGTCTGCACTCGGCCGGCGGAGCGCACGTTGCCAAAGCCGCCAAACTTGGCGAGCGTCAGGTAGCGCGTGAGCACCGCGCCCCAAATGAGGTCGATATGCTGACGGCTCTCGCCAGCGTCGGCCAGGTTCTGGTCGAGCGAGACAAGGTTATCGAAGGCCTGCGTAATCTCGGCCTTGGTAAACGAAGAATACTGAGCGCGGGCAACCGGCAAGTCGGGCGCAACCTCACGCACCTTGTTGAGGGCGTCCGAACCGATCAGCTCGCCCTCACGGTCGAAGTCCGTAGCGATAATGACACTGTCGGACTTCTTGGCAAGGTTCTTGAGCGAGCGAATGAGCTCCTTCTCGGCCGGCAGCTTAATGACGGGCGCCCAGGTGAGATAGGGCAGGCTCTCGAGCTTCCAGCCCTTGATGGAGATACCGTCGGCAAGGAACGGCTTGCGCTTGGTGTCGTAGGGCGGACGTGCCAGGCCATCGGGCATGTCGGCCGGCAGCATCTCGCCGTCCTCGGTGACCGAATACCAGCCCAGCTTTTTATCGAACAGCACGCTGTCGCAAAAATCGGGCGCGAGGATGTGACCGGCAAGGCCGATCGTCACGCACTCCTCGCCCTTCCACTCAAAACGGTAGATGGCGGTGTTGTACACCTTGTCCTTTTTGGGCTTGCCCGTGGACAGACGCTCGGCGATCTGGCGCGCGGCGTCGTTTTTCTCGGCGATGATGAGCTTCAAAAGAGGCTCCTATCTCATGTCTCTGCGGCTGCGCCCGCGCTTATGGCGGCCGACTTACGCCCTTGCTTGCTCGATCTGCCCGATGAGCCAATCGCACCAGGCATCCATGCCCTCGCCCTTGCGCGCGCTCACGGCAAACCGCGGCGCCTGCGGATTGAGGTCATCGAGTGTCTTAGTATACCTATCCATGTCAAAATCGAAAGCCGGGGCCACGTCGACCTTATTGAGCAGCTGCGCGCCGGCGTGCTGGAAGATGCCCGGGTACTTGATGGGCTTGTCGTCGCCCTCGGGCACCGAGAGAATCATGATGGACAGGTTCTCGCCCAGGTCAAAGTCGACCGGGCAGACCAGGTTGCCCACGTTTTCGATAAAGATGACATCGATGTTTTGAAGGCCCACCGCTTGGTCGAACGCGTCAACGGCCTCCATGATCATGTTGCCCTCAAGATGGCACAGGCCACCGGTGTTGATCTGGATGGCGGGCATGCCGGCTTCCTTCATGATGATGGCGTCGACGTCCGAGGCGATATCGCCCTCGATGACGGCACAGCGCAGGCCGGCTTTGTCACGCAGGCGCTCGTTGGTGCCCAGGATCGTGGTGGTCTTGCCCGAACCGGGGCTCGACAGCACATTGATCACATAGGTGCCTGCCTCATTAAATCGCTGACGCAGCTGGTCTGCCAGACGCTCGTTGCGCGACAGGATCGGCGATGCGATATCAATCGTTTTCTCGGCCATACTCGGCACTCCTTACTTCTGCCATTTGGTGACGGCTAATCGTCGGGGGTTTCGATTTCGATACTTGCGATGTCGAGTTCGCGGCCGTGCAGTAGGCGCACGTTGGCACCACCACACTGGGGACAGCGACAGTGGAAGCGATCGTGGTCGAAGACGTCGCCGCAGTCCAGGCACTCGCTTTGTGGATGGACTTCCTCCACGGAAAGCTCGCAGCCTCGCGTGAGCGGGTCCTCGTCGCGAAACGTCTCCCACGCAAGGTCGAGCGCCTCGCGCACCACCTCGGTCATATCCCCGATACGCAGCGTTACCAAAACGGCGCGCGAGGCCCCCGCCCCACGCGCCGCGCGAATCACTGTATCGAGTATGCCGTTGACAATGCCAACCTCGTGCATACCGATTTACTCCTCGTCGTCCTCGTCGTCCGAGAACAGGTCCAGACGGCTCACGAACAGGCCCTCCTTGCCCTCGCGCGCAGTAATGACCACGCGAGCGATGGCGAGCGAAATCTCGTAGAGCGAAAGCAGGGCACCGTACATAAGGCCCAGCGTGACGGGCGAGCCGTCGGGCGTGATCACAGCCGAGCCCACGAGCAGGCCCACGTACACGTAGCGCCAGGCGCCGCGGAAAGCCGCGTAGGACACGATGTGGAAAACGGACAGGTAGAAAATGATGAGCGGCAGCTCAAACGCCACACCAAAGCCGATCATAAAGAGCAGCTCCATGTTGACGTAGTTCTCCAGATCGGGCAGCGCAGTTGCGACGGCAGAGGTCTCGCCGATGAGCCACTCAAAGCCCGCAGGAATGATGATGAAGTAGCAGAAGATGGCACCCAGGAAGAACAGCACCGTCGAAGCGAGCACCGTGGGCACGACCCACTTGCGCTCGTTGGGGCGAAGCGCCGGCAGGAAGAACGCCAAGATCTGCCAGATGATCATGGGCGTGCACATGACAACGGCCATCTTGATGGCCAGCGAGAAGCGCAGGCCAAAGCCGCCGAGCGTGGTGGTGATGTAGAACTTACCGTCCGGCACAAACGAGCGGATGGGGTCTTCCAGGATATCGAGCACCACGGGCGTGGCGAAATACAGCACGATGGCGGCGGCAAACACCGATACGACCACGATGGTCAGGCGGCGACGGAGCTCTCCCAGGTGATCGAAGAGCGGCATGCGCGCAGGTCCGATAGGCATTACTCATCGCCTCCCTTCGGGGCGTCGGCGGCAGCGGCTTCGTCCTCGACCTCAAGCTCACGAGCGAGCTGGTCGACGACGGCCTTGCGCTTGCGGGGACGACGGGCGTAGAGGTCGGCCGTCGTGGGCTCTGCCGGCTCGGGCTCGGGCTCTGCGGCAGGCTCGGGCTCGACGGCGGCAGTGGCAGCATCGGCAGCGGACACAGCAGCGGCGG
>UQMW01000002.1 GCA_900542275.1 uncultured Collinsella sp.
ATTTTACATTTCATAGGTTTCTTCCTCAGTGAATAAAAACTGTCATAATTGCCGCCAGCATAGCCGCTATGACCGTCATGCCTATCGCCATGTGCAGGATGGATGCAAAAATGCCCGTGCTTGATACCCCTACTTCCGCGCCGTGACGCAGAGCCAATTTTTCTTTTTGTGTATCTGCACCTCGTGAAAACCCGCCTGCTCCAGACATGCCTTTAATTCAATGTCCTTGTAGATGGTCATGCCGCCGATGATCTGCGTCCACCTCTCGTCCTTGTCCGTATCGCCATTGCTCTCGTTGCAGATAAGAATTGTCCCGCCTGGCTTCAGCGTCCGCCAGACCTCACGGAAGCATCGGGGCAAATCAGGCCAAAAATAGACGGTCTCAAAGGCCGTGGCGGCATCGAAGTAGCTATCCTCAAACACCATATCCGCCACACTGCCTTGCAGAACGGCGCAACGCCCCTCCTGAATTGCAATTCGGTTGAGCTTTCTAGTCTTCTCCACGCTGACGGGCGAATAGTCGACGCCCTTGACGACGCCATGCGGGCATTTTTTCAGCAGCCGTTTTATGTTCGCCCCGCCGCCGCAGCCGCAATCCAGCACCTTGGCATTTGGCGCAAGTCGTAGAAATCGAAGTCCCCACCGCGCCACAGGGCTGTGGCCCAGATTCATCATGGCAACCATAAGTTTTCCGCCGAGGCCCACGGGCTTGCGGGTGTTTTCAAAGAACGACATCTGGCCCCTCCGATTTCGTGCATTCCGCATAGGTCAATGGGAACGAGGCCTTCAGCACCGCGCTTTTCTGCACCGCCCAGCCGTTTTGACGCAGGAAACGCAGGTATTCCTCGCTTGTCCACCTGCTGTGGAGGGGGAATCCCGCCATACTCATGAAAAAGGCTTTTGCCTTGCCGGAAACCGAGTTCCCCGCGTGGGTGAAGGTCGGCGCGATGAGCACGCCGTCGTCCTTCAGTACCCGCCTGATTTCTTGCAGTGCCTTTTCCGGATGCGGCACTATGTGAAGCGCGTTGGACGCGATCACCACTTCGAAGGACTTCTGTGCATAGGGCAGGCGGAACATATCTTGTACGGAAAAGTGCAGCTTTGCGGATTGATTGTCCCGCTTTGCTTCAAGGATCATCTGTGCAGAAGCGTCCGTAGCCTCGATGTGCACCGCCGCATCCACGATGCTCTTTGCGATAAGCCCCGTGCCGGTGGCAACCTCCAGTACGGTTTTTGCTTTCACCACCGGCCTGATCAGCTCATACATCTTCTCATACGCCGCCCGGTCCTTTCGCATGAAACGGTCGTACCGACCGGCATTCTTGTCCCAGAAGCCCTTGCGTTCGTGCATGGCTATCGCCCCCCAAACAGTTAGAGCAATCTAACTATAACACACGAATCATGCAGTAAGATAAGGCTAACCTTATTTCTTGGCCAAGACGCATCTCTTCGGTTTTGCTTATAACGGTGTGAGTCAGATACTAAACTGGAGCTGAAGAAGGAGCTTGGCGGACAGGTAGGTCGATACCGGTTCCCGGAACGGTGATCCAGCCAATTACACCAGGGCTCTAGTCATGCAGATAAACCCAATCCATGACGGGAAATAGGTCCTTTTCTCTAGCTCGACGTCTTTCGGAGCTTGACGATTTGGACTGATGGAGGTGAGAAGTCCCTCACTGCGCCAATACCAGAAGATTGCGCTATAGACATCTCTCCGACCCTTTGAATCACCCCTTTTCACGCCACCCGCTACGAACCCCGGCGGAAACTAGGGAGTGATTAAAAAGGCGACCTGCGGTTTTGCGAATCAATTGAGTCATTCACAAAATCGCGAATTAAGGGCCTGATTCGCCCAAATTGCGCACGAATTGGCCCTTAGGCGGTACGACGCGACACGCATCGACAACACTCGGCCTGGATTAGTCACTGAGCGGGAATAGCGGGAACTGGCTTTTGAACTCGCGTTTTGATACCGTCGAGTACCGCCTGATGCTGTTTCGGCGCCGCCATAGAGTAAAGCCACCAGCGAAATAACGGGAATAAAAGCCTCCGGACCCTCTGGTTCGGAGGCTATCTTTTTGCATATCTGCCTAAAACGACTCCTTGCCAAAGCCCCTTGAGCATCGGGCGGCATTATTGAGTGTGGGCGTTATCGTAGGTATCTTTGATTTCTTCTGGCAAATTATCGGGAATCAGCGCCTTCACTCTATCCTCGTTGCCATCTTGGATTGCCTGCTCGTAGTACCAGCATTTGAACTTCAGCATGTCGAGCGCGCGGTTCATGTTCACGATCTCCGACTCCATGTGGGCCTTGCGCTCCTCGAACATGGCCTTGCGTTTGGGGTATGTTGAGGGACCCTCTGCGCACCATTCCATGAACAGCCGGATGTCCTTGATCTCCATTCCAGCCTTCTTTAGGCATTCGATGACCCGAAGCGCTTCGAGTTCCGTATCGCTGAATCGGCGAATGCCGGATGCCCGCTCCAGCCCCGGGAACAATCCCTGCTTGTCGTAATATCGCAGCGTTGAAGCGGGCAAACCGAACATTTCCGCCACCTGTCCGATTGTGTACATGGCTCCTCCGAAACAATGTCGAATTCATTCCTTGACCTAAAGTCAGGTTTAGGTATTACCTTCATTCTCGTCAATGTAAATCGGGAGCGCAAGGGGTATTCCGTAATGGGCAAAACGGTTTTGATAGTTTCTTCAAGTCCACGAAAGAATGGCAATTCCGAGACGCTGGCGGAGGCTTTCGCCAACGGCGCGCGGGAGGCAGGTCACAGCGTTGAGACCGTGCGTCTGCGCGAGAAGCAAATGGGCTTCTGCAGGGGCTGCCTTGCCTGCTTAAAGTTGGGGCGTTGCGTCATCCAAGACGATGCCGTGGAAATTGCCGCCAAAATGCACGATGCGGATGTGCTGGTGTTTGCAACGCCCGTCTACTACTACAGCGTCTGCGGCCAGCTCAAAACCATGCTGGACCGCGCTAACCCGCTTTTTGGCTCCGATTATGCATTCACCGAGGCATATCTGTTGGCGACGGCGGCGGAGAACGGGCGCTCGACCTTCGACGGGGCGAAAAAGGCGATGCAGGGATGGGTTGACTGTTTCTCCCGCTGCACGCTCGCTGGAACGGTTTTCGCCGGCGGCGTGAACGGCGTGGGCGAAATCGCCGGGCATCCCGCTCTGGAGCAGGCGCGGCGAATGGGCATGGGAATCTAGCCGGGCTGTTTGGCCGCGCGGAAACAGATTTGTGCCAAAACTATCGACAGGAGGAAATCGATCATGGCAGTTAAACAGACGGCAGGCAGAGACGCCCTGGGGGAGTTCGCTCCCAAATTCGCACAGCTCAACGACGACGTGCTGTTCGGCGAGGTGTGGAGCCGAGAGAGTGAGCTCTCCCTGCGCGACCGCAGCGTGGTGACGGTGGTTGCCCTGATGTCGCAGGGGCTGACGGACTCTTCGTTCAAATATCACCTGATGTCCGCAAAGAACAATGGAGTGACCAGGACGGAGATAGCGGAAATCCTTACGCACGCGGCGTTTTATGCGGGTTGGCCCAAGGCGTGGGCTGCCTTCCGCATGGCGAAGGAGGTCTGGGCGGCCGACGATGCCGCCGACGCAAGGGCTCAGCACCAAAACGAGATGGTTTTCCCCATCGGTGCCCCCAACGACGCCTTCGCGAAGTACTTTATCGGGCAAAGCTACCTCGCGCCCCTTTCCACCGAGCAGGTCGGTGTCCACAACGTGACGTTCGAGCCCGGCTGCCGCAACAACTGGCACGTCCATCACGCCAAAAGCGGCGGTGGGCAGATCCTCGTCTGCGTGGCTGGTCGAGGGTTTTACCAGGAGTGGGGAAAGCCGGCACAGGAGCTGCGCCCCGGCGACGTGGTCAACATCGCCCCGGGGGTGAAGCACTGGCACGGCGCCGCGCCCGACAGCTGGTTCTCGCATCTCGCGTTGGAGGTTCCGGGCGAGGAGACCTCCAACGAGTGGCTGGAGCCCGTGGGCGACGATGCATACCTTAAAGCGACCAACAAGGAGGCTTAAGCACCGTCGCCCGTCCGCGCCGCCGAGAGCAGCGCGCCCAAATCTGCCTGAATCGCCTCTGCCTTGCTTCCGAGCTGCAGCGGAGCCGAGCCGTTCGAGATGTTGACGCTCAACAGGTGCGCATCCGGCAGCTTCGCGGTCATGCTCCAGAACGGGAGCGTGATGATGCCGGGGGTCATCTCGCCCACGCCGAGCTCCAGCAACAGCACGCGGCGATCGCTGCGCTCGCGCACGAAGCGCTCGTATCGTCCGAGGCTCTCGCGCCAGGCCGCACCCTGCAGAAACGTGTCGTCGCGCACCCACGGCACAAGCTGCCAGCCGCAGTGCGGGCATCGGGGGACATCCTCGCTGCGGACCTCGAACCCCGCCATGCCCGCGAGCATGCGCTCGACGTAGGGGCTCGCCTCGAAGAGCTCGTCGCAGCATGGCTGCTTGCATTGAAGGTGCGCGAAGCTTCCCTGATAGTTGCAGATCCTCTCGGTGGGAAACGTCTTCTCGACTTGGGTGTCCACATTGGTGCTCAGGATGAAGTAGTCCTTATGGCCGATGAGGGACCGTAGGTCGAGATAGGGCTGCGAGGTCGGCTCGCGCAGCATGAAGTCGATGTATCGCGCATAGTATGCCCATCGCTGCTCGAGGCTGGGGTAGAGGTGGTAGAAGCCGTCGAAAAGGCTCTTGAAGCCAAAGGCTTGCTGCCAGTCCGTCATTCCGGCGCGCGCCATGCCTGCGCGGTTGTAATGGTTGAACCCGGCGGCGCTTGACATGCCCGAGCCGATGCCGACGATGATGGCGTCGGCATCGTCGATAAGGCTTCGAAGCCTATACGCTTCCCTCTCTAGAGACGGCATTGGGCAATCTCCTCGAAAGCCGGGGCCATATCGCCGTCAACGAGAATCGTCTCGCACGATGCATCGGGCGCCATAGCCTGGCTGTAGTTGAACACGATGTAGGTGGCGTGCTCGCAGACGTTCGCGATCTGGGCGAGCATGTGCTTTATGATGCCGTTGCGCAGTCCCACGCCAAGTTCGAGGATGGCGACCCTGCCGTTGCGATGGGCTTGCACAAGGCGCTCGAGCTCCTCGAGCTGGGTCATGGCGAGGGCGTCTGGATGGGCGAGGCGCCGCTCGTCAACCGACGTGCGCGTGCTCCCCTCAGTCTCGAGCACGCGCTCCTCGTCGAACCCGGCGCGCGCGAAGTGCCCGTCGATGTTGCATGTGACCACGAAGGTGTCGGCGTGCTCCGTAAGACGCCGCAGCCCGTTCATGAGCGAGCCGGGCTCATATTCGAGATACTCCTTTTGATGGAACCGCTCGGCCCATCGGCGTCGCACGCTGGCATCCGGGGAAGCGAGCCCCTGCAGTATGCAGCCGATGCCGTCTGCCTGAGCGAGGTCGCCGTACGCCTCTTGGAAATGAGCATCGGCGCAGAAAAGGTTGAGCCCCTCCGCCATGTCGAGTCCGTTGCTAGCGCCGATGATGACAAGATCCGCTTCGGCTAGCGCCCTGCCTATGCGAACTGCTTTCGCCGTCTCCATGCGCTACCTCCCCAGCGTCTTGCGCACGTCGGCAAGCACGTCGGCGATGTCGGCGCGAACGGCGAGCCCCCGATCCTCGATCGCGCGGGGGAGAAACTGCGTCTTGTTGTTTACGGCGATGTAGCTGGCCTGCGGTAACTGCGCCGTGAGGGCCCAGAACGGCTCCTGGATAAACGCGGGCGTCATGCGGCCCACACCCAGCTCGAGGAAGAGGATCCTCTGCCGTGCGTGCGCGTCGAGCCAGTCGGACACCTTGCGGTACTGCTCCTCGTAGAGTTCGCCCTGCAGGAAGTTGCCGTAGCCGCGAACCCAGGGGAACGCCTCTGCCCCGCAGTGCGGGCAGCGCGGCACGAGCTCTGTCGGAACCTCAAGGCCGTCTCCCATGGCCTCTACCATGCGGGAGACCGGCTCGACCGCATCCCACACCGCGTCGGTGCAACAGTGGGAGCACTGAAAGAAGCGGTGGTCGCCTTGGATCTCTGCCACTTTCTCCCAGGGATAGAGCTTCACAAACTGCGTGTCCTGGTTGGTGGTGAGCACGAAGAAATCCTTCTCGGCGATAATGGTGTCGAGGTCCCTGTAGGGCTTGCGCAGCGGGGCGTTGAGCGTGGTGTCGAGGAAGGTGGCGAGGTATCCCCAGCGCGCCTCGGCGGTGGGCCAGCGGTAGAACGACCCCTCGAAAGCGCCCTTGAAACCGTAGCGCTCGGCGAATTTGCCGAAATGCCTGCGATAGGTTGCGTTGTCCTCGTAATAGAAGTCGCCGCCGCCCGCCGCGGAGAGCCCAGAGGCCCCGCCCACCAGCACGCAATCGGCTTCCTCGATCATGCGGGCGAAGTCCCTGATTTGCTGGTCGTAGGGCTCGGGCTCGCGGTCACTCAGCTCATAGGGCGTGCCGCCGCTGCGGTAGGCGGCCTGAAGGGAAAACGATTGGTTGGTGAGCTCGATAACGAGCTGCTCGTACAGGGTCACTGGATACCTTCTTTCAGCTATTATAAACAGGTGTCTATAAAAAGTATCCATGTCGATTTGCTTAAGAGCAATGAACAGCTTCGGCCTGCTGTCGATAAACGAGCGTTTGCCGGGCATTGTCGAGCGTTGCAATTGGAGGGGTAATGGAAGCGGGGAAGATCGATCGTCGCCGACGCTATACACTCTCGGTCATACGGGAGGCGTTCTTCGCGCTGCTGGCCGAGGTCGGCTTCGCGAAGATGACGGTAGCGGATATTTGCCGCCGCGCCGATATCAACCGTGGCACGTTCTATCTGCACTACGAGGACAAGTTCGCCCTGCTCGACGCGCTTATCGACGAGGCCTTGGCGGCGGTGCCGCCGCTCGAGGGAACGGAGGCGGGTGCCCTCTGCCAGCGTCCGCCGGCAAACGATGACTATTATCTGCTCTACTCGGATGACGACGCGTACGCCCGGGTGGCACAGCGCGTCGTCGAGCGCGGCGCCGAGCAGATGGTTCCCTCGATCATGGAGGAGACTGGGCTTTCGCGCGAGGACGCCTATCTGCTCTTCGTCCACAACGTCCAGGGAAATCTCGCGGTCAACCGCCTGCTCGGTTGGAGGCGAGGGCCCGAGTTTGCCCACGCTCAGGAGCTGCTCAGCGCCTATTCCGAAGGGGGCATGCGGGCGGTATCGGCTCGTCACGATCCTCGTAGCTCGTCTTGACCGCATGTCATTTCAGGTAGGTGGCGTTGCTATGGGCCCTCTTTGATTTTCGACGTTGTATAAGGCAATCGCAATCGTCTTGAGCTTCTTTAGGGAACTTGAACAAGAGATATGGCCTGCTGGCGATTGATTAACACCATTCGTTTTGGTTACAAGAAAGCATGCTGCGCGCCTGCAGCATGAGGGAGAGGGAATCCTATGAATATCGTTGTATTGAGCGGCAGCCCGCGTAAGGGCGCTAATACCGATACCATGGTCGAGGCGTTTGCCGAGACCGCGCGTGAGGGCGGCCATACGGTCGAGGTCATCCGCGTTGCCAGCAAGAAGATCGCCGGCTGCTTGGGATGCCAGTACTGCTTCGCCCATGAGGGCGTCTGCGTGCAGAAGGATGACATGGCCAACGTGATTGAGTCGCTGAAAGACACCGACATGGTTGTCTTCGCTTCGCCTATCTACTGGTTTGATATCACTGCGCAGGAAAAGACCGCCATCGACCGCCTGTACGCCTTCGGTGCCGCGGGATTCCCGTTCACCAAGACGGCCCTTTTACTCGATAGCCACAGCGAGGGTGTCTATGATGCGGCGATCGCTATGTACAAGTCAACCTGCGCGTACTGCAAGTGGGAGGACCAGGGCATTGTCACCATCAGCGGTATGACCGAGCGCGACAGCATGGCATCCTCGCCCAAGTTGAAAGAGGTGCGAGAGCTCGCTCGCAAGCTTGCCTAAGGACAAGAAGAACGCATGGCAATCAGCGTTGGTGGAAATGCTTGCTGTCCTTACCGAGAGATAGGGGCGAATTCCCTCAAGTGCCGTATAGAACAATTTTTAAACGCAGAAAAATAACTGAAAACAAATTAATCCGCGTTAAAATATTGTCAAATAGAAGTTCATGAGGGAAGGTTACGTATGCGTCGCAAGGCAGACGAGCTCCTTAGGGAATGGCGAGACAGAGCTGATAGAAAACCTTTGCTGGTCAAAGGCGTGCGCCAGTGTGGCAAGACCTATTTGCTCAGAACGTACGCCCAGGATCTTTTCGAATCGGTTGTCTACGTTAATCTTGAGAACGACCGGTCGGCGCGAGCGGATTTTTCGGGCGGTCTTGACCCTCATTCGATCGTACGTGCGATCGAGGCTCGTACGGGACAGCGTATCGTGCCTGGCAAAACCTTACTGTTCATTGACGAGATCCAGGCATGCGAGGAAGCGCTCACTTCCCTTAAATACTTTTGCGAAGATGCTCCCGAGTATTACGTTGCGGCTGCCGGGTCGCTTCTTGGGGTTGCCATTAACCATCAGTCGTATTCGTTCCCCGTCGGAAAGACCGACTTGATTGAGATGACTCCACTCGATTTCGAGGAGTTTCTCTGGGCGATGGGGCACGATCAGCTGGTCGACGAGATACGCTCATCATTCGAGATAATGGGTCCTCTTGCGCCAAGCCTTCATGAAAAGGCGCTTGGGCTCTATCGACAGTATCTTGTTGTTGGCGGAATGCCCGAGGCGGTCCAAACGTACATCGATGATCAGTCAATCATTGATGTGGCCGAAAAGCATCGGATTATTCTCGACGGATATTCCGCCGACACCAATAAATATGCTGATGAACGCTTGAGTGCAAAGACGCGTGCGTGCTTCGATTCCATTCCACAGCAGCTTGCCAAAGAGAATCGTAAATTTCAATACAAGGTAGTGCGAGCGGGGGGCAATGCGTCTCTCTTTGGAGATGCTCTCGATTGGCTTGTATTGTCGGGTACGGTGGCGCGCTGCAGCCTAGTCGGGCAGATCGAAAGCCCCTTAGAGGCCTTCGTTAACCCTTCTGCTTTTAAAATCTATCAGGCGGATACAGGGCTGCTGGTCTCCAAGGCCGGTGCTCAACGCGCCGATATTCTTGCCGGTATCGGCGGCACATTCATGGGTGCACTTACCGAAAACTACGTTGCCCAACAGCTTTCAGCCATGGGTTATCCACTGCATTATTGGGCGCGAGATAATCGTGCGGAAATCGACTTTGTAGTAGAGAAGCAGGGATGCTTGTCTGCGATTGAAGTCAAGGCGGGGGAGAACACAAGATCTCGAAGTCTGTCCTCACTTAAAAAGACCCATCCGGGCGTGCGCCTTATCAGGCTATCGACTAAGCCCTTTGGAATGAATGATGGGCTTATGTCTGTTCCGCTTTATGCGGCATTTTGTCTATAGGGATGATGCTGGTGTAATGCATGGGGCCCGGGGCGCAGCGTTTACTGCGCTCCGGGCCCCGCTGCTTTGTAAAACCATGACGGTTTAGTCGCCGTTGTTTTAGTCAAACAAACTCGGCATGTCATTTTCCTTCATGAGGGCGCCGGCGGAGGGCAGGCTCTGCGCGGTGAACTTCTCGGCCGAGACGCCGGCGCCAAGGATTTCCTCGGTCGTGCCGACGGTGGTGACCGAGCGGCCCTTCTTGGCCGTAAAGGCCTGGACGCCCTGCGTGTTGGTGGTCGTCTTGGTCTTGAGCAGCGACGTGTTGAAGTTCATCAGGCGGTAGTCGCTCGAGACCAGCGCGAGGTCGCGGTCCTCCTTGAGCACCTGCGCATACAGCAGCTTGCTGCCGCCGTAGATGGCGTTCTTAAGGCGCTTGCGGTTGGTCTTGGTAGCGTATCCAGAAAGCGCGACACGCACCACGCGGCCGTTCTCAAAGACGAACAGCACGTCGGCCTTGTAGTCCTCGGGGTCGATGACCCAGATGACGCTCTCGTCGGGTTCCATTTCAAGATCGGTCGGAAGGTACGAGCCCAGCTGGGCCGACTTGGTGTCCTCAAACGCCGCGACCTTGCACTTGTACACCTGGCTCTTGTTGGTAAAGACCAGCAGCTCGTGGGTGTTGGAGGACGGGAACTCGATAAAGGGTTTGTCGCCGTCCTTGTACTTGAGCGTGGTCGCCTTCTTGAGCACGCGGTCCGTCATCTTCTTTAGGTAGCCATCGCGCGAGAGCATGATGGTGACCGGGTACTCCTCGACCTCGGGCTCCAAGCTTACCTCGATAACCTCATGGGGCTCGATCCTGCCCGTGCGGCGCGGCATCACGTACTTCTTGTTGACCGCTGCTAGCTCGTCGCTGATGACCTTCTTGATGTTCTCCTCGCTGGAGAGGATCTCCTCAAGCTCGGCAATCTCGCCCTCGAGCTTGGCGATGTCCTTGGTGCGGTTGAGGATGTACTCCTCGTTGATGTTGCGGAGCTTAAGCTCGGCGACAAACTCGGCCTGGGTCTCGTCGATGTCGAAACCCTTCATAAGGTTGGGTACAACCTCTGCCTCGAGCTTAGTGCCGCGGATGATGGCGATGGCCTTGTCGATGTCGAGCAGAATTGCCTCGAGGCCGTGCAGCAGGTGCAGACGCTCGGACTTTTTGCCCAGGTCAAAGTTAATGCGGCGACGCGTGGACTCAATACGCCACTTGACCCACTCGTGCAGGATCTGGCGCACGCCCATAACGCGGGGATAGCCGTCGACCAGCACGTTAAAGTTGCACGAGAACGAATCCTGCAGCGTGGTCGAGCGATAGAGCTTGGCCATGAGCTTGTCGGGGTCGACGCCGCGCTTAAGGTCGATGGCGATGCGCAGACCCGAAAGGTCGGTCTCGTCGCGGATGTCGGCGATCTCCTTGACCTTGCCCTCCTTGGAGAGCTTGACGATGCGTTCGATGATGACATCGGTCTTGGTGGTGTAGGGGATCTCGTACACCTCGATGATGCGCTCTTCGGGAATCCAGCGCCAGCGGGAGCGAATCTGGAAGCTGCCAAGACCGGTCTCGATGATCTTCTCCATCTCCTCGCGGCGGTAGATAATCTCGCCGCCGGTCGAGAAATCGGGCATGGGCATGTACTCGAGCAGGTCGCAGTCGGGGTCCTTCAGGTAGTGCATCGTGGCGGTGCAGACCTCGTTGAGGTTGAAGCCGCAGATATCGGACGCCATAGCGACGCCGATGCCCTTGTTGGCCGAGACGAGGATGTTGGGGAACGTGGTGGGCAGCAGACGCGGCTCCTTCATGGCACCGTCGTAGCTGTCAACGAAGTCGACCGGGTCCTTGTCGATGTCTTTGAAGATCTCGGCGCTGATGGGGGAGAGCTTGGCCTCGGTATAACGCGAGGCGGCGTAGCTCAGGTCGCCCGAATAGTACTTGCCAAAGTTGCCCTTCGACTCCACGAAAGGAGCAAGCAGCGCCTCGTTGCCCGTGGCCAGGCGCACCATCGTCTCGTAGATGGCGGCGTCGCCGTGTGGGTTGAGCTTCATGGTCTGGCCCACGATGTTGGCGCTCTTTTGGCGCTCGCCCTTGAGCAGGCCCATCTTGTACATAGTGTAGAGCAGCTTGCGGTGCGAGGGCTTAAAGCCGTCGATCTCGGGGAATGCACGCGAGACGTTGACGCTCATAGCGTAGGGCATGTAGTTGACCTCGAGCGTCTGCGTAATCGGCTGGTCGGTGACCTCGGAGTGCAGGCCGATGACGTTCTCGGCGTTGACCTGCTTTTTCTTGGGCTGGTTCTTCGTCTTCTTCTTTGCCACGATTTCCTCTTGAACTTCTTATGGGCCGTCGTTATCGATTTGCTGCTACTGCAGGTCCAGCTGGTCCAGGTATTCCTTGCCGTGCTCGGAGATGTGACGCTTGCGGCCCGTCTCGTCGTTGCCCAGCAACAGGTTGAACATGGTCTCCATCTTGGTGACGTCCTCGGGTTCTACCTTGATCAGGCGGCGCGTCTCGGGGTTCATGGTGGTGAGCCACATCATGTCCGGATCGTTCTCACCAAGACCCTTGGAGCGGTTGATCGAGCACTTCTGGTCGCCAATCTCCTTGAGGATGCCGTTCTTCTCGAGCTCGGTGTAGGCAAAGTAGGTCTTCTCTTTGCAGTTGATCTCGTAGAGCGGCGACTCGGCGATATACACGTAGCCCTCGTCGATAAGCGTGGGCACCAGGCGATAGAGCATGGTGAGCACAAGCGTGCGGATGTGATAACCGTCGACGTCGGCGTCCGTACAGATGATGACCTTGTTCCAGTTGAGGTTGTCCAGGTCAAAGGCGCCAAGGTTCTTGATGCGCTTGTCCTTGATCTCCACACCGCAGCCCAGCACGCGCATGAGGTCCATGATGATGTCGGACTTAAAGATGCGCGGGTAGTCCTCTTTCAGACAGTTGAGGATCTTGCCTCGGACGGGCATAACACCCTGGAACTCGGCATCGCGCGAGGTGCGGATGGCGCCTGCTGCCGAGTCGCCCTCTACGATGTAGATCTCGCGACGGCTCTTGTCCTTGGAGCGGCAGTCGATGAACTTCTGCACGCGGTTGGCCATGTCGGTCTTCTGTTGCAGATTGGTCTTGATGCTCTGGCGCGTCTTCTCGGCGTTCTCGCGCGAGCGCTTGTTGATGAGCACCTGCTCCATGATCTTGTTGGCGGCGTCTTTGTTCTCGATCAGATAGGTCGAGAGGCGCTCCTTAAAGAATGCCGTCATCGCCTGCTGGATAAAGCGGTTATTGATGGCCTTCTTAGTCTGGTTTTCGTAGGACGTCTGGGTGGAGAAGCAGTTGGTCACCAGTACCAGGCAGTCCTGGACGTCCTGCCATTTGATGCCGCTCTCGTTTTTGTTGTACTTGCCCTGTTGCTTGATGTAGGCGTCGATGGCGCTGGTCAGAGCACTGCGGGCCGCCTTCTCGGGCGAACCGCCGTTCTCGAGCCAGGAGGAATTGTGGTAGTACTCCTGCATCATGAAAGTGCGCGAGAAGCACATGCAAGCAGTGATTTTTACGTTGTAATCGGGCAGGTCCTCGCGATCGCGACCGCGACGGTCGGCCTCGATAAAGAAGGGCTCGGTAAGGTAGTCGGTACCGACCTTCTCGAGCACGTAGTCCTCGATGCCCTTGGGATAGCAAAAATCCTCTTCGGAAAACTCGCCATCGTCGCCCTCGATGCGCAGGCGGAAGGTCACGTTGGCGTTGACCACGGCCTGACGGCGCATGGTCTCGCGATACCAGTCGTGGGGAATGCTAATCGAGGTAAAGACCTCAAGATCGGGGCGCCACTTGATGGTGGTGCCGGTGCGGTTCTCGTCACTGGGCTCAATCTCGAGTGCCTTCTTCTTGGCGCCGACGACCTTGCCTTTCTTAAAGTGCAGGGAGTACTTGTTGCCGTCGCGCCAGACGGTGACGTTCATGTACTCGGAAGCGTACTGGGTCGCGCACGAGCCCAGGCCGTTGGTGCCGAGCGAGAAGTCGTAGTCGCCGCCCTGGTTGTTGTTGTACTTGCCGCCAGCGTAGAGCTCGCAGAAGACGAGCTCCCAGTTAAAGCGCTTCTCGGAAGGGTTCCAGTCGAGCGGGCAGCCACGGCCATTGTCCTCTACCTGAATAGAGCCATCGCGAAAGGCGGTGAGGGTGATGAGCTTGCCGTAGCCCTGGCGCGCCTCGTCAACGGCGTTGGACAGGATCTCGAAGGCGGCATGCGCGCAGCCGTCGAGTCCGTCCGAGCCAAAGATGACGGCGGGGCGCAGGCGTACGCGCTCCTCGTCCTTGAGCTGGCGGATACTGTCGTTACCATAGTTTGCGGTGTTTTTTGCCATACTCGCTCTCTCGGTGCTCCTTTGCTGCGTTTTAGTCATATAGATAGTCAAGGTAGCATAGCCCAGGCCTTGGGCGATTCCAACCAACACGAATTCCATCGAACAATAGTTCGATTAGATAATGGATGCTTGGGATGCGGGTGGGGTCTGTCCTATTCAAACATCTGCGGCAGGTCGATGAAGACGGTTCGATCGCTTTCGTCAGCTTCGAAGCCCGAACGGGAGAAGAATCCGTAGCGATGGCACTTGAGCCCCGTTGCCTCGACTTGGGTGATTTCCTCGTCGACCATTTTTTGCGTGACGGGGGATTTGCGGAACTTTGCTTCGTAGAATGCGTAGCCCTCGGGGTCTTGCGTTACCACATCGAATTCGCCGCTCGTTTTGTTTGCGGGATCGTCGTACCAGTACTTGCCTATGGCATCGAAAGCCGGTTCGATCTTGCCAGTCCTGTTTTGCCGTACGAGGTATTGACGGCAGATCTCCTCGAACATATGTGGAGTGTAGTTTTCCTCGAAGTCTTGGGAGACGTGACGATCATAGAAGACTTCCGGGTCGAGCAGCTGACGCGCAGAAGCATTGCGGAAGACGTAGCGATAGTAAAAGAGCGAAAGTGGGTCCACCACAAAGTAGCCAGACTTGCGCTTATTCGTAGGGTCGTTGATGGGTGCACGCTTTTGGACGATTTCGAGTGACATGAGCTTGTCGAGTACGTCTGCCATGGCCGGACCGCTCGAGACGTGCGACTGTGCCAGCACGTCCCCCCAACGGGAGTAACCTTGTGCGAGAGCCCCGAAAACTTCGTTGGCGTTGGTCATCTTCGAGATCTCGGCGTTGAGATAGGACGGTACTTCGCTTTCTAAGCGGGCGCCAGGTTCTGTGACGAGCTCGATGATATTGTCGCGTACGCTTTGGGACTGATCGATGAGGCGATTGTAAAAGGGGATGCCGCCAAAAACGCTATAGAGCCGCACCTTGTCCTCGGGTGAGAACGCGGGATAGAACTTTGCAGCGTCAAAGTAATCCATGGGCTTAAGCTCAAGCGCGAGATCAATTCGCCCGTAGAGGGGGCTTTCATGCTCGATGAGAGATTTCATAATCTCAACATAGGAGCCGCACAGGACAATGTTTAAACGTGAGTCTTCCCTGTGAGCGTCGATTGAGGTCTGGAGAATGCTGTCTAAGCCTTTAACCGCATCTCTCAAGTAGGGGTATTCGTCGAGAACGAGGGTAATGTTCTTGTCTTTGGCTTGGGCAAACAGAAATTCGATGAGCTCGCGGATGCCCGTGAAGGCGAGCGGAGGAAAGCTTAGCGCTTCAGCAGCAAGGGCGGACAGACTCTCGAGGTTGTCTGCCTCGGAGGTTTGGCGGCACTCGTAATAGATCGTTGCGACGTCCGATAAATCGGTTAGCGCCTGCTTGATGAGCTCACTTTTGCCGACGCGACGCCTTCCGTAAATGAGAACATTGCGCTGCTCGGGCGCATTGAGTGTTTTCTTAATACGGGCGAGTTCAAGCTCCCTGCCAATGAATTCCACTTACTCGGTTCCTTCCGACTCGGTTTTGTCCGAGTTAATTGTATCGCATGAACAAGTTTATGCTCGAGTTTACTCGGACAAAACCGAGTCGGTTCTGTCCGAGTAAGTTTGAATAGCGAATCGAAATTGTTATGTCCACATGGCGATGGCGAACATGGTTTCCATAAGCGCCGCGTTCGCGCTTGTTATTGCCGCAATGCGCTGTGTCGCTGAGGCGCAGATCGTACTGCTCGAAAGCGTCTTTTGGTTGGCGAACCTGGCCACGGGCGTGTTCTGCGGTGCGACGATTTTCGCGGCCACGTTTGCTGTCCTGTGTGCAACGTTTTTCACGGCGAAAAGACGCCGTGCCAAGCTCGAGGCAGAACTCGACTCCTCAGACGACATCTAATGCGCAATGGGCCGGCTCTGGGTATCCAGAACCAGCCCATTTTGATGTTCGATTAGCCGAGTCGGCGCCTCTCACAAAAGTAAGTAGGAGCTAGCGAGGCCTATCCGAATTGACCTCATTGGCGGTGTCGGTTTCGAGCGCCGTGCGGCGGGCGCTGTAGGCGACGAGGCCGGCGCCTGCCGCGGCGAGTGCTGCAGCGGCTGCCGTAAGGGGAGCGTTGACATCGCCCGTGCCCGCAAGTGCGCCCGCTTTTCCGGAGCGCTTGTTATTGTCGTGGTCCTTGCCACTGCCGGAGCTGCTTCCGCCGGAGCTGCCGTCCTCGTCAGTACCGCCGCCACTCGAGCCACCATCGCCGTCGACCGTCATCGGGGCGTCGTGAAGTCCTGTCGTATCCGCGCTGTCGCATACACCGACCTGAACTTCCGAGCGTTCGCATGCCGCGTCGGGCACATGAAGCTCGTGCAGTACGGCACCCAGCGCCGAGTTTGCGCCCGGTCGAATTTCCTCGAGCGTTACGGGATCGAGCGCCACCAGATTACGCGCCTTCTCATACAGCGTTACGCGTTTGCCCACTTCGTCGCTCCAACTCTCGGGGATGGCGAAGCTCATGCAGAACTGTGCCGTGCAACCCGGTGCCAGCACGGCGTTGCCGTTGTCGGCTACCAGCGGGTGCGTTGCAAAACGTGTGCCCAGCGTCTCGAGTGCGTACTTCACGTGTGCCATGTCGTTGGCCGAAGCGTCCTCGGCAAGCTCTGGATCGTAGATCGAAGCCATGCGTGCGTTCACTCCGAATCCGATGGATGCGCTGGAGAACGGCTGACTGGAGCCCTCTCGGTACAGATCGATCGTGCCGGCGGTCAGCAAGGTGTTGCCGTCGTTTCGCACCGTGACCATGAAGGATTCGCCTGCTGCTCCGGGTACCACCGCGCCCGAGGTAGCGACCGCGCCCGTCGGAGTGGCACACGCCACCAAGGGCACTTCGATGCCGTGCAGCTCTGCCTCGCTCTTCTCCGCGCTCACAATGTGCGTGGCGAGCGCGGAGAGCATGCCTCCCGACGTCAAAAATGTCGTTATCTGATCGACGGGATGGTCCAGCTCGCACATCACGAACGGCTCCGTGAACAGATCGCCTGCCAAGGTGCTGGCGAAGATGCGGAAGTGCTTGCCCATTACTGCTACCGGGTTGCCTTCTTCGTCGTAGGTTTGCCCCACCTTGCCATCGGTGTTCTCTACATAGAGCGCGCACCTGCCGTTGTTGCTTACGCTAAACGATGCCGGGCCACAGCCTGCGGCACCCACGGGCTGCGTTGCAAATGCCGATGCGCCTCGCGTCCAAGTAATATGCTGCAGCTGCTCGTTGACGGTGGCCAAAAAGCCCGAATGTTGTGGCCACGGCACCGCATGGGGCACCGTGGCGTCTGGTGGCATAACGCCCCAGCCCGCAATGGACTGGCCGATCACGGCGTACGATGCGCAGCCGCAACCGTCTGCGGTCTCGTACGCAACGGGCACCACCATTTTGCCGTTGATATTCTCGGGCTCGCTCAGCTCGATACTCGACGGTGCCTGCGGAAAGCGAAGAACTTGGCGGAACGTCAGGCTGTCGCCCAAATCATCCGACCACAGGGTAAAGCATTCCAGCGCAACCTCGGCCTCGCTGCCGAGCGCCTTCTCTGCGGTGGTTCCGCGGCGGTGGAGGTAGGCACCCGACAGGCGCCCGTCGACCAGCGTCTTGCCTGCCGTGATGCGCGGGCACTGCAGGCAATGGTAGCCATCCTCTTGCAGGCGGCCGCGCGAGATGCTGCGCCATGACGTATGCGACACCACGCGGATCTCGTCATTACTTATGCGCAGGCGCACAACGGACAGTATGCCGGCTGTGCTTGCCGTATCGAAAAGGGTGTTGTCGCCGGCGGGGCGCTCGCCCGAGACCAGCAGCACGTAGGCGTCCTGGTTTCCTCTTCCGTCCGTATATTCCACCACGTCGAAGTCGTAATCGAATATGCCGTCGCGCTCCACGTCGCCCTCGCCAAACCCAAGGGGAAAGTCCACGGGCGTGGGAGCGGACCACGTGCCGTTTGCCTTTGTGTGCACCACCAGGCGCGAGCGGCCATTGTCGCCGTAGCGCACCGAGGCGATACGGAACAGGCATTCTACGCCGGCAATCATCGTTAGCTTCATGTGGGCTTCGCTGAGCACGCCGGAAAACAGCACGTTGTCGCTCGAGGGTTTGACGCCGCCACGCTCGTCCTCCGACACGCCGGCAGAATTGGCGTTCGGGTCCGCAACGGCGTTCGTTGACTGACCGATGTAGGTGTACTCATACATCGGTGCGGCATTTTCGTCGTTCTCTACCAGTGCATGGACGAAATGCTCGATCTGTCCCGTGTCGTCGCTTTCTGAATCCGCCTCGAGCTCAATGCGCGTGACCGCTTGATCCCAATCGCGCACGACAGGCGCGGCGTTTACGGCAGTGGCCTTAACCTCGGCGCGTGCGAGCAGCTCGGCGTTGGTGACGATGGTGGCCGATGCGATAAACTGCGGCACACCACCTGCCTCGGTGTTGCCGGGCGTGCCGAAGCAGGCATCCAGCGTGTAAGGCGTATCTCCACCCAATGCCAGCTCAGAGCGTTGGAGCACATACTGGTCGCCATTGTTCACCGACATATTCCACGAATCGATGAGTGTGGGCCACGACCCCGACCAAACCTTGGTGGTCCACTTGAACATTACGAACTGGAGTATCACATCGACATCGACGTCTGCACCTACGCGCAGCCGCGGAAGCTGGTGTCCATCTGCCTTCTCGTACCCAATGAACAGTGTGAGGGATGCGGCGCCACGCACAGCGGACGAAGCGACGCCTGCAATGCCGGCTCCAAAGGTGACGGCAAGTCCGATCTGGATGGTGAACGAGCCCGACGTGTTGGAATAGTCGAGCGAAATGTTCTTGAAAAACGCCGCGCCGCTGCCGTGCGTGTGGGCGCCCACGGCGAGCGCCAGTTTTGCCAGCACCCAGGGGTTGACGTTTAGGAAAAACGGCACCGGTCCTAGGGTAAACTGCTCGGTCCAATTGAGGTCGGTTCTTACCTGGAAGAGGGCCTTAATATTGCCGTATGCGGGGTCGTTGTTGTCACCCCAGGTTTTGCCCACCCAATCGTAGGCGAGCGAGCCGTACAGCTGTGTGGCGATATCCATCGTGAACAGCGGCGTGCAATGGTGGCGAAGGAGCTTGGTGTTTCTTGGATCGGTGCCCGAACCGGCACTCATACTTTTGTACTGATTCCACTTCCCCTCCATTTCGTCGAGGTAGCGGTTTGCCTGCTTGGCGCCCGACTCGCGCGGTGACTTCTTCCAGTACTCCGGATCCGGATTGCCCGAATCGTTCATATAGCTGGCTGGTTTGTATCCTCCGCCAAACAGCACGTATCCAGCAAACGAGAAATCGAAGAGGATCGGAAATGTGGGCATCCAACACGTGAACTTATTACCACCGATGCCGGGAAACGCCGCGGGGAAATCAAACGGAGTGACCTCTTGGTCCATGGTAGTGGGGACGATAGTGGTCGAGCCCGATTCCGCCTTTGCGGCCGGCGCGGTGACAACGGCCATGGGGGATGAGAGCGTGTAGGTTTTGCCCTGATAGTCGAGGACAAAGCGCAGCTTGCACCCTTCCTCCAGAAGGCCCGATGCCGCGTCGAGAAACTTGTCTTCGAGTGTGAACGTCGCCAGATTATCCGCGCCTGATGCGCTGGCCTTGATCTGGCCGATCTGCGTGACGGTTTCGGGCGAGCTACCCGTGGCGGGCATTACCTTGTTGATGTGCAGCGTTGCCTGTCCACCCTGTGGCAGATGTGCCTGTACAATAAAGGCATGCGTGTCGGGTTGGTCGTTTGCCGCGTCGTCCTTCGGCAATGCCATGAACGTGGCATCAGCGTACTGGATGTCCCATTCGTCGAATGTGAGCTGGCGGAAGTACGGCTCGCCGTCGGACAGCGGACGTGTGGGTGCGGTTATGGCGGTGCCGCCCTGGATACGCGCAAGGGGAATCTCGACATCGCGGTAGCCCGCCATGCTAATGGAGATGCCGCCGTTAAAGTCGTACGCGTCGAGAAGCGTTGCCTCGTCCACGTAGTCTTCCGAAAGAGGGGCGACCTCAAAGATGGCCGTGCCTTCTTCATCGGTCGTGGCGGCGAGCTGCTTGCCTGCGACGTAGCGCGACGTGAGCGTGACCTGCGCTCCCGTGATGGGCATATTCTTGTTGGCGACGTCGACCACGACCACACCAAACATGGTGCGCGAGAGAACGAGCACCCTGAAGGGATCTTTTTCGTCGGCATAGGCTTCGGTGGGCGCGAACGGCAGCAGGAAGGCATTTTCGCTTCCCGGCACGCGAGGCAACATGATGCTCGCTAGCGAGGACGCTCCGGCAACAAGTAACGAACGGCGATCAAGCATCTTGGGCTCCCATCCCGCAAATATCGGTGGAAATAATCCAATTGTGCGAGAAGGCGCCCCGTGGCGGTAGTGCCGTTCAAGGGTCAAAATGTCCAAATTGATCGAGCGAAGCGTCGGGTTCCGGAACGCGTTCGATGCGCTTGGCAGCCCGGTCGCTAACGCAACATATGCGCGACCAGCTCGGCGCGTGTGCCGATGCCAAGCTTTGCGTATACGCCGGATAGGCGGTTTTTGACGGTGCCCGGCGATACTCCCATATGGCGTGCGATTTCGGCGTTGGTCCACCCACGACAGGCGAGCATGGCCATGGTGAATTCCGTGGTCGTTAAATCGCCAGCAACGTCCTCGCCCGAATCGGGGTTGTGGATGCGCCGCCAGCCGTAGCTGAAGCGGTACGTGATCTCGATGATGTGCGCGAAGTCGTCAGGGTATTGCGTTTTTAGGCACGCCTCGATAAGCCCCTGCAAAAGGCCGTGGTGCTCGCCGATGAGCTCGATAAGGCCGTCGGGGCGCGCAATGTCCCAAGCGGCTCCAAAATGCGCTTTTGCGGCGTCGATGTCCTTGAGGCTCATGCATGCCATGGAAGCTGCCAGGTGCAGGAACAGTTCCGAGATGGGATAGCTTCCCTGTTTCATAATTAGGGCGTTTTCCGCCATGCCCAGGCTGCGGCCGTATTCGCCGCGCAGATACAAGGCGTGCGCCATCACGTAGCTGGCGAACAGTCGCAGGCCTTCGGGTAGGTGCGCCGCAAGTGGATAAAACTCTTCGGCAGAATACGGGGAAGGCAGGTGCAGCAGGATGCTTGCGGCCGAGGCGAACAGGATATGCGTGGCGTGGACGGCGGACGATTCCTCGTCAGTTGGCGTATCGAGGATGCCCGCAAGACAACGGCGGGCGTCGGCGATACGGTTGAGCGACAGACTGGCGTATCCGCAGATAAAGCATGCGGAATAGCGCAGTGCGGGGTCGGCGGCGTCAAGATAGGGGCGTGCTGTCTCGGCGGCAAGGGTGGCCTGTCCGCGAAAGTACAGCGCTTCTGCCGTGGCGATGGTGCGTGAATCGGGGTCGGAAATGCCTGCAACCGCAGCGTCAATCTGCCCCGGCACAAAGGCAGTGCACATCAACGGCATGGGAACGCATGGGTAGCCATCGCAGTCCATCTTCCATCTCCCAACAGCTGGCAACAATAGCAGCAATTGTACTCCTGTTGCTCGGGACCCCTTTTGTTTTACTGTTCGGGTAACGCTGCGGATCGTTTTGGAAGGCTTACGAGCATAGTGGTCCCGTTCTCGGAACTTGTTTCGACCTCTACCGTGCCACCGTGAAGCGCTGCAATCTCCCAAACGAGCGCTAGTCCGAGTCCTGCGCCGCCGTATGCCCTGCTGCGGGATTTGTCTAGGCGAAAGAACGGTTGGAAGATGCTCTCACGGTACTGCTTGGGTATTCCCGGGCCCTCATCTTTGACTCGCAGGAGCACGTGGTTGTCGCTGTCGCTGATGGAGACGTTGACAGACGAGCCGGAGCGGCTGTAACGGATGGCGTTTTCGACCAGATTAAACACCAGCCGATAGAGGAGCGTATCACTTCCGATTGTCAAAGCGTCTCCGGCGTAATCGAGGGTTACGTCCTTATTCTCGGCAAGTGGCGCAAGGTCGGTGAGGACCTCTTCGGACAAGGGACCAAGTTCCACATCGTCCTCGCAAGGAACGCTGCGGAGCTCACTCATCTCGAGCAACACCTTGGTCATTCGAGACATGCGCTCGGTTTGTTCTTGTAGCAGGCCGAGCAGCTCGGCTGTTTCGGGTTGTAAGTTGGAGCGCTCGGAGACAAACAGCTCGATCTGTGCCTGCATAAGGGCGAGCGGGGTTCGCAGCTCGTGCGCGGCGTTGCCGGTAAATTGACGCTGCGCGGAGAAACCTTCGCCAAGACGGGCGATCATGTCGTTGAAAGAGGCGCTGCATCGTTGTAGCTCGGTGGGCACATCTTCACTGAGTCTGATTTCGCTTAGGTTGTCAGGCTGCACACGCTCAACCTGGGCTGCAAAAGCCCGTAGCGGTTTGAGCGCATGGCCGCTCACAAAGTATGCCAGCACGCCGCCAAGGAGTGTTACTCCAGCCGTGATGTACCAGGCCGTCGTGCCGAAAGACTCCTGTGCGTCGTTTACGACGATCGTGACCTCGTCATCGAGGGCAGCTTTCGTTGGGTCGAACGCCTGGGGCGAATCTTCGCCGGTTGCGTTAAAGGCCGAGATGTCACTGCCGATGGCATCCATGTAGCGCATGCCCGTATAGCCGACCAGACAGTTCGTCAGCACGCATGCCGTACACGTGAGCAGTGCCGTCATAATCGTTATGCGCCATTGCAGCGAAAGCCTTTTCATTCGCTATCCTCCATAACGTAGCCCTCTCCAATCCGATTGCGAATCGGGTCGTATCCCAAAGCGCTGCGCAACTTTTTTCGGAGCGACGAGATATGAACGCGGGTTGCGTTGCTAAAGCTGTTCACGCTGCTATCCCAAACGTGCTCGATAAGCTCCTCTTGGCTTACCGGTCGCCCCTGATTAAGCATCAGATATTCCAAGATTCCCGTTTCCTTGCGTGTAAGAGATAGAGCCTCGCTGTCCACGGAAGCGATGCGCGCCTTGGTGTCAAAGCGGAGCTTTCCGCAGGTTAATACTATGTCGCTTTGTGTAAAGCGCCTGAGGGTAAGGCTGCGAATTCTTGCCGCAAGCTCGTCCAGATGAAACGGCTTGGTGAGGTAATCGTTGGCGCCGGCATCGAGTCCGGCGACTTTATCGGATACTTCGCCACGTGCGGACAGAATCAGTACCTTGGTCTCGCAGTCAGTTTTCCTAAGTTCCCTGAGTACGGTCATGCCGTCGATACGGGGAAGGTTGAGGTCAAGTACCACGAGGTCGAAGGCCTCAACGTCCAGTAGGTCGAGCGCCTCCTGTCCGTCGTGACAGCAGTCGACGCTGTACGCCAAGTTTCGCAAGCTGCGCGCGATTGCATCGCACAGTGCTCGCTCGTCTTCGACGATCAAAATACGCATAACAGTCTCCTTGCACATTCCAAATCGCGCTTAACACGGATTTTATAGTCGATATGGTCCAATGGTCGCGTAACGAAAGGAGTGGTCAGGTTGTTCAAAGCGGTAAAACCCATGGTACAGGTCGCTTTGTTGATCGTCGGAATTGCCATGGTGTGCTTTGGCGTTATGCGTGGCGAGGCGGATGCCGTGCTGGCCAAAGCGATTAGGCTGTGCTTGGAGTGTATCGGAATTGGATAAAAGAGAAAACACTGCGTCGCATGTTTTGGCTCGATTTCGCGGATTCATTCAGGCGGCGGCGACGCTCGTCACCAACATTCACCTGCCAAACTTTGCCAAAGGCGGCATCTATCAGGGCGCGGGAAAAACAGTCTGCGTACCTGGACTTAATTGCTATTCGTGCCCCGCGGCATCGGGTGCGTGCCCCATCGGGTCGTTCCAGTCGGTGGTAGGTTCATCCAAGTTCAACTTTTCTTATTACGTCACCGGTACGCTCATTTTGCTCGGCGTGCTGCTGGGACGCTTTGTATGCGGCTTTCTGTGCCCGTTTGGCTGGCTGCAGGAGCTGCTGCATAAGATCCCCGGCAAAAAGCTTTCGACAAAAAGGCTCAAGCCGCTCACGTACATCAAGTACGTCGTGCTGCTGTTTGCCGTGGTGCTGCTGCCCGTCTTGGTGGTTAACGACGTGGGCATGGGCGACCCGTTCTTTTGTAAGTACATCTGTCCGCAGGGTGTGCTCGAGGGCGCCATTCCGCTGGCCATTGCCAATGCCGGCATTCGATCTGCGTTGGGACATCTCTTTACTTGGAAACTTGCCGTTCTCATTGCCGTGGTAGTGCTGAGCGTTTTGTTCTACCGCCCCTTCTGCAAATGGATTTGCCCGCTCGGCGCATTCTATGCGCTCATGAATAGGGTGTCCCTACTGGGGATTCGGGTTGACGCATGCAAATGTGTCTCGTGCGGCAAGTGCTCAAAGGTTTGTCAGATGGACGTTGATGTGGTCCGCTCGCCCAATCACGCCGAATGTATCCGGTGCGGAAAGTGCATCGGGGCCTGTCCCGTCGATGCCATCAGCTATCGCTATGGCCTGGATGTGTCGGCGGAAAAGCTTCCCTTGACCGCCGATAAAAAGTAAACAAGCTTCGACAAAACGGAGGAATGACCATGAAGCTTTCTAAGATTGCGGCCCTGTTTATGGTGCCGGTATTGGCCTTGTGCCTTGTGGCATGTTCGGCGCCCGGTGGCAATGCGAGCGAATCTGCGAGCTCCGATCCTAAGATCGCAGAGCTCACTGCGCAGAAGCCGGCCAATGCCGACGAGGCCGCCGAGCTGTATGCGAAGCTCATGCAGAAGGAGAACGAGATCTTTTCGAGTGATAACGCGCTGTGGGAAAAGGTATTCAATGCGGCAAATAAAGACTCGGCAATGATTGAGGATGGCAGCAATTACGGCGATTTTCTGCTCAAGACCATCGACGGCGCCAAGGATGAGTTCACGGCGGATGAGCTTAAGACACTCAAGGCCGGTGCACAGCAGATCAAGGAGATCGAGGACAAGCTCGAGAGCCTGGAGAAGGAGTTCCCCGGCTGTGGAAGCACGCCGAGTGCAGGCGAGAGCGTCGACGCTTCGACCGCTGGCATGACGGCTGGTGCCAATGCTTCGAGCGAGACGACGAAGTTCCCCAGCTTTACGGGCAAAGACCTGGATGGCAACGACGTGAGCAGCGACGAGCTGTTCTCTAAGAACAAAGTCACCGTCATGAACTTCTGGTTCACCACTTGCAAGCCATGCGTGGGCGAGCTGGGCGATCTTGAGAAACTGAATCAGGAGCTTGCCGAGAAGGGCGGCCAGGTCGTGGGCGTCAATTCCTTTACGCTCGATGGCAACAAGGGCGAGATTGCAGATGCCAAGGACGTGCTGAGCAAGAAGGGCGTGACGTATAAGAACATCTGGTTCAAGTCGGATAGCGATGCCGGTAAGTTTACGTCAAATTTGTTCTCGTTCCCGACAACGTATGTCATCGATCAGAATGGCAACATCGTAGGGGATCCAATCGTGGGAGCCATCAGCTCCGCTGAGCAGCGCGCAGCGCTCGACAAGCTTATTGACCAGGCGATTGCGAATAGCGAGCAGTAGAAAACGCGTAAAGCATGGCGAAGACCGTGCGCCGCTGTGCGAAGTAGTCCGCTACCTTTCAAGACAAGCTCCACCATGTAGAGGTCCCGCTCGGGATCTCTTCTTTTGGGCGCCGTCCCGTTCGTTTTTTGATGCGGTTCCCTACATTCCTCACTGGCGCCGGCAAAAAATGGGGATAGAGTAGGACAAACGCGTCGAATACGAACGGCGGGGGAGAGTGGGCGAGTGCGCCCGCGTGGGAGAGGTTGCCGTCCATGTTGGAGCTCAAAGGTATTTGCAAAAGATACGTTACGCAGTCGTTTACGCAGGTGGCGCTCGACAACGTGAGCCTGTCTTTTCGGGATAACGAGTTCGTGGCCATTCTGGGTCCCTCGGGTTCGGGTAAAACCACGATGCTCAACGTTATCGGCGGACTGGACCATTTCGATTCCGGCGACCTGCTCATCGACGGCATCTCGACCAAGGACTTTCGCGATCGCGATTGGGATGCCTATCGCAACAACCGCATCGGCTTTGTGTTCCAGAGCTATAACCTCATTCCACATCAGACCATTTTGGAAAACGTGGAGCTGGCGCTCACGCTCACGGGCGTGGGGCATGCCGAGCGCCGCCAGCGTGCGCGCGAGGCGCTGGAGAAAGTCGGCCTGGGCGAGCACGTTAACAAGCGTCCGAGTCAGCTGTCGGGCGGGCAAATGCAGCGCGTGGCCATTGCCCGCGCCCTGATTAACGATCCCGAGATTGTGCTGGCAGACGAGCCGACCGGTGCCTTGGATTCAACGACATCCGTACAGGTCATGGATCTGCTCAAGGATGTTGCGCGCGACCGTCTGGTCATCATGGTCACGCACAATCCCGAGCTGGCGTACCAGTACGCCACGCGTATCGTCAACCTGGCGGACGGTAAGATCACCGACGATTCCGACCCCTTCGATGTTGCCAAGGCCGCACGTCGCGAGGCTAAGCCTACGCGCAAAACCTCGATGAGCTTTGCGACGGCGCTGGGACTTTCTGCCCGAAACCTCATGACCAAGAAGGGCCGCACGGCCATGACTGCCTTTGCGGGCTCGATTGGCATTATCGGTATCGCGGCGATTCTGGCGCTGTCCAATGGCGTAAACGGCTACATCAAAAAGGTCGAGGAGGATACGCTCTCGAGCTACCCACTCACCATTTCCAAGCAGGATTACGACCTGTCATCCATGATGGGCGGGCAGGGTGCTGCGGATGATGACTCGCCTGAAAACGTGGATTCGTCCGACGACAGTGCCGGCGGCAAGGCTAAGGGAACCGATAAGATTCCTGTGGTCACGGCCGTAAAGGATATGTTTGCGAGCGTTAAGTCCAACGACATGACGAGCTTCAAGGCATGGCTCGATGCCGGTGGCGACGGCATCGATAAAGAGGTCAACGCCATTCAGTACGGCTACGGTGTATCGCCGGTTGTCTATCGTGCCGGCAAGGGCGATGAGAAGCCTGTCCGGCTGGTGCCCAACGCCATGACCGAGGCCATGAGCGGAGGCGCGAGCTCGGCGGCAACGGTGAGCATGGAATCCATGGGAACCTCGGTCTTTAACGAGATGATTGACGATCAGAGCCTGCTCGACAGCCAGTACGATGTCGTCGCCGGTCATTGGCCCACGTCTGCCAACGAAGCCGTGATGGTGCTTTCGAGCCGCGGCACGGTGGGCGACTATACGCTCTATAGCATCGGTGCGCTGGATATCGATGAGCTCAACGATCTGGTAAACAGCGCTATGACGGCTGACGGTGGGGTCGAAACGCCCGAGACCGGCACCGACTTTACCTACGACGATGCGCTGTCTACCACGTTTAAGGTGCTGTCGCCGGCTGATGCGTATCGTAAAAACGAAGAGACCGGCATGTGGACTGACATGTCTGGCGATGCCGACTTTATGGCGTCCAAGGTTGCTGACGGTATCGACGTGCGCATTGTGGGCGTGGTGCGACCCAACGAGACGGCTAACGCGAGTGCATTGTCCCCGGGCATTGCCTACACGCATGCGCTGACTCGCCAGCTTATGGAGCGCGCTGCCGATTCGCAGATCGTGCAGGAGCAGCTTGCCCACCCCGAGACGGATGTCTTTACGGGTAAAACCTTTGATGAGCTGCAAGGCGAGGCCAAGCAAGGCGTTGATTTGGGCAGCATGTTCAGCGTGGACGAGGCGGCACTGAAGAGCGCGTTCTCGTTCGATACGTCTGCGCTTTCGGGCACGGCCAGCGGTATGGACCTTTCTGGTATCGACTTGTCCGGTTTGGACATTGACCTTTCGGGCGTTGGGAAGGACATCGACTTCAGCGACATCATGGTCAAAGCGCCGGCTCCAGATTTCTCGGGCATCTTTGACGGTCTGGAGCTCACACCCGAGCAAATGCAGCAGGTGGGAACGCTTGCCAACCAGCTGTTTGAGGGCTTTATGCAGTCGGATCAGTTTAAGGCGCTGTCGCCCGAAGATCTTAAGGACGCGTCAAAGCTCGCTGCCGCATTCTCGACGTATCTTGAGAATGATGCCGCAGCCCAGCAATGCCTGGCTCAATTGAAGGCGCTCGGCGGCGATGCCCTGGCCGAGCGCCTGCAGCAGGCGATGACCGACTATGTACAAAAGCAGCTGGCTCCGTATCTGCAGCGGGCTATGGATCAGGTGATGAAGTCGATCAGCGATCAGATTGCGGCGACGGTATCGTCCCAGCTCAAGGCGGGCGCAGCGGGGCTTATGGACCAGATGGCGACGCAGATGTCTTCGAGTTTTGCCAACCTGGCGAGCGCCATGCACGTGGACGCGAGCGCCTTTGCTCGTGCCATCCATTTCAACATGGACGCCGAGGACCTGAGTTCGCTCATGATGAGCTATGCCAAGGCTTCGAAGCTCACCTACGACAACAATCTGACCACGTTGGGCTATGCGGATGAGGCAGACCCCATCTCGGTTAAGATTTTCCCGCGCGACTTTGAGGCCAAGGAGCGCGTACTCGATCACATCGATGCGTACAACAAGCAGGTCAAAGCCGCCGGTCATGATGATCGGGTAATTTCGTACACCGACTACATGGGCATCATCATGGGTTCGGTGACCGACATCGTGAACACCATCAGCTTGGTGCTCATTGCATTCGTGAGCATCAGCCTGGTCGTGAGCTCCATCATGATTGGCATCATCACCTACATCAGCGTGCTGGAGCGCAAAAAGGAGATTGGCATCCTGCGCGCGATCGGCGCGTCGAAGCGCAACGTGGCCAACGTATTCAATGCCGAGACATGTATCGAGGGCCTCGTTGCCGGCGTCTTTGCTATTGTCGTCGTGGTGGCCGTGAGCTTCCCGGTTAATGCCTGGGCGCTTGCTGCCAAACAGGTCCCCAATCTGATGAGCCTGCCCGTGCAGGATGCGCTGGTGCTCATTGCAATTTCGGTGCTGCTGACGGTCGTTGCCGGTCTGCTGCCGGCTCGCAGCGCATCCAAAAAAGACCCCGTCGAAGCCCTGCGCTCCGAATAATGTGACAAAGGTGGGACAAAGGGACTGTCCCTTTGTCCCTTTGCGCCTAGCTCGTTTTGCCCACCAACGTGATACGGATGCTTGGATGGGTGTACTCGTCAAACTCGTCCTCGGGCTCCGTGTCAAACGAATAGTACGTTTTGATGGGGTCGTCGCTCGTCCTGATGGAGATTCTCTCGTAGAGCGAACCGTTCAAAAAAGCCTGCCTAAACTCTTCGGGGAGCTTTTGCGGTGCTAGGAGCTCGGGACTCATGGTCTTGACGTCTACGGTTTGGACGACAGAGGAAAGCTCGTCCAAGTCGAGTTCGATGCGGGCGAGGTTGTCCTCAAGGCTCGCGTGGGGGTCGATCTCCGCTATGTAACTCACTTCCTTGAGCGTTCCCTTGTTGTCGAAATCCAGGTACGTATAGGTTTTCTGGGTATCGGAGTCGCCTTCGTGCAGATAGCCGCGGACGTGATAGCCGTAATCTTGATATCGCTCGAAGGGGTCATCGGCGGACACGTACTCGCATGCGGGCTCTAGCGCTTTGCGGGCGATGGCGATCTGCTCGGCCGTGGCCGTGGCGTTCTCTTGCATCTCGATGTTTCCCTGTGCCAACTGCGGGATATAGGTACCGCACACGATTGCGAGGGGCAGCGCCACAAGCGCGATGATCCACTTTTTTGCACGTGGGATAGGCACGCTATAGGCCTCCGCCATGGCCTTTGCGTTAGCGAAGCTCTCGGTAAGCACGTCCGCTGCGGTGGCGACGGCGCCTACGGCAGCGGCGACTTCTGCCGCGCCGCCCAAGTTGCGCGCGGTCTCGTTGTCGCTGTTCTTGAGTAGGCGCGCGGCGGCCTGCGTGCCAATAACGCCTGCGATTTGTGCAGAGCGGTCTTTCTCGGACTGCTCGACGGCGAGTCGGTGCTGCATTTCTTTCCACTGCTTGCCGCGCATGCCAAAGCGCGGCGCGAGCGCGCAGTAGCAGAAGATGACGAGCTCGATGGCGGTGAGCACCAGGGCGGCCATCATGCCCGTCTCCTGGAAGCCTTCGTGATGGAAGACGATGTCGTCGATCATCTCGAAGGGAATGATCAAAAATGGCAGCACGAACGCCATGGCAAGCGCCGCACCGGCAACCTTGGGACAGATGCAGTATCGCTGGATGCGCTTGCGTTCTTGTTCGGAAAGTGTAGCCATAGCTGGTCCTTGGTGTCGTAGCGGTCGTTGCGGCGCACGGGGCGTCAGTCTGGGCTAGCGCTGGATAAGAAATATGTGACTCAGTATAGAGAACCCCCGCCCTCAATGTGCGCTCGATCATACAGCAAAGGTGCGATGGCAAGGGCGTATTATGTGACAAAGACAGTCCCTTTGTCACATTGATTTGAGAATGGATGTTGATGTATTTATCGCTGGCCCCTATGGAGGGCATTACCGGGCATGTGTTCCGCCGCGTGCATGCGGAGTGCTTCGGCGCGCTCGATTGTTATTACACGCCGTTTTTGCCGCCGCCGCGGGTGGGCAACCGCTTTGGCGGCAAGGCGTTTAAAGAGGTCGACCCTGCCAATAACCAGGGGCTTAACGTGGTGCCCCAGCTGATGTCCAAGAATGCGGACGAGTTTGTGTGGGCGGCGCAGGTGCTTGCCGATATGGGGTACCGCGAGGTCAACCTCAACCTTGGTTGCCCCTCGGGTACGGTTGTCGCGAAGGGTAAGGGTTCGGGCTTTCTGCGCAACCTGGATGAGCTCGAGGTGTTTTTGAGCGACGTGTGCGAACGCTCGCCCTTGCCGGTGTCGGTCAAGACCAGGCTGGGGCTCGAATGCGACGACGAGTACGAACGCGTGCTCGACCTCTATTGCCGTATGCCGCTGACAGAGCTGATCGTGCATCCGCGCGTGCAAAAGGACCGCTATACGGGCTCGCCGCGCAAAGAGTTTTACGGCGAGACGCTGGAGCGGGCGCCGTTCCCCGTGGCCTATAACGGCGACATCTTTGATCTTGAGGACATGGATGCGCTGGTGGAAGCCTATCCCGGAACACGCCACGTAATGTTGGGGCGCGGCTTGCTTGCGAATCCCGCGCTGGCTCGCATGGTTAAGGGCGGCCCTGCCGCCACCGCCGCTGAGCTGCAACGCTTCCACGACATGTTGTTTGCGGCTTATGCGGACGAGATTGGGGGCAACGCGGTCTTTCGCATGAAAGAGTGGTGGTTCTACGCCAAATGCGCCTTCGCCGATCCCGCGACCGTTCACAAACTCGTACGCAAGACCAAAAAGGTCGATGAATACCGTGCCGCTGTCGACCGTGTCTTTCGCGAGCAGCCACTTGCGCCTATAGCCCGCTTCCACGGCTAGTTGATCGCTGGGGACGTTCTTTAAAGACTGGTCATTTAAGCGCGTCCCCAATGAGTATTCCCCCAATGACCAGCTATAAAAAGCTGTACGTCAGCATCCAAAGATGTCGAAAAATGTCGATTTTGGATGCTGGCGTACACGTTTTGCACGGCACTGCTCCTTGCGGATAACGGCTTAGGAGACGAGCGCTTCTATTACGCGCTCGGCACCGGAGTTGATCAGAATGCTGCGATCGGCGATTTCTGCCGGAGCGACTGCCTCGCTAAGGTTAACGCACGCGTATGTGGCGCGCTCATTTTTGGCTGTCATCTGCCAAAACGGGTACTTGATGATGGCAGGCGTGTTGCCGCCCACCCCAAGCTCAAAGAACAGAACGCGCATATTGCCGTGGCGGTGCAGAAAGTCCTGGTAGCGATCGGCGGCAGCATACCAGCCCTTATCCTGCACAAACGTATCATCGGCGCGCAGGTTCATCGTAAGCGGGGCGCCACAATGGGGGCAATGGGGCACAAGTGCAGACGGGATGCGCAGGTTCTGTTGGGCGGCGACCATATGGCGTACGAGCTCTTCGTTGTCCCAGGTTTCCTGACAGCAGGGTTTGCTGCACTGGAACAGGCCGTAGTCGCCCTGCGTGTAAAAGAGCCGTTGCTTATCAAAGCCAGCGCGCTGGAAGCAATGGTCTACGTTTGTGGTCAGCACAAAGTAGTCGTGATCGCGCAGCAGGCCCAAAAGCTGCTCATAGATCGGCTTGGGTACGGGGTCGTATCGGTTGCACAGAATGTAGCGGCTCCAAAACGCCCAGTACTCCTCGAGCGAATCATAGGGATAGAAACCGCCGGAATACATATCGGTAAAGCCGTAGCGTGCGGCGAAGTCACCAAAGAGCTTCTTGAAACGCTCGCCCGAATAGGTGTAGCCCGCTGCGGTGGATAGTCCCGCGCCAGCGCCGATTACCACGGCGTCGGATGCGTCGAGTGCGGCTCGGAGCTTATCGATTTGTTTGGAGAAGGTTGCAGTAGATTGCCTCGTCAGACGCGAGAAATACATTGAAGATCACCTTAAGGTCGGGGTCGTTATGGTCCAGATGATGACGAACGGCATCGATGGCGACGCGCGCGGCAGCCTCTTGCGGATAGCCAAAGACGCCAGTAGAGATGCAGCAGAACGCGAGAGTACCGAGTCCCTGGTGTGTCGCCTCTTTCAAGCAGCTGGTGTAGCAGCGGCGTAGGAGCAATTCTTCGCGAGGGCCAGGCTTATGGCCAGGCACGATAGGGCCAACGGTGTGGAAAACGTAGTTGCTGGGCAGGTTGAACGCCGGCGTAACCTTGACGTGTGCCGTCGGCTCCTCATGTCCTTGCTTGCACATGAGGCCGGCGCACGCTAGGCGCAGCTGCATTCCGGCGTAGGTGTGGATGGCGTTGTCAATGCAGCGATGCCCTGGCACAAAACAGCCGAGCATTTGGCTGTTGGCGGCATTGACGATGGCGTCGGCCTTAAGTAGCGTAATGTCGCCGCGCCAAATGGCAACGCGATTGCGATAGGGGAGTGTGCCGGCATCGGTCGCCCCGCCGCGCTCAAGAAGGCACTGCTGCAAGTAAGCGTCTTGAATGTTGAGCTTCTCGTCCGCAAGCGCCTCGGGTGGACGTACGTTCATAAGGGCTCTGAGCAAATCGCGTTGTTCGCTGGCTCCGGCAGGAACAGCAATGGTGCGCCCGTCTTGCCGCTCATCGAGCAATGCTCTGATAAGCCAAATGCGGCGCTCTGCCTGATTCATAGCCGACCTCCTGTTCGATCGAGATGGTTTCGCTCGACAGTAGTGTGCGGCCTAGCTCGTTGCTTCAAAAGAGGGCACAAAAAGGTAAGCGCCGTGGAGCGGTATGCCCCGCGGCGCTCAATTTGCAGAAGCCCGCCGCTGCTAGGAGTTTCGTACGAGCTGCTGATAATCGGTGCCCCATTCCACCAGGGAATCGATGATGGGCATAAGGCTTTGACCGAGCTCGCTAAGCGCGTATTCGGTACGGATGGGCGTTTCGGGAATGACGGTGCGCGTGATAAGCCCCGCGGCATCCATTTCCTTTAGGTTTGACGAGAGCACCTTTTGGCTGATGCCGGGAATAGCGCGGTGTAGCGCATTGAAGCCCAACGGCTGCTCAACGAGCTGCTGGATGATATAGATCTTCCATTTGTTGCCAAAGAGCTGAAAGCACGTGGCGACGGGGCAGAGAGGCAGTTCTTCTTTGGTGAGCATAGCAACCTCGCAATCAGGTAAGTTGCTTACATTATTGCAGCCGCTGTTACTCGCGACTACTACTTACCTTTTGGTAACTGGCTAATAGATTAGTGCCTTCTTTTGGGTGGTCCGCTTTCCTCGCATGATGCATATAGACGCAAAGAGCGTCAAAAACCGGATGGCTTCGACTGGCCGTCCTCGATTGAAAGGAAATGCCATGTCCGAGAATCTTGAGAACGTCGCCGCTTTCGCCTCCTGCGGTACTGCCGACCCTGCGCCCGCTTGCGGCTCCACCGATCCCAAGGCGGCCCTTGCTTGCGGTGCTGCCTGCGGCTCTGCCGACCCGGCTGTCGCTCCCGCCTGCGGCTCCGCTGATCCCGCGGCCGCTCCTGCCTGCGGCTCTGCCGACCCAAAGGCTGCTCCGGTCTGTGGCTCCGCTTGCGGCGCTGCTGACGCTCAGTAAGTAATTGCTAGGAAGGGACTCGTAATGGATGCTCAGACTTGCCTCAAAAAGATGCAGCTTGCCGGGACGCTCCCGCTGGCAACTGTGGACGAAAGTGGCGCGCCGCAAATTCGCTGCGTGAGCGCTGTTCATTACGAGCCCCGTGCTATCTACTTTCTTACGGCGCGTGGCAAAGAGATGGCCCGTCAGCTTATGGCAGACGGGCGTGTCCAAACGCTTGTCCACACGCGGTTTAACGAGATGATCCGCATGTCCGGCGTTGCCACTCCCGTCTCGGAGTCCGGGCAAGTTCACTGGCGCGACGTGATTTACGCCGAGCAGCCGTATCTTGCCAACGTGTATCCCGGTGATACGCGCGAGATCAACATCATTTTTAAGGTTGAGAACATAGTGCTCGACTACTTTAACTTGGGAGTTCATCCTATCGAGCGCGCGGTTTTTACCCTAGACGAAGGCACGGCGCCTGCGCCTGTTAAGGGCTTCCGCATCGATACCGATGCGTGTATCGGTTGCGGTACCTGCCTCGAACGCTGTCCACAGAAGTGCATCGAGCCGGGGGACTCGTATCGCATTGAGCCTGAGCACTGCCTGCATTGTGGTGCCTGTGCGGAAAATTGCCCCGTCTGCGCCGTTGAACGTCTGTAGCCCAAATGTCGTCATCAGTTTTAACATCGACCAAGGGGAGTCCCACGATGCAAAAATCTGCGTTTGCCTTCCAATGGCATATTACGGATGAATGCGACCAGCGCTGCAAACATTGTTATATCTTCGCCAACGGTGCCTGTGCTGGTTTTAAGCGCATGCCGTGGGAGCAGATGGTCGAGATCGTCGATCAAGCCCAGGCGCTCTGCGACCTCATCGGTCGCCAACCGTACTTTTACGTTACGGGCGGTGACCCCATTCTCCATCCCGATTTTTGGCGCCTTGCCGAGCTCTTGCACGAGCGGGGTTTTATGTGGTGCGTGATGGGCAATCCGTTCCATCTAACCGATGAGGCCTGTGTCCGCATGAAAGAGTTGGGGTGCCGCAAATACCAGCTCTCGCTCGATGGGCTCGAGAAGACGCACGATTACTTCCGCAAGCCCGGCTCGTTTGACGAGACGTTGCGTGCGATTGGATGCCTTAAGCGTGCAAGTATTTGGGTCGCCATTATGAATACGGTTTCGAGCATGAATGCCGCCGAGCTGCCGCAGCTTATTGACCTGGTGGCAAGCCTCGAGGTTGATGTATTCGCCTTTGGGCGATACTGCCCCACCTCGGGCCAAAAGCGCGTTGAGTTCCATCTGGAGCCGCTGGAATATCGCGACGTGCTGCTGGCCGCGCAAGAGCGCATGGAGTTTCACCAGGCTGCGGGCTGCAAAACGTTCTTCCAGCTCAAAGATCACCTGTGGACGCTTCTTTTGTGGGAGCAGGGTAAGTTCACCATCCCTGCGAACGCCAAGCCCGGCATGATCTACGACGGCTGCCACTGCGGTACGGGCCATATGACGGTGCTGCCTACGGGCGATGTCTACGCGTGTCGCCGCATGGAGAGCAAGGTGGGCAACGTCGCTGAGAACTCGCTCGAGGATCTTTTCTTTTCACCGCAGATGGAAGCAAAGCGTGACTTTAGGAAGTTCAAGAAGTGCTCCAAATGCGAGCTTTTTGGCTGGTGCCGTGGCTGCCCCGCTGTGACGTATGGCTACACGGGTGATATGTACGACGCCGATCCACAGTGCTGGAAAGAGATTGAGGAATAGGGCCACCGTGTCATCGGGGACGTTCTTTAACGACTAGTCATGTAAGGACGTCCCCGATGACTACCTGCAAAAAAGCTGTACGCCAGCATCCAAAGATGTCGAAAATGGTCGACTTTGGATGCTGGCGTACATGTTTGGGTTCGGCGGGGGAGCGGTGCCTAGGCAATCATTGCATCAAGTGTTATGAGTTCCCTGAGCCGTTCCGTGCGCGTTTGCCCATGGCGTTTGGCTTTTTCGTCAAACGCCTCAAGAACCGATTCGCCCACACGTGCCGATAAAACAACGCTTGGCTCATCAGAGATCGGTGGCCTTCCCAGCTTAACGGTGCGGCCTTTCGGCCATTCATCTTTTTCGTAAGCTTCCGCGGCTTTCTCTAACTCTCCAGGGGCAAATCCCATCATTTTTTCAAGCTGCTCAGCATTCATAGCGCCTCCTGTCGATCGACATAATGTCGAGCGCTGGTTCTCGGATTCCCTTTTTTGTATACAGTTTTGTAGACAAAAACACAAGCAGCTTATCAGGCTAATTAGCTTATTTTGAACCGCCTGCTCGATAGGAAATGAGCATTGACGGCTTCGATACTCCTTTGCTTTTCAGCTTGGAATTTGGATGCTCGTTGAACTTCCGGAGGGGAGCGTTTTATTAAACTATCGAGATTCTGGGCAGGAGCTCTCACCGGTCTTCGATAGTGGGACCAGCTTAATTTGCGACACAGTGTGTCACGAATTGGAGTAGTCGTTGGGTGTCCTTCAATGGCTAGTCATACAAGAACGTCCAAGTGCCGGATTTTGTCATTTAGAGTCGTCCCTAACGACTATTCTGGAGGGTCGTGGTCAAAAAAGGGCAAATATGAGTACTGTTGCCATTATGGTTGCATTAATTTTGCTATAAAAAGTAGCTCCTGATGAGATTTGTTCCCATTAGGAGCAACTTTTATTGAACATATGAGGAGAAATAGCGTCATCTGCGGGCGCATGGGACGTTGAATAGTTCCTGAAATGATCAAAATTGCTGCTACTAAACAGGTAGCAGTACTCATATTTGCCCTTTTTTGACCATAGCTCCCTCGGAAACTCTTTCCCGAGGCATCAAACAGCCATAATCCAAAGGTCGCCTCAAACAATTAGCCGGTTAAGAGCGTCCATGGCTACCCAAAAGCTGTACGTCAGCATCCAAAGATGTCGAAAAATGTCGACTTTGGATGCTGGCGTACATGTTTGGGTCGTATGGATTAGGGCGGGCCGACCGCAATAACACGCTAGAGCAGGTTCTTCTGTATCCATGCGATGATGTCACTCGATTCGTAGAGTGGCTTGCCGTCGATGAACAGGCAGGGAACCTGGCGTTTTCCGCCGACGGCGATGAGCGTCTGCTCGGCCTCGGTATCGGTCGAGATATTGCGCTCGGGGATGGTCACACCGTTATCGGCAAGGAATCGCTTGACTTTTATGCAATACGGGCAGCCGGTCATAACGTACAGCGTGAGCTCATGATTAGTAGCCATGGGTCTCCAATCGGTTGAGGTTTCGATTGAAATACCCAAAGCCGCCGCGGTCTATGCGCGAGCCGACGACAACTCGATTGCCTGAACCAGAAACGTCGTGGCTCCGGTGCCGCAGGGCTTGTCGTAGTAGTCAACAAAGCGCTGATCGGCAAGATAGCCGTGGGCGAGGCCCAGGTATGCTTCGTCTTGGGGCTCGTGTCCCCAGTTAAGGGCAATCCATCGACGGTGCATTGCGACAAGTTTGTGGGCCTCGTTGCTCTCTGGGTCGCCAATGCCCATGGCAATCGAGAGTTGACCCAGAATAGCGCGTTCAAGTTCCTTCATGTCGTTCCATGTCTCGGGGTCCATATCCAGCAGTGCTTCATTTGCTGCATCGATAGCCTCATCGCCATAGCGCGCCCGCGCTTCGGCGCCGTAGCGCTCCTCGTTTTCCTGCACGGTGCGCCAGCGCTCCAGTTGCGGCAGGACGGCGCCCATGAGCGAGACGGCTTCGTCGAGCGACATGCCGGTGTTTTGCGCCAGCCGCGGGGCGCAATCCTCGATCATCGCCTCCATGGTGGTGTCGTAGGTGTACTTGCCGTGGTCGTAGCACCACTTGCAGTAATGGTCGGTCGTGGCGCCCGTGGCATCGGTGCCGCAGTCGTCGGGCGTGAGCACCATGCCGCAGCTCTGACAATAGTGCTCGGGCATTTCGAGCAGGTGGGACAGAGGCTCGCCGGTCACGGCGGCGATGAGCTTCATCATGTCGATACCCGGGGTGACTTCGCCGCGCTCCCAACGGCTGACGGCTTGGCGTGTGACGAAGAGCTTGGCGGCGAGCTGCTCCTGAGTAAGGTGATGGGCACGACGGACAGCAATGAGCTTTTCTGCGAAGGCCATAACGGCTCCTTTCTGCTGATTGATGGCTTAAGCATACGCGGCAGCCGGCACCCTTCCAAGCAACCGTTGGTTGCATGCAGATGGCGATGAGAGAGAATCGCAGCCTGCGCCCCACGCCTCCATGCCGTACAATGACCGGCATGGAACCTATTGCACGCATACATACCGACCTGCCGCAGAAGTTCGGCATTCCGCGCAACAGCTTTTTGGCGCCCCATCTGCAGGGGCGCATCGTCTTTGAGCCGGAATTTGCCTCCAACGCAGCAGTTGAGGGTCTGGATTCCTTCTCTCACCTATGGCTGCTGTGGCGTTTTGAAAACGGCACGCCCGGCGGCACGGCTAAGGACATAGCTGCCGATGCCAAGTCGCAGGACAGGTCCGGCACCAACGCAAAATGGTCGAAAACCGTGCGCCCGCCGCGTCTGGGCGGAGCCGAGCGCGTGGGCGTATTTGCCACACGCAGCCCGTTTCGCCCCAATCCCATCGGTCTTACCTGCGTTGAGCTCGACCGCGTGGAGCTTACCGACGACGGCCCCATCATCCATGTGCTGGGAGCCGATCTGCGTGACGGCACGCCCATCTACGACATTAAGCCCTACATTCCGTTTGCGGATTGCCATCCAGATGCGACCGGCGGCTGGATTGAGGATGCTCCGTGGCAAGAGCTCGATATCGAGTTCCCGCAAGCGCTGCAGGATATGATTCCGCCCGCAAAGCTCCCCGGCTTGATAGAGGTCCTTCGTCAAGATCCTCGCCGCGCGGGTAGCAAACACGAGCCAAACCGCGTCTACCATCTGGCTTACGCTGGGCTCGACATATCCTTTACGGTTGATGGAACCAGGTTGACGGTAATCGCCGTCAACGACGCGCGGGACTAGCCGGCCATTCGCCGGCGCCCGCCAAATTCAACGCCAAACCCTCATGACAAAATCGCCCACGCTGGTGGACAATAACGCCTACCAAAACAATCCGCTTTGCACGGGAGCTCAGCATGAAATACGACTTTACTTCGCTTATCGACCGCCACGGCATGGACGCCATCGCCGTTGACTCCTGGGGTGAAATCCCCGGCATGGCTCCGAACGCGCCCGACGAGGGCTTCGACCGCATCCCCATGTGGGTGGCGGACATGAACTTTGCCACGGTGCCCACGGTCCAGGAGCACATCATTCAGCGCGCCCAGCATCCCATGTTTGGCTATTTCGATCCTCGCCCCGAGTACTTCGACCGCATCATCGAATGGCAGAGCCGCCGTAATGGCGTCGAGGGCCTGCTCCCGGAGCATATCGGCTACGAGAACGGCGTGCTGGGCGGCGTCGTGTCGACCCTGCGCGCGTATGTCCAGCCGGGCGATGCGGTGCTGGTCCACAGCCCGACCTACATCGGCTTTACCAAGTCCATCGAAGCCGCGGGCTATCGCATTGTCCACAGCCCGCTTAAGCTCGACGACCAGGGCGTGTGGCGTATGGACTTTGAGGACATGGAGCGCAAGCTCGCCCAAAACCACATCCATGCTGCGGTGTTCTGCTCGCCGCACAATCCCTGCGGTCGCGTATGGGAGCGCGACGAGATCGAACGTGCCATGGACATCTATCGCCAGCACGATTGTGTGGTGATCTCGGATGAGATTTGGTCCGATATCATCCTGCCGGGCCACAAGCATATCCCGACGCAGTCGGTGAGCGAGGATGCCCGCATGCGCACGGTCGCCCTCTATGCGCCGAGCAAGACGTTTAACCTGGCGGGCCTGGTCGGCAGCTACCACATCATCTATAACGAGACGCTGCGCGACCGCGTGTGCGCCGTGTCCAATAAGACCCACTACAACGAGATGAATGTCCTTTCGATGCACGCGCTTATCGGTGCCTACCAGCCGCAGGGCTACGAGTGGCTCGATGAGCTCAACGAGGTTATCGAGGGCAACATTGACTACTTCTGCGATTACGTTGACGAGCATTTTGCGGGCGTGTCCTATTCGCGTCCGCAAGGCACCTATATGGTGTTCTTGGACTGCACCGAGTGGTGTCGCGAGCATGGCCGCGATATTCAGTGGTTGCTCGACGAGGGGGCGCGCGTGGGCGTGGGGTATCATGACGGCCGTCCGTTCCACGGACCCTGCCACATTCGCGTGAATCTGGCGCTGCCGCTTTCGCATGTAAGGGAGGCGTGCGACCGCCTGGACCGCTACGTTTTTAATGCACAGTAAGTGAGCGCTGCATGCGGGGCCGTCTGCCAGATTGGCTGGAAGGCCCCGCATGGTAAAGCATCTGTAACCATTGAGCGCAAGCGCGGTTTTGTCTGCTAATATCTTTGCTCTTGAGTCTGTAAACAGGATCGTCTGGAGCTCGATGAAAAGACCTCGTCGCTCGGTCGCCATATCGTTGTTTGTTGCGCTTGCAGTGGTGAGTGCCTTTGTCGTGGCGATAACTGGCTGTTCCGGGTCGAATGACGGGGCCGCGGCGTCTGCATCAGAAGGCGCGGCCGCCTCGCAGGTCAAAGACGACAATCTTAAGACGCTCAACGTCGGCAGCGACCTCTATCCGCCGTTTGTGTATAGCGACGAGTACGGCAATATTGTTGGCCTGGATGTCGAGATTTTGACCGAGGCTTTGGCCCGCATTGGTTACAAGCCAAAATACCAGCTGATCGACTGGGAAAAGAAGAAAGAACTGCTGGCGAGCGGCGAGCTCGATTGTGTCATGGGCAGCTTTAGTATGACGGGCCGCGAAAACGAATATCGCTGGGCCGGCCCGTACCTTGCGAGCCGCCAGGTGGTCGCGGTCGATCCCGAGAGCGATATCTACACGCTTGCCGATCTTGAGGGTAAGGTCGTGGCGGTCCAGTCCACCACCAAGCCCGAGTCGATTCTGCTCAATCGTGCCAGTGAAAACGTTCCGCAGATCAAGGAGCTCTACAGCTTTTCGGACCGCTCGTACCTGAACCCGGCGCTCGTCGAGGGCCTGGTCGATGCCATCGCCGCGCATGAGTCCTCGCTGCTTACTTACGAAAAAGACTATGGTGTGACGTATCGCATTCTGTCTGAGCCGCTGCTTGAGGTTGGGTTGGGCACCGCTTTCGATCTCAACGACACACGCGGCATTGACGTTAAGCTCACCCATGCCTATCAAGAAATGCTTGCCGATGGCACCATGGAACGCCTGGTGTCAAAGTACTATGATGACCCTTCGCCGTTTTTGAATGTGGAGGGCCTGTCATGATTGATGCGTCCGACCACACCGCTCAGGAGCGGGGCGATCGTTCGGCACGGGAATGGCTCATCGTCGTCCTGTTGGGGATAGCGCTCTCGATTGTTGCCGGCATGACGAGCTACGCCTACACGACAGCTCAGGCCGAGCAGCGCTTTGCCGACGTTGTCGATTACGTGGCGACACAGAGCCTTTCCTACGATGCGTTCAACAGCGCCTATGCGACCAAAAACCTGATTCGCGTTATGGAGATCGCCGGAGAGGCGGCGCGCGATATGGAGCGCGACGGCTCGGTGGATAACGCTACGTTGGAGCAATATGCTGACCAGTTTAATGTGACAGCGCTGATCGTAACGGATACATCGGGCAACTTGGTGTCCGAGTCCTCGAAGGATGACGTGGGCTACGAGTCGCTCGCTGCGAATCTCAAAGAGGCGCCTGCGCTGGAGGTGGCAGCCCATCCGCTTAAGTCCTATACCGCTCGCATTACGCTTGCGGACGATTCGGTCGCAGACATTGGCTGCGTGGCCCGGCGGGACGGTGAGGGCATCGTTGTCGCGGTGAGGCACCAGAGCGCCAAGGCGGTCGCGAGCAATACGCTCAAGTTGCAGAGCTTGCTCGATGGTTATGAGACCATCGATAGCGGTAACATCGTGATTGAAAACGACGGTAAGGTCGTTGCGACCAACGCTGTTGAGCCCGCCGTGTCAGGCGTGTTCGATTTGCCTGCGACGGATGCCATCGTTGTCAACGGCATTAAGGAGCGTTGCCTGGCTGGTAAGGTCAGATTGGTTAACGACAGCGGTGAGTGGTATCTGGGCACATTTGGTAAAGCGCGCGATTTTTACGTGTACACCTATGCTCCCGCGCAGCGTTACTTTGAGGTTGTTGCCGCTGTTGCTGCCAGTGTGTTGGCACTCTACGGCGGTGTTATAGCCACTGTTGTGTTGGTGCGCCGCCGCGCCGAGAGCCAACGCTTTACCGACCTGTTGCTGCAGGAGCGCGACTATGGCGACAAGCTAGCAAAGGCAGCGCGTGAGGCCTCGTCTGCCAACTCGGCAAAGACGGAGTTTTTGCGTCGCATGAGCCACGATCTGCGCACGCCCATCAACGGCATTCGCGGCATGGTCGAGGTCGGCGATGCTAATGCGGACGATCTGCAAAAGCAGACCGAGTGCCGCTCAAAGATCTGGACGGCATCGGGACTGCTGCTCGACCTTGCCAACGAGGCCCTGGATATGAGTCGCCTGGAGAGTGGGCAGATCGATCTGAACCTCGTACCCATAAATTTGGTGGCCCTCAACTGTGAAGTGCGCGATATTTTGGAGCGCCAGGCCGAGGAGCGTCTGGTGACAATTATCTGCGACCAGCAGACGCTTGATCATCCCTATGTGCGGGTGAGCGTGACGCACCTCAAGCGCTTGTTGCTCAATATTGCCGGCAATGCCGTCAAGTACAACCGCCAGGGCGGCTATGTTCGCCTGGTGTGCCGCGAGGTGGAGCCAGCGGATGGCGTCCCCGTCTATGAATACACGATCGCCGACAACGGTATTGGCATGAGCGAGGAGTTCCAACAGCACCTCTACGAGCCGTTTTGCCGCGAGGAGCAACAGGTGGAAGGTGCCTCATCGGGAACTGGCCTGGGTGCGCCTATCGCAAAACAGTTGGTCGAGCTTATGGGCGGAACCATGAGTTTTACGAGCGTCTTGGGGCAGGGGACGACGTTTACCATCCGCCTGCCGTTCGAGAAATGCAAACGCTCTGAGATTCCTCAGGCAGTTCGCGTGGATGGGGGCGATGGCGATGCGCTCCAGGGCTTGCGTGTTTTGCTCGTAGAGGATAACGATCTGAATGCCGAGATCGCGCAGTTTACACTCAGCCGTGCCGGTGCCGTCGTGACGCATGCTAAGGATGGCGAGTCTGCCGTTGAGGCGTTTGCCGCGAGCGCGCCGCTCGAGTACGACGTGGTGTTGATGGACATCATGATGCCGGGCATCGATGGCCTTGAGGCCACGCGTCGGATTCGAGCACTCGATCGTGAGGATGCCGCGACCACGCCGATTATCGCCGTGAGCGCCAACGCCTTTGCCGACGATCGCAGGCTTTCGCGCGAGGCGGGCATGAACGCGCACCTGAGTAAACCCGTGAGTTCGCAGGAGCTCGTTGAGGCGCTTGCGCACATAGCCGCCGACGCTTTATAGGCATGTGGCCCGGTTCCAATGTTGGTTGGAATCGGGCCACATTGCTATTGATGAGGCCTGCTGAGGGCTTACTTTTCCTGAATCTGCTTGCCGCAGAGATGCTCAATCGAAATCTCGTAGAGCTGGACGCCCTTAATGTCCTTGGCGATTTCCTCTTCGACTTCCTCGGCGGAAGGGTAGTACTTAAGGGCGAGCTGGCGGACTTTGTCTTCGATAAACGCGGGAGTGTCGTTCGCCAGTCGACAGCGGCCAAAGACCACGGTGCTCATAACGTAGGGAGCCCAGTCACCGTCCTTGTGCCACTCGTTGCCGTAAACGGTAAAGCAGACCTTGTCATCGCGCTTGAGTGCGTCGACCTTGTGGCCGGCTTTGGCGCCATGGAAATAGATCTTGTCGTGCTCGGTGTCAAAGAAGTAGTTGACGGGAATGGCGTACGGGTAGCCATCGTCGCCGTTGACGGCAAAGACGCCGCGCTTGCAGGTAGCGAGCAGTTCGCGCGCTTCCTCGTCAGTGATGGCGCGTTTCTTTCGACGTAAGGGCCTAAACATCGTTGGCTTCCTTTCTGGTCGTGCGTGGTGGTTGAGCACAAACTATAGCGAAACGGGTCCGTTTTTCTTGATGCGGGCGAGTATGATTTTGAGCTTGTTAAAGTCGAGCGGTTTGGACAGATGGGCGTTCATGCCGGCGTCGTGTGTCGCCTTGGCGTCCTCGGCAAAGGCATTGGCGGTGAGCGCGATGATGGGGATATCGGCTGCATCGGCCTTCTTGCTCAGGCGAATCGCGCGGGTTGCCTCATAGCCGTCCATGCCCGGCATCATGATGTCCATCAGGATCGCATCGAAGCTGCCGGCGGGATGAGACAGGTACAGATCGACGACTTCGTTGCCGTTGACGGCGCGGGTGACCACGACGCCCTCGGATTCTAGCAGCGTCTGGGCAATCTCGGCATTCAATTCGTTGTCTTCGGCGAGCAGCACGTTCATGTCGGCGAGCGAGCAGTCGAGCGCCCTCTCGACCGTATTCGCCCGCGCCCGGGGGTTCTTGTCGATATCGAGCGGAATTTCCACGTAGAACGTGGTGCCCACATGGAGTTCGCTGGTGACTTCGATGGTGCCGCCCATCAGTTCAATAAGTGACTTGACGATTGGCATGCCCATGCCGGTTCCCTGGAACTTGCTGCGCGCATCGTTACCTTCCTGGGCAAACGGCTCATAGATATGCTTTAAAAACTCGGGAGCCATGCCAATGCCGGTGTCCGAAACGCTAAAGCAAAAGAGTGCGCGCCCGTTATCGAGTGGCTTGGTCTGTGAGCTAAAGGTGACGGAGCCGCCGTGCTTGTTGTACTTAATGCTGTTGTCTAGCAGGTTGATTATGATCCGTCGGATATGGGTGGGACTGCCGATCATATATGGCCCCGTGGCGTACGGCAGGCTATTGTTCTGCATTGTGATGCCGTTACCGGACGCGCGGAGCTTGCACAGCACCAGCGCATCGTCACAGAGCTCTTTGAGGTTAAAAGGCGCATGTTCCAGCGTTAGCTTGCGGTCTTCGATTTTGCCCATCTCGAGGATATCGTTGATCAGCGAGAGCAGGTGATTGGCGGCAACACGCGCCTTGGCGCGGCTTTCGCGGGCGACTTGCATATCGCCTTCCTTCAATTCCTCAATTTCGATAAGGCCCAGGATGCCGTTGAGCGGCGTGCGGATGTCGTGACTCATGCGCGTGAGGAATGCTGTCTTAGCGGCGTTGGCGGCATCGGCTTTTTTGCGCTCGGTTCGAGCGCGCACGAGCGCCCAGATGAGCAGGACGATGCCGACCGACAACATACCGATGAGGGTAGCTGCAATGGCGGCGCGGTTGCGATAAAGGAATTGAAGTGTGTCGGATTCCTGGGCCGTGTACGACGTGGAGGAGTAATTGCTTGCGGAGAGCGATTCTCCGGCATTGATGATGCCCTTGTTGATGATACCCAGCAGCTCGGGCTTTCCGCGCGAAATCCAGCACGAGAGCTCACAGGTGTCAGGGAGCTCGACCGTCTCGCAGTCCTCGAGGTCATAACGGTCGCCGATGGTTTTTACGCGTGAACTGGGAGCGACGATGCAGTGTGCCGCTCTCTTCCTGAGGGCGTCGAACGCTTCATCGTCGGATTGGTATTCGGTCACGGTCGCTGTGGGGAATAGACTTCCAAGTGCATTTTTGTTGACAAACGATGATTTGGTACAGGCGATGTTCTGAAGGTCTTTGTTCAGGTTGCTGCCGGTGTGGATGGCGGTGAGGGACATGGTCCCCAACGATACCGACTGCACAACGCCTGTTTGCTCGGCAAACCAGTAATCTCGGTATACCGGCAGCGCAACGTCTATGCTTCCCTTTGACAGGGCCTTTGACATCATCTTGTAGCTATCAAAGGCGACGGTTTTGACCGTAATGCCAAATTTATCGTGCAGCGTCGTCGCAAGCGATGCGAGCGAACCTTCCATTTCGCCGTCTTCGTCTTCGTTACAGTAGGGGAGTTTGCCCGTAATGTAGCCGAGCGTGATGGTGTTGTTGTTTGCTTTGAGCCAGGAACGTTCGGGGCCGTTGAGCGATGATGAACCGCTGTTTTGGGCCGAGTAGTTAGATTTGACTTCGTCGATATAGCGTGGGTTGACGCGGGCGATTGCCGTCATGGCGGCATTGATGTCGTCCATCAGGTCGGAGCGGCTTTTGGGGACGGCAAAGTAGTAGTCGCTCGAACCAATGTAGAACATGGGGGAGGCGCTGGGCGACGAGGTCGTGTCGTTCATGATGATGGCATCGACCTCGTTGTTTGCGAGCGCGTCAAAGAGAACGGAGTTTCCGTCATACTCCCTGTATGTACAGGCGATTCCTTCGTTGGTGAGCCACTGCTGGCCAACGAAGGTTTGCATAACGCCGGGGTTGCAGCCGATGGTAAGGCCTTGGAGCGCTTGGGGGTCACCCTTGGCCAGATCGTCGCGCTCGGGCTTGGCGTAGATGTAGTAGCGCTCAGTGCCCTCGGGGTTCGAGGAAAAGAGCAGCTTTTGGGCGCGTTCCTCGGAGTAGGAGATGTTGGACATGAGGTCGATCTCGCCCGTCTCGAGCATGTCCATAAGCTCGGTGAAGGTGCCGGAGACGTATTCGTACCGCCAGCCGGGCGTGTAGTACGACAGGGTCTGGAGGTACTCGTAACCCCATCCCGAGAGACGCTCGCCGGGGGTGCCATCCTGGAAGCCCTCGTTGTTGACGAGCCAACCAACGCGGACCGTTTTGACCTGCTGATCGGTATTGGCGGCATAGGCGGGGGCGGGCATGATGGTGCTCAGTACGGCGAGCACGGCAAGCGCGACGGCCAAGGTGCGATATATAACTGAACGAAGGACAGCGGAAGCTCTCACATGCAATCCTAACGAATCGAGACATTACCGCATAAGGATACCAGCTCAGCCTGCCCAGTCGGCAGCTGCACCGCTAAACGGTCCCGCCCGGCACTGGCGACTAGTCATTGGGGACGTTCTTGTTTGACTAGTCATTTAAGAACGTCCCCAATGACTACTTTCTGCCGGCACAAAAGGAACGTCCCCAAGTGCCGGATGTGGGACAATACCGAGCGAATGTGATTGGGCGTCTGGGAAAAGGGGTCGCGATGAACAAGTTGAGGACGCTTGCCGACGTGTTGCGCCAGGCTGGCTTTGCACGTATCACGGGCCTGTTTCTCGTCTTCTATCTGCTGTGCTCGACGGCCGTCTGGCTGTCCGAGCCCACGACCCTCACGTTTGGCGACGGCCTCTGGTTTAGCTTTGAGACCGTATCGACGATCGGCTTCGGTGATATCCCGGCCGAGACGCCGGTTGCCCGCGCTATCACCGTCGTTTTGAGCGTCATCAGCATCTTCTACATCGCCATGCTCACGGGCGTGGCGGTGAACTACTGCAACACGCTTATCAAGATGCGTCAAAAGGACACCATGGCGCGCTTTATGGACGATCTTGAGCATTTGGAAGAGCTCGATCGTGACGAGCTCGCCGACCTGTCGCGCCGTGTGCGCGAATATCGCCGACGCCAACGCTAGAACGGGCGACGCGCGTCACGACGAGGGGGACTGAAATGAATATCACCGTGTATCTGGGTGCCAGCGTCGGTAATGACCCGGCGTTTCTACCTGCGGTACAGGAGCTGGGCAACTGGATTGGCACCAACGGCCACGCGCTGGTATACGGCGGGTCCAAATCGGGCCTGATGGGCGCGCTCGCCGATAGCGTGCTCGATGCTGGCGGACATGTGACGGGCGTGGAGCCGAGCTTTTTTATCGAGGCCGAGTTTCAGCACGACGGAATCGACGACCTCATCGTGACGAGCGATATGGCCGAGCGTAAAGCCAAGATGATCGAGCTTGGTGATGCCTTCATTGCCTTTCCCGGCGGGACGGGTACGCTCGAGGAGATTGCCGAGGTCATGTCCGCGGTGTCGTTGGGGCACCTGAGCGCGCCGTGTATTCTGTACAACTTGGACGGTTACTACAACGATCTCAAGGCGCTGCTCGGACACATGATTGATAAGGGCTTATCGAGCCCGAGGCGCCAGCTCGGCATCTACTTCGCCGACGATTTGCGTGAGATTGCCTCGATTATCAACGGATAAGTCTTGAGCCTGCCCCACTATGACTCCCAATGGTGCCGTTTGCGGCGCAGGTGGTTGGCTCGTTCGGGCAACGCGCGCTCTACAATAAAATGTATCTATGTCGACTTTGACCGCGGGAGGACCCGGTGGATAACCTTGCCAAACCCACAAACCGCGCGCTGTTTTTGGTCAGCGTTGCCGTGACCGGTGCACTCGCGGGTGCTGCAGTCTGGCTATTCTTCTTTGCGATGGAGCGCGGCATTGATTATTTGTGGACCGAGGTCCCGCATATGCTGGGTGTCTCTTCGCCCGAACTCGCCAGCGGTCCGTTCGGCTTTTTGCCGTACCCGTTTTTTGTCTGCCTGCTGGGCGGCCTGCTGATCGGTCTGTACGAAAAGATGACGGGCGCCAAGACCGACGACCTCAACCAGGTCATGACCAAGGTCAAGCAAGACGGTCGCTACCCGTACGACAATCTGGGCAAGCTTTCGCTCGCGGCGCTGCTGCCGTTGCTGTTTGGCGGAAGTATTGGACCGGAGGCCGGCCTGACCGGCGTTATCGCGGGACTGTGCAGCTGGGTCGGCGATCGCATGCGTCGCTTTGGAGCTGAGTTTAGGGAGCTCACGCTGCTGGGCACCCAGGCTGCCCTGACGGCGCTCTTTACCGCGCCCGTGTTTGGCTTTGTGGCGCCGCTCGCCGGAAGTGCTGACGGTCAGGGTGCCAATGACGATGAGTCCGCGTCTGACGAGATCACCATCAAGCTTCCCAAGGCGCAAAAGACCGTGGTCTACGGTATCGCGATCGCTGGCGGTCTGGGCACCTACCTGCTGCTTGGCCAGCTTGTGGGCGGCGGCATGGGTATGCCGAGGTTCGAGGCCGCGCAGGTGGGCAACCTCGAGCTTGCTTGGCTTATTCCCCTGGCGCTCGTCGGCACGGCCTGTGGCTGGCTGTACTTTGTCTCGGAGCACGCGAGCGAGGCGTTGGCCCACGCCATAGGGGAGCGCCCTGTCGTCAAGGCCATGCTGGCCGGTTTGGCGCTCGCTATCTGCGGCACGGTCCTGCCCTACACCATGTTTGCCGGTGAGACCCAGGCCGACGTACTTATGGAGACCTACCTCACCATTCCCGCCGGCATGCTTATCGCGACCGGCCTTGTTAAGGCCATGCTGACGCCCGCCCTCATCAACCTGGGCTGGCGCGGCGGTCACTTCTTCCCCGTTATCTTCTCGGGCGTGAGCCTGGGCTACGGCCTTGCCGTCCTTACGGGCGCCGATCCGGTCTTTTGCGTCGCCGTCTGTACCGCCTCGACGATGGGTGCCGTCATGCGTCAGCCCGTCATGGTCGTGGGCCTGCTGCTCATGTGCTTCCCGCTCAAGGGCATCGTCTGCATGATCATCGCCGCCGTCATCGCGGCAGGCATTCCGCTGCCCAAGCCGCTGCGCAAGTAGCGTATTGCGCTTTGCGTTTGTTTAGAACTCGTTTTAAAGAAGCCGCGCGAGGCCGTTTGTTTACGGCTCGCGCGGCTATTGTTTAGAGCTTCCTCAGCATGATGGCGATGGTGTTGAGGTATTCGAGCGCGCCGGCTTCAACGGCGGCGCGGTCGCCTGCTGCATATTCGTTGTCGCAGGCGAGCCAGTCTTCCCATGCTTCGTCTGTGCAGAGCATGGGCTGCATCGAGACAATCTCGACGCCGGGGGTCGGCTCGATCATGGCGCGCCACCAGGCTATGTCATGCATATAGTCGAGCTGCTCGGGTGTCCAGGATTTGAGCAGGCAAACGGGCAGGTTGTCGTGGCAGTCGCGAACCATGCCCGGGATGCTTAAGTAGAGCATCCCGCCTTGCTTTACGTAGGGGAGTAAGCGCTCGCCCAGGTAATGTGGATCGCGACCGTAGTAGTTGTACGAGTCGATGCTCACGACCGCATCAAAAAAGTCGTGCTCAAACGGTAGACCCTGTGAGGCGTCCGCCTTGACAGGGTGAATAACGTTGCGGGGAATGCCGAGCGAATCAAAGAACGTGCGGTTTTCGACGGGGTCGCTCCACAGGTCGACGGCGTAGGTGTCAAACCCGTATTCGCGGGCAAGCAGGGCGCTGGTGATACCGGTGCCCGACCCAAGGTCGCAGACGCGGGCGCCGCGTGGGATATTCGCACCGCAAAGGAGCTCTTCGCAGAGCTTGAGGGGGTTCGGCCCCATAATCTTAGAGCGTACGAGTGCCGCGTCGAAGCTGGTGGCTTTTGGGAAGGATTGAGATTTCGCAGAGTTCATTGTTCTTTCCTATCAGGTGCATATGTGGCAGATGACGGAGGCGGAACGGCGCAACAAACCACGGCCGCAAGACGGCCGTTTTCAATTTGTATGCGATTGACCGTTCCCTAAAGAACAATGACCAAAAAGACATCCCCTTGGATGATCGAAATTGGGCCGAGGCCCGTGACGTTTTGATTATAGAACGTTGCGCACGGGCCGGGGATATGCCATTTGTCACGGATTTGAGGGGCGCGATTGTGGCCGATTGCGACCTGCGTGGGTCGAGATTCGCCCGCCTACAGGTCGCGTGCCCGGTAGACCTTGGTGCTGACGATGCAGCTAAGTGCACATAGCACGAGGGCCAATACCGCGATGCCCGCACACAGGCAGCCGAGGACGGCAGGATCGGGATTCGCTCCGGCAATCGACATGAGCCAGTTGCTGATGGGGTTGGAGGAGCTCAGCGTGGCCATGGCAAGGCATCCGAGCAGGGCGAACAGGCCGACGGAAAAGCGCAGCGCCTCCATGTGTCCAAATCGAAAGAACAGCGGCTGTGCCAGAAACACCATCATGAGGGAGATGAGCATCGATGCGGCGGAGGCTATTGTGGTCTCAAAGACGGTTTGTCCCGTCGAGGGCATGCCCGCGCTGTTGAAGAGCGGGATAGAGACGATGCCCAGAAGCGCGGCGGCGCACGCCATGACGGCCGAGAAGACAATGATGCTCAGGTAGCGTGCACAGATGATGTCTATGCGCGAGATGGGCAGCGTTGCCCGATAGCGCTCCCATCCGTTTTGATTGTCGTAGCCGGCCAGCGAGTTCATGACCACGATGGGCGACATGGCACTGACCGCGCAGGCGCCGGCGCTCATACCAGAATCGCCATCCGATGCGTTGGCGAGGGTCAGCACGACGAAGATGAACAGGCCGACTCCCGCAATGCTCGGGACAAGCGTGCGGACGATGGCGAGCTCAGACATAAAGGCGCGTTTCATTTCGAAGCTCCTTTCAGCATGAGGCGAAGATAGTCATCAATGGTTGCCCGGTCGCAGGGAATCTCGGGGAAGGCCTCGAGCGCATCGCGACGGTTGGGCACGAGCACGTCCACGCTATAGGCGTGGTGGGCGGCACGGGCGCCTTCGACGCAAGCCATGAGCTCGGACGCCTGTGCTTGGGTGCAGTGGGCGATGCCGGCTCGGTCGGTAATGTCCTCGCGCGGCAGGTCAAACATAATCGAGCCGTTATCGATGCAGATGACGCGGTCGGCAGTGCGATCGAGGTCGGATGTAATGTGGCTCGAGAGCAGCACGCTGTGCTGGCCGTTGGCGACAAAGGCAAGCAACTCGTCGAGCAGTTCCTCGCGCGCCATGGGATCAAGGCCTGCGGTGGCTTCGTCCAAAACGAGCAGCTTGGCATTGTGGCTGAGCGCACAGGCGAGCTGCAGCTTCATGCCCATGCCGCGGGAGAGGTCCTTGACCTTTGTCTTGGGATCGAGGCCAAATCGGTCGATGAATCCGGCGAACGTTTCGCAGCTCCACGTGGGATATGCCGGGCCTACGAGCCTCTCGATCTGGCCCACCTTGAGCGTGGAGGGGAAGGGGCATGTGTCCAGGACAAGACCGACGCGGGAGCGCAGATGGCTTTGCGATTCATCGGGCGTGTCGGCGCCATGGCGCTGCCCAAACAGGTGTACCTCGCCGGCATCGAGCTTTATAAGCCCGAGTGCGGCTCGAATCGTCGTTGTCTTGCCGGCACCGTTTGCTCCCACAAAGCCGACAATTTGGCCGGGCTCCACAGCAAGCGTGACGTCGCGCAACGAAAAACGGTCGCTCACGCGGCGCGATACACCTTTGAGTTCTAGCAAATTTTGCATGGTATAGCCTTTCTTGCAGATGGCTACTGCATGGTTTCGGGGGCTATGAGGTCGAGCATCTCGTGCAGTTTGTCGCGCGTGACGCCCAAGGCTTCGGCTTGGTTCGCCGCTTTCGCAAGCAGCTCTTCGATATGGCAGAGCTGGTTTTCGCGCAAGAGCTCCTGGTTGCCCTCGGCGACAAAACAGCCCTTGCCCTGCACGGTGCAGATAAACCCGAGCTGCTCCAGGTCGGCGTAGGCGCGCTTGGTGGTGATGACACTCACGCCAAGATCGCTCGCGAGTGCACGGATGCTGGGGAGTTTGGCTCCCGCAGCGAGCGTGCCCGAAAGGATCTGAGCTTTGACCTGCGAGGATATCTGTTCGTAGATGGGCTTGTCGCTCGAATTGGATAGGATGATGTCCACAGCGGCTCCTTAGCTGTTGGGCTACACGTGTATATAACCGGTAAGCACAGTATATATACACTATGCACAGTTACGCAAGAGACAAATTCGGATTGGGCCGGCTGCCCGGGCCCTGACTGATGAATTTGTCCTGATAGGCGCCCTAGATCGGGATTTCGCGGCTACAATAATGCGGTTACATCGACGTAATGCACTCAATGCAAGAAAGGATCCGCATGGCAAGCCTGTCGGATGAAATCTCGTCGCGCCGCACATTCGCGATCATCAGCCACCCGGACGCCGGTAAGACCACGCTTACCGAGAAGCTGCTGCTCTATACCGGCAGCATCCAGACTGCCGGCTCGGTCAAGGGCAAGAGCTCGGCCAAGCACGCCGTCTCGGACTGGATGGACATCGAGAAGGAGCGCGGCATTTCCGTTACCTCCTCGGTGCTGCAGTTCACCTATAATGGCGCCTGCGTCAACATCCTCGATACCCCCGGCCACCAGGACTTCTCGGAGGATACCTACCGTACCCTTATGGCCGCCGACGCCGCAGTCATGGTCATCGACGGCGCTAAGGGCGTCGAGGCCCAGACCAAAAAGCTCTTTAAGGTCTGTACGCTGCGCCACATTCCCATCTTCACCTTTGTGAACAAGCTCGACCACGAGGCTCGCGATCCGTTTGAGCTCATGGAAGAGATCGAGAACGTCCTGGGTATCAATACGTATCCCATGAACTGGCCGATCGGCAGCGGTCGCAATTTCCGCGGCGTGTTCGACCGCCAGACCCGTCGCGTTATCGCCTTTGAGGGCGACGGCCACGCCAACGCCACCAAAAAGGTCGCCGAGGTCGAGGCCGAGCTGGGCGATCCTTCCATGGATGAGCTCATCGGCGAGGAGAACCATAAGAACCTGATGGACGACATCGAGCTGCTCGATGGTGCCGGCGACGAGCTCGACTTGGATGCCGTGGCCTGCGGCAAGCTGAGCCCGGCGTTCTTTGGCTCGGCGCTCACCAACTTTGGCGTGGAGCCCTTCCTCAAGGAGTTCCTGCGTCTGGCCCCGACGCCGCGCGCCTATACCGATACGCTCACCAGCGAGCCGGTCGATCCCTGCCGCGATGACTTTAGCGGCTTTGTGTTTAAGATCCAGGCCAATATGGACAAGAACCACCGCGACCGCATTGCCTTTGTGCGCATTTGCTCGGGCAAGTTCGAGCGTGGCATGGACGCCTTCCACGTGCAGGGCAACCGCAAGCTCAAGCTTGCCACGGGCACGTCGATGATGGCCGATGACCGCGCCATCGTGGACGAGGCGTACGCGGGCGATATCGTTGGCCTGTTCGACCCGGGTATCTTTAGCATCGGCGACACCGTGTGCTCCGGCAAGCGCCACGTGCAGTATCCACAGATCCCGACGTTTGCCCCCGAGATGTTTGCCCGCATTACGCAGGTCGACACGCTCAAGCGCAAACAGTTCGTCAAGGGTATGGAGGAACTTGCCCAGGAGGGTGCCATTCAGATCTTCCGCGAGCTGGGCGCCGGCATGGAGAGCGTCATCGTGGGCGTGGTCGGCGTGCTGCAGTTTGAGGTGCTCGAGCGCCGTCTTAAGGCCGAGTACCGTGTTGAGGTTCGTCGCCAGCCGCTGCCCTATACGGACATTCGCTGGATCCAGAACGACCCCGATACCATTGACATTCCGGCTCTTTCGCTCACGCGCGACACCCTGCGCGTCGAGGACATGCGCGGCGGTAAGCTACTGCTGTTCACGAGCCCGTGGAACGTGGATTGGGCAACTGACCACAACCCCGACCTTGTCCTGTCGGAGTTTGGCAACGTGGCCTTTTAACGCATCGGCGCGGTGGCCCTGTGGGGCTGCCGCGCCATTTACTTGCCTGATGCCGTGTGAGCGGCTATCATACCCACCGTCGTCTCAAGACCGGGGCGTCCGAGCAGTTCGGGTCCGATATCCTGCTCGTTAAACCTAAAACCAAAGGAGTACATAATGATCAAGAAGGTCATGGAGGACTACAAGGTCCTGTTGCGGAGCATTCCCGCGGCAACGGTTTCGCTGTTTTTCGTGAGCGTCATCATGATGAACCTGCTGGCCAACAAAGAGCTCATCAGCCTGCCGTATCTGGCACTCGATTGCGGCTTTGTGGTGAGCTGGGTTTCGTTTTTGTGCCAGGACATGATCTGCAAGCGCTTTGGCGCCAAGGCATCCATCAAAATCTCTATCCTCGCGCTGCTGGTCAACCTGGCCGTGAGCCTGTGCTTTTGGGCATGCTCGCTCACGCCCGGCATGTGGGGCGCCTACTACGACACGGGTATGATCGAGGTCAACAGCGCCCTTAACGCCACCATTGGCGGCACCTGGTACGTGGTGCTGGGCTCTTCGCTGGCAATGCTCGTTTCTGCCGTGGTTAATTCCACGCTCAACCAGTCGCTCGGCCGTATGCTCAAAAAGAATAACTTTGCGAGCTTCGCCTTCCGTTCCTATGTGTCCACGGGTGTTGGCCAGTTTATCGACAACCTGGTCTTTGCCATTGTGGTGAGCCATACGTTCTTTGGTTGGACCTGGGTGCAGGTCCTTATGTGCTCGCTGACCGGCGCTGTTGCCGAGCTGCTGTGCGAGGTCTTCCTGAGCCCCGTGGGCTACAAGGTCGTGCGTGGCTGGGAGCGCGAGAACGTGGGCGCCGAGTACCTCGAGCGTCACGCAACCGCCTAAGGAGCAAGTATGCGGGTTTTGATCACGGGCGCTTCGGGCGGTATCGGAGCCGCATGCGTGCAACGCTTTTTGGACGAGGGCCACGAGGTCGTGGGCTTTGATCTGCTGCCAGCGGCAATCGAACACGAGTGCTACCGCCATCTGATCGTTGATGTACGCGAGCCTAACTCGTTTCCAGGCGACCTTGAGCCTCAGGTAATCGTGAACGTTGCCGGTGTACAGGATTCGGCCGATGACATTGCCGCCAACCTGCGTGGCACCATCAGCGTGACCGAGCGCTACGCCTTTGTGGGAGAGGGGCTTGCCGCCAAGCCGGCGCCGACTATCAAATCCGTGGTCAATGTGGGGTCGGCGAGCGGGCATACGGGATCGGAGTTTCCCGCCTATGCCGCCAGCAAGGGCGGCGTTATCGCCTACACCAAGAACCTTGCAAACCGCCTGGCACCGCAGGCCATCGCCAACAGTGTGGACCCGGGCGGCGTTATCACGCCGCTCAACCGTTGCGTGATGGAAGACGAGCGCCTGTGGAACCAGATTATGGAGCTCACGCCGCTTAAGCGCTGGGCCACCGCCCAAGAGATCGCCGAGTGGATCTACTTTGTGGGCGTGACCAACCGGTTTATGACCGGGCAGAGCCTGCTGATCGATGGCGGCGAGGCCGGCCGCACACAATTTATTTGGCCCGAATAGGAAACGCGCCCGATGGAAAGCTGTCGGGCGCGTTTTTGATGTATCGATTTTTAGCCGAGGCAAGTCCAGTTGACGGGGGTCGAGCCGTGCTGTTCGAGTAGCCGATTGGCAGCGGAGAAGGGGCGCGACCCCATAAAAGCGGGGAGTTCTGCCGTGGCACGGTTGGCCGAAAGCGGCGAGGGGTGCGTGGAGGCCAGGCAGAACTTGCCGGTTGCCTTGCCCGCACCAGTTGCGACGAGCTTGCCTTCGACCATCTGCTGGGCAAAGCGACCCCATGCCAAAAAGACTACCGGTTGGGGCAGCTGGCAGCAGCGTTCGATAACGTAGTCGGTGAGCGTGCTCCAGCCCAGTTTGGCGTGCGAGTTCGCGGCATGCTCGCGCACGGTGAGCGTAGTGTTGAGGAGCAGGACGCCCTGTTGTGCCCATGGGGTTAGGTCTCCCGTGGCGGGAATGGGGCAACCCAGATCGGCTTTGAGTTCCTTATAGATGTTGCGCAGGCTCGGCGGCAACTTGGTTTGCGTCGCGGGGACCGAGAACGACAGCCCCATTGCCTGGTTGGGTCCGTGATAGGGGTCCTGACCCAAGATGACAACCTTGACCTGGTCGGCCGGCGTGTAGGCGAGAGCATTGAGGATGTCGTCTTGTGCCGGGTAGATAGTCTGCTCGGCACGCAAAAGGGCGATGCGCTCGAGCAGCTGGTTCGTAGTGTCACGTACCGGCTGCGGTGCATCGCCCAACCAAGTTGCTATGTTGCGGTCGCGGGTTGCGGCGTCCATGGGGCTCCTTTACGTCAGATGCTCTGTTTGCATCTATTGTAAAGGCGCACCGGTTGCCTTTATGCCACGGCTGTATGAAGAGCGGGGTCTACGAGACGTGCTCGGGCGCTCCTGCCATGCGAGCCTGTCCATGTGCGCGGAGGCGCGGAAGCTCGACGGTTGCCACCATGACGCCGGTGAGGATGAGAGCTGCACCCAGGAAGGCGATGAGGCTCAGGACCTCGCCGACCAGGAAGAACGAGAAGACAGCGGAGCAGACCGGCTCGAGCGAGAAGGCAAAGCCGGTGGTCTCGGCGGGCACGTGGGGCTGCACGAGCGTTTGGGTGATAAAGCCGTAGGCAGAGCAGATGAGCGCGAGGGCAACGACGACCACGATCTCGCTGGGCGTACTGGGAAGTGTGAAACCGCCAAAGACGCATGCGGCAATGCCCGAGAACAGGCCGCCAAAGCCCAGCTGCCAAACGCCCAGGGACAGCGGATCGACTTCTTCGACAAACCGCTTGGCGACAATGATGTGTCCGGCGTAGACAAAGGCGGAGAGCAGCATGATGAGCGCGCCCGGGTTCAGGCTAGTGAAGTCGGCGCCCGAGAGCAGCAACATACCGCAGGTGACGATGGCGGTGCCGACGAGCACTTTGCGCTCGGGGGCGCGGCGCAGCAGGGCGGCGTTGGCAAACGGCACGATTACGACCGTCAGGCTCTGCAAAAAGCCGGCAGTGGAGGCAGAGGTGAGGCTGGAGCCCAGGCACATGCAGGTGAGCTCGGTTGCCATGATGGCGCCGATGATAGCGGCGCGAACCATAAGGTCGCGGTTGATGCGGAACGCGCGTTTGTGGAAGAGCAGCAGGCAGGCCACAAAGGCGATGATGCAGCGTAGCGCGACGATGCTCGTGGCGTTCATGCTGTCCATGCCAATCTTCATGAGGGGATACGAAAAGCCCCATGCGACGGGAACGGAAAATGAGAGCGCGATTGCTTTTTTGCGATCCATGGGGCTCCTTTTGTTACAGAACGATTTCGTAAAAGGGATTCTGCTCCCAGATTTGGATGTAGTAAAGCGAATGTATCTTCAGTATGATTAAGAAATACTAATGTTGGCAGAAAAAGCCCTGGCAAAACGTTTTACGGCTACATCGATGTGGAGGCACGATGGCATCGCGGTATCAGATTGTTTGTATGGTGGTCGATTGCGGCAGTCTTAAGGGCGCGGCGGACGAACTGGGCTATACACAAAGTGCGGTGAGCCAGGCCGTCAAGGCACTCGAGCGCGAGCTGGGTACCACGCTTATCGAGCGCGGTAAGCAGGGCGTTTCGCTTACGCGCGACGGTAAACAATATCTGCCGTTCCTGCGCCAGATTGTGACCGCTGAGGCCGAGCTCGAGGGTAAGCGCCAGGAGCTGCTGGGGCTCTCCTCGACTGATATTCGCATTGCGACATTTACCAACGTGAGTCGTACCGTGTTGCCACGCGTGATCCGCGACTTTGGTGCGCTGCACCCGGGCGTACGCTTTACTCTCAAGCAGGGCGATTACACGCGCAACGCTCAATGGGTACACGATGGCGTGGTTGATTTTTGTTTTACGGCGCGCGGATTTACAGCTGGGCTCGAGAAGCGCGTGGTCTATCACGACGAGTTGGTAGCATTGTTGCCGGCCGAGCATCCGCTGACGGCAAAGGAAAAGGTGACACTCGTCGACCTGGCGTCCGAGCCGTTTGTGCTGCTGGATGAGGGCGAACAGAGCCTGGTGCTCGATGCATTCGCGGCGCATGGGCTGTCGCCGCACGTGACGAGTGAGGTGACCGACGACTACACCATCATGGCGATGGTGGAGGAGGGCCTGGGCGTGAGCATGCTCTACCGTCGTACTGTAGAGGGCATGCAAGCCGATATTCATGTGCGTCCCATCGTGCACGCTCCCTCGCGTGACGTAGTGGCAGCCTGGCGCAGCTGGGACACCATGCCTATCGCCACGAGGCACTTTATCGACTATATGAGCTCGCATATTGTCAATTAATGACTGGCATGGCGTTGAGTGCGGTGTTTAGCGGGCTGTCGCTTTGGCTTGGGCGGCGCGATAGGTGCGTGCCGGGTGGCAGAGTAGTACCGCCACGACCATAAAGAACGCCGTGGTGCCCAGGCTGATGGGGTAGACCATCATGATGTTCGCAAAGGTGCGGAAATGCGGGAACACGCAGAATACCCAATAGAAGCGAATACCGCAGACGCAGATCATGGTGATGAGGGCGGGCATGAGCGAGATGCCAAAGCCGCGCAGGTAGCCGGACATGTTTTCGTAGAACATGCTAAAGGCGTAGGCAGGGAAGATCGAACACACGCGGATGTAGCCGATCGAGACGATGTTGGGGTCGCTGTTAAAGAGCGATAGGATCTCGCGCCCCAGACCGACGATAACGATAATCGTGGTGAGTGCAACGATACCGCCTTCGATCAGGCAGACCTTGAGCGTCTTGGTGCAGCGGTCGATTTGGCGGGCACCGTGGTTTTGTCCCACAAAGGTGGTGCAAGCCTGGCTAAAGCTGTTGAGCAGGTTGTAGCACACGTACTCCAAGCTCATGGCGGCGCTTGATGCCGCCATGACCTCGGTGCCCAAGCTGTTGATGGCGGACTGGATGATGATGTTGGCGACGGCAAAGACAGCGCTTTGGATGCCGGCGGGCAGGCCGATCTTGACGATGCGCTTGAGGGCGACGGGGTCTAAGCCTAAGTCGCGTGGGGTGACGCGGACGACGGAGTCGGTCTTGAGCAGGTGGACAAAGAGTGTGGCGGCGCTGACGGTGTAGGCGATGGCGGTGGCGATGGCGACGCCCGCGACGCCCCAGTGGAGCACGGGGACAAAGATGAGGTCCAGGCCAATGTTGAGGACGGTGGACACGGCGAGCGCCTGCAGCGGCATGCGGGTGATGCCGACGGAGCGGAAGATCGCGGCCTCAAAGTTGTAGAGCAAGATCGAGGGCATGCTGAGCAAAAAGACGCGCAGGTAGAGCGAAGCGAGCGGCATGGTCTCGGCAGGCACGTTGAGCGCAGCGAGCATGGGCTCGGCAAAGATCTCGCCCAGTGCGATGACGACAAAGCCCACGAGCGCCATTAAAATCGAGGTATGGACGGCGCGTTTGACCATGTTCTGATCATTGCGGCCGATAGCGTTGGCGATGACCACGTTGGAGCCAAGCGACATGCCAATAAAAAGGTTGAGCATAAGACTGGTAAGCGGAACATTGGAGCCGACCGCCGCCATGGCGAGGGTTCCCTGGTCGCCCGAGAAGTTACCGATGATGACCGTGGCGATGAGGTTCGACAGCTGCTCCAAGATGCTCGTGGCGGCTACGGGGAAGGCGAACAGGGGAATATTGCGCCACAGCGAGCCGGTAGTCATGTCAATGTGCTTAGATGCGGTGTCTGCCATACGCTCTCAATCTCTAATATGCTCTTTCGTGCTTATTTGCGCAGACGATGATACTCCTAATGCAGCCAGCCGGCACTTAGGGACGTTCCTTTTCTGCCGGCAGCTGGGGACACTCCTTGTCTCTTCTATGACTAGGTGGGGAAGGCGTGCGACAATGGTGGGCGTTGTGTTGTTCGCGCTAAGGAGTTGCCATGTTGTTGTGTCCCGTTTGCCATGAACCGTTGGTGGACGACGAGCGCGGTGCTGCATGCGCGGGCGGACACCGGTTTGACCGTGCGCGCGAGGGCTATCTATATCTGCTGCGCTCGTCCAAGAGCGGCGACTCCATGGGCGATCCCAAGTCGCAAGCGCGCAGCCGTCGTGACTTTCTGAACCGTGGATACTACGCGCCGTTGCGCGACGCAATGGTCGAGCTGGTGCGCGAGCGGGCGACTGGGCGTGCTGCGTCTGCGAACGGTCCTATGACCTTGCTCGACATTTGCTGTGGCGAGGGCTACTACACCAGCGCCATGGGCGCGGTATCGGGCGTAGATGCTTACGGGTTCGACTTGGGCAAGGAGATGGTGCGCCTGGCTGCCAAGCGCGGCGATGCGACCTACTTCGTGGCCAACATGAAGGACATCCCCGTGGCGGACGGCGCCTTCGATATGGTGACCGAGCTCTTCGCTCCCTTTAACGAGCGTGAGTTTGCCCGCGTGCTGGCGCCCGAGGGTTCGCTCTACGCCGTGGTGCCGGGTGCTCGGCATCTGTTTGGCCTCAAGGAGGTGCTCTACGACACGCCATATCTCAACGACGAAAAGCTGCCACAGACCACCGAGCTTAAACTGGTCGGAACGCAGCGGGTGACAGCTTCCATCACCCTCCAGACCCAGGCTGACATCGAGGCGGTGTTCCAGATGACGCCCTACTACTACCGCACGCGCCCCGCCGACAAAGAGCGCCTGGCAAACCTCGATACCCTTCAGACCGATATCGACTTTATCATCGCCGAGTACCGCCACTAACCTACCAAAAAGGGACAGGTTTATTTTGGCAGGTTTTATCTGGGCAAACGTAAAGGGCCGACCGCGGAGATGCGCGATCGGCCCTTTTTAGTTGCTTGGCTGCAGGGAGCTGTGGGGGCAGGTGCCTACAGACGATCCTTGTTCTCGGCCTTAACGTCGTGTGCCTGCTGAACAAAGAACAGGTCGTACACCACGATGACAAAGGCGCCATAGTTTATGGCGTCGCCGCCAAACGCGGGAAGCGTGAGCACCGCCTGGGCAAGCGTGGCGACTGCAGCAACGATACCGAGCTTAAACGCGCCGTCAACCTGCGAAGGCTTGTTGGCACCCTTGATGCCCGCAACGCCTGCGGCGAGATCGATGAGGCCCTTGGCGATAATCACGGCCGCGGCGAGCATGGCGTTCGATCCGTAGGTGGACTCGAGCTTGCCGGTCGCGATGCCGGCGATTCCAATGACGAGACTGGCGATGCCCAGAACAAAATAAATCAGGGCAAGGATTTTGAGAGTCTTGCGAGTGAAGCTCATGGCTGGTCCTTTCGATACGAGTACGCCAACCTGGCGCACCCTTTGTGCTGCACATATGGTGAAGCACATTGTAGTTCAACGCGGCGATGCATGCGCCTGAAAGCGACTCTTGCCTGTGCGGCCCAACCTTTCAAAAAGGAAAGCTGGGCGTAAGCAAAATCGATGGCAGCGTATGCGCGGCGCTGCGATGATGGGGCCATGGCAAGAGCTGGACCGAAGGAGGGGCCATGATGTACGGGGCCAAGCAAGTGCGCGAGCCGCGTTCGTTAGGAAGGCGTATGGGCGATTCCGTGATCGCTGCCGTGTGCACGGGATTGATGGCGGTGCTTTGCATTGGGATGCTGTGGACCATGTCGCATGTGGGACAATAACGGACGGTTGGGTGCTGGCATAAACGGCGCTCACGTATTCGTTTTGCTTGTTAAGGAGTGTCCATGGGCGTCGTCGATCCCTTTTCTGTTGCTCGGGCCGCGGGGCTTGAGCTGACCGGGAAGTCCGAGGGCCTCACGCTCACCGACGGCACGATGGAGCTGCGTGCCGATTTTGGCCGCATGCTTCCGCGGCTCAAGCAGGGTCGTCTGCAGCAGGAGCTGCTGGTGAAGGCTGCGCGCACAAAAGGCATCGAGCAACCATGGGCGATTGATGCCACGGCAGGCTTTGGCGAGGACTCGCTGCTGCTGGCGGCCGCGGGCTTTACCGTCAATCTGTATGAACAGGATTGCGTGATCGCGGCGCTTCTCAAGGATGCCTTGGATCGCGCGGCAGATGATTCGGCGCTTGCGGCTATCGTGTCGCGCATGCGCTTGCATGCGGGCGAGGACAGCATCGCCGGCCTTCGCCATGTAGCTGAGCTGATCGGGCAGGGCGAGCTCGCGACTCCCGACGTGGTGTATCTGGACCCCATGTTTCCCGAGCGCACCAAGAGCGCGGCGGTGAAAAAGAAGTTCCAACTCTTGCACCATCTGGAACAGCCGTGCGCCGATGAAGGGGCACTGATCGAAGCCGCGCTTGCGGTGCGGCCGCGCAAGGTCGTTATCAAGCGTCCGGTGAAGGGGCCGCTGCTTGCCGGCGTTAAGCCGAGCTATCAGCTGGCGGGCAAGGCCGTTCGCTACGATGTTTTAGTGCCGCCGCGCCCGTAGCCTGCGTGCGATGCCGGCGCTCCGCCAGCGCCCCGCCGTTGCGGGACCTATTTCCAGGGGTGCGACGTCAGATGCCATCCGCCGCAGTATTCGCATTTGTAGCAGGCAAGGCCGCGCCGCCCGCGGTTTTCGCAGTCGGCCATAACGGCCTCGGCCTCGGCGCGTGTGTCGTAACGGTTTTTGCGCTCGCACGACTTGTAGCGCCAGGCTTCATCGCGCTCGGCGTCCAGGGCATCGCGGCGCTCGTCCTCGCGCGCAAACAGGTCGCTCATATCGCCGCCGGTGGCAGCGCCCAAAAACTCGCTTTTGGCCTTTGACCAGGCGGCTCGCTTTTTGCTTCCCATCCGCTCCGTGCCCTTTCCAAACGCTGGTATGATTGCTCAATCAAAGTGATACCAATAAACGTGAGGTCGCCGCGTGATGATAAGAAAAACCCTCGATACCGACATTCCCGCCGTCATGGCTATCTATGACGCCGCCCGCGCCTTTATGCGCGCGCATGGCAACGCCACACAGTGGCCCGAGGGCACGCCTTCTGCCGAGCAGCTGGCTGCCGATATCGCCGCCGGTGGCAGCTATGTGTTCGAAGTCGACGGTCGCGTGGTCGCGACGTTTGCCTTTTTACCGGGCCCGGACGAGTGCTATGACGTCATCGAGGACGGTCAGTGGCGTAGCGACACTCCGTACGCCGTACTGCACCGCGTGGCGTCCGACGGCACCGTGCACGGTATCGCGGCCGCGATGTTTGCCTTTGCCAAGGAGCGTGCCGACCACCTGCGCATCGATACGCACCAGGACAACTTGCCCATGCAGGGTGCGAGTATTAAGGCGGGGTTTGAGCGCGCCGGCGTCGTGTATGTGTCAGACGGCACGCCGCGTGTTGCGTTTGACTGGCTGCGCGAGGCATAAGAGCGGGGACGCGTATCAACAATCCATGCGCATGAAGATGGCCCCGGGTGGGGCCATGTTTGATTGCCACGTTGGTTTGCGAGGCGGTAGATGTGGCGCGCTGTTGGCTCTAAGGCGCCTACGCCCGGGGCAGCTCGCTTCCGCAGTGGCAACACTTGGTCGCGCCCTCGTGCACCTCTTCCAGGCAATAGGGGCAGACGGGCTTGGGCGCGGCTTGCTCGGCGGCGGTGCCGGCGAGCTTGTCGCCAATTTCCTGCGCCTTGTTGAATGCCTTGACGATGGCAAAGACGATCGCCGCCACGATCAGAAAGTTGATGCACGCGCCAATGAAGGCGCCAAAATCGATATTGGTACCCGGCACCACCAGCCCCGAGATCTCGGTGGCGCTACCACCGGCAATTACGGCGATGAGCGGGTTGATGATGTTATCGGTCAGCGAGGACACGATGGCGGTGAATGCGCCGCCGATAATCACGCCGACGGCCATGTCCATAACGTTGCCGCGATTGATGAATTCCTTGAACTCGTTGAGCAATGCCTTCATGGTGGCTCCTCGCTGTTGTGGGGTTCGCGTTGTTATCGCCCTAGATGAGTCCGGGCAGACAAAAGGGGAGGTGCCGGCTTTCGCAAGGCGCGAACCTACGAAAATCGCCGCGCGGCAACGCAGGGCGATGAGCTTGGTCGGGGGATAGGGCCCGCTTCGCCCGCCGGCCCGTAAATTGTATCATCCAGTGTGGAACGAGGATGCCCGTTGCCGAGTGCGACGGGCTTGCAATAAGAGGAGAGCCATGTCGAAGCAAGCGGTCGTTGGAATCTTGGCGCATGTCGACGCCGGCAAGACCACGTTGGCCGAGGCCATGCTATTCAACGCGGGTCGCATTCGCAAGCGCGGCCGCGTGGACGATGGCGATTCGCATCTGGACACTAACGCGATCGAGCGCGAGCGCGGCATCACGATTTTCTCGTCGCAGGCCGTGCTCGACCATGGCGATACCCACGTCATGCTCGTGGATGCACCGGGGCATGTCGATTTTTCTGCCGAGGCGGAGCGCACGCTGCGCGCGCTCGACTACGCGATTTTAGTTGTGGGCGCCAACGATGGCGTACAGGGGCACACCGAAACCCTGTGGCGCCTGCTCGCGCGCTATGACATTCCGACGTTCATCTTTATCAACAAAATCGATTTGGAGAATCCCGGCCGCGATGTTTTGCTGGTACAGCTTGGGCAACGTCTTTCCGAGGGCTGCCTGGATGCCAGCGAACTGCTGGCGGGCGGCGCCGTTCAGGAGGACGCTGCCGCGTTAGACGAAGAAGCACTCGAGGAGTTTCTCGAGGCGGGTGAGCTTTCCGTCGCGACGCTGTCACGCATGGTCGCCGAGCGCAAGCTTTTTCCTTGCTTTGCCGGCTCGGCGCTCAAGGACCAAGGCGTGGAAGAGCTGCTGGATGGCATATGCGCGCTGATGCGTGAACAGGCGTGGCTCCCGGAGTTTGCCGCGCGCGTCTACCGCGTGAGCCGCGGGGATCGCGGCGAGCGCTTGGCTTGGGTTAAAGTGACCGGCGGCACGCTGCATGCCAAGCAGATGATTGACGGACGTTTCGGTGCCGAGGCATGGGAGCAAAAGGTCGATCAGGTACGCATCTATAACGGCGAGAAGTATGAGCTTGCCCAAGAAGTTGCTGCTGGCGGTATTTGTGCCGTGACGGGTCTTGCGCACGTTCGTCCGGGGGACGCCCTGGGCGCGGAGCCTGCGGGCGATGCGCCCGTCATTGCGCCGGTCCTCACCTATACGGTGCTTCCGGGCGAACACGACGTCCATACGGTGTTCAAAGCGTTGACTGAGCTGGCGGATGAAGATCCCATGCTCGGCGTAAGCTGGAATACGCATCTTGAGCAGATTCATTTGCAGTTGATGGGCGCCGTGCAACTCGAGGTCGTGCAGCGGGTGTTGGCCGACCGCTTTGGCCTTTCGGTTGCGTTTGAGTCTGGCGGCATTCTCTATAAGGAGACTATTTCGCAGCCGGTCGAGGGTGTGGGCCACTTTGAGCCACTGTGCCACTATGCCGAGGTGCACCTGCGCCTTGAGCCGTTGCCAGCGGGCTCGGGCGTGCAGTTTGGCACCGTGGCCTCGACCGACGAGCTCGATCTTAACTGGCAACGTCTGGCGCTCACCAACGCCATGGAGCGCGATCACCTGGGTGTGCTGACCGGCTCGCCCATCACCGATGTGCGCATTACGTTCACGGGCGGTCGTGCGCATGCCAAGCACACCGAGGGCGGCGATTTTCGCCAGGCCACGTACCGCGCGATTCGCCAGGGTTTGATGCAGGCGCGCGAGGCCGGCGCGGCGGTACTGTTGGAGCCGTGGTATCGCTTTGAGCTCGAGGTGCCGGGGGAGTGCGTGGGCCGGGCACTCTCGGATGCCACGCGCATGGGTGCCGAGTACGAGCCGCCGACGATGGCGGGAGACCGGGCAAAGCTTGTGGGTCGCGTGCCGGCATCCGAGGTACAGGATTACGCGCTGGAGGTGGCTGCCTACACGAGTGGTCGCGGGCATCTGTACCTGGAGTTCGCCGGTTATGCGGCCTGTCATGATGCCGAGCGCGTAATCGAGACTGCCGCCTATGAGCCCGAGGCCGATCTGCCCAACACGCCCGACTCGGTCTTTTGCTCTCACGGCGCCGGCTACACGGTCAAATGGTATGACGTGCCCGCCGCAGCGCACGTAAAGATCGATCCCGCCACCTTCCGCCCCTATCGCCCCGCCGACGCGGAATTTTTCGGTCACATGTGACAAAGGGACAATCCCTTTGTCACCTGCTGTTGGTATAACTCGGTATAAGTTGGTATAACTATTGCCAGCCTTTGCCAATCCGAGGAGGCCGACATGAATCCAAATCCCTTTAAGCCCACGGCTGGCAAGCGGCCTCCGATACTCATCGGCCGCGAGTCGGTCATCGAAGATTTCGAGGAAGGACTCGATAACGGCGCCGGAGCGCCGGGTAGGCTCATGCTCATTACGGGAAACCGCGGCTGTGGCAAGACGGTTCTCCTGCGGGAACTGCAACGTCTCGCCAATGAGCGCGGATGGGCGGTTGTCTCCGATTCCGCTTCGCTTGGCCTGTGCGATCGCCTGGCCGACGCGCTTCGCTCGAATAAACCCGTTGTGACGTCAATGGAGTTCGGTCCATCGTTTGGACGGATGTCGGTTGAGGCGGCGCGGGCAAAAGGCGAGACGTTGCGAGGGCTGGTCAACGAGCGCCTCAAGAAACTCGGTCCAGGCAAGGGCATCCTGTTGGCGATTGACGAGGCGCAATCTGCATCTATCGAGGAGCTGGCGGCTCTTGCCGTTCTCTATCAGCAGGTGCTGGGAGATCAGGATGCCACGGGCTTGCCCGATAGCGACCAGCGGGGTCTTGCGCTGGTCTTTGCCGGCTTGCCCAGCATGGTTGACGATCTGCTCGAAGAGCCGAGCGTGACGTTTTTGCGACGTGCCCAGCAGCGTACGTTGGGGGCGATTTCTTTGCCCCAGGTGCGCGATTCATATATCCAGACGGTCGAGTGTGCTGGTCTTTGCGTTGATGCGGGGACGGCGGACCTTGCAGCGCGCAAGAGCATGGGACATCCCTATATGGTTCAGCTGGTGGGATATTACATGTGGCGGTCTGCTGTCCGGCGCAACTCGCAGGTCATTGAAAGGTACGATGTCGAGGCTGGCCATGCGGATGCCATCTCTGAGTTCTACGAAGCGGTCGACGCGTCCCTGTATTATGGATTGCGCAGTCCGCAGCGCCTCTTTATCGAGGCCATGGCGGTTGACGAGGGCAAGCCGACGCGCATGGCGGATGTCATTGAGCGCTGCGATCGTACCCAGAGCTGGGCGAGTAAATATCGCGCAAGCCTGATTCGCGAGCGCGTCATCGAGGCCGCTGGATACGGTCTCGTCCGGTTTAGCGTGCCCATGCTGGGCGAGTACATTCGCGACCGTATTTTATGGCACGAGTGATGTGACAAAGGAACTGTCCCTTTGTCACATTCGATCAACAGGAAAGGGAGCGATGACGGTGTCGCAACAGCCAAGTGCTATCGAGGTGCGCGGTGCGCGCGTCCATAACCTCAAGGACATCGATATCGATATTCCGCTGGGAAGGCTCGTGGGTATTGCCGGCGTGTCGGGTTCGGGCAAGAGCTCGCTGGCGCTGGGGGTGCTCTATGCCGAGGGCTCGCGCCGTTACCTGGAGGCGCTCAGCACCTATACCCGCCGTCGTCTGACGCAGGCCGAGCACGCCCAGGTGGACGAGGTGCTGCACGTGCCGGCGGCGCTCGCATTGCATCAGCGCCCCAGCGTGCCGGGCGTGCGTTCCACTTTTGGCACCATGACCGAGCTCAACAATAGCCTGCGTCTGCTCTTTAGCCGCTGCGCCCATCACGTGTGTCCGCATTGCGGGACGCGTGTGGAGCCGAGCCTTAACGTGGCCGCGGGCCTGTCGCTCACGTGCCCCGCATGCGGCCACGAGTTCTATGCGCCGGGTGCCGAGGACCTTGCTTTTAACAGCGGCGGCGCGTGTCCTACCTGTGGAGGCACCGGCGTCATGCGCGAGGTGGACGAGGCGAGTCTGGTACCCGATGAGTCAAAGACCATCAACGAGGGTGCGGTGCTTCCCTGGGGCACGCTCATGTGGGATCTGATGAAGCAGGTGGCCGGCGAGATGGGCGTGCGCACCGACGTGCCGTTTAACCAGCTCACGCCCGCCGAGCGCGATATTGTGTTCCATGGCCCGGCGGTCAAGAAGCACATTCTCTACGTTCCCAAGAATGGCGAGGGCGCCACGCCGCTCGACTTTACCTATTACAACGCCGTCTATACCGTCGAGAATGCGCTCGCCAAGGTTAAGGACGACAAGGGACTTAAGCGCGTGGCACGCTTTTTGTGCGAGGGGCCGTGCCGCGATTGCGGCGGCACGCGTCTTTCTGAGGCCGCGCGCCAGCCTCAGGTGCGCGGTATCAATCTGGCGCAGGCGGCCGCCATGACACTGGGCGAGGCGATTGAGTGGGTGCGCGGGGTGCCCGCATCCTTGCCGATCGAGATGCGGCCCATGGCGACGGACATCTGCGATTCGTTTTTGAGTACGGCCCGCCGTCTGGTTGACCTGGGTCTCGATTACCTTTCGCTCGACCGCGCCGGTGCCACGCTGTCTACGGGTGAGCGCCAGCGCGTGCAGCTCGCTCGCGTGGTACGCAACCGATCGACGGGCGTGCTGTATGTGCTGGACGAGCCTTCGATCGGCTTGCATCCTGCCAATGTCGATGGCCTGGTGGGCGTGATGCGCGACCTGGTGGACGACGGCAACACCGTGGTTGTTGTCGACCACGACACGCGCGTGCTGGCAGAAGCCGACTATCTGGTCGAGATGGGCCCCGTTGCCGGAGCGGGCGGCGGTCATGTAATCGCCGCCGGTTCGGTGGACGAGGTCGAACAATCGCAGGGCAGCCGTATCGCCCCGTTTTTGCGCACAGAGTCCAAGCGCATGCGTCCGCAGGTGACTGACGAGGAAATGTTCGACCAGGGTCACATCCGCATGGCAACCGATGCCATCCATACCGTCAAGCCGCTCGAAGTCGATATTCCGCGCGGCCGCCTTGTCGCGGTGACGGGTGTTTCGGGTTCGGGCAAGACGACACTGGTGCTCGAGACGCTCATCCCGGCGCTCAAGGCGCAAGCGGCCGGCGAGCGCCTGCCGAGGCACGTGCGCTGGGTCGATGCCGAGGGCATCGCGCGCGCCAACCTGATTGACGCCACGCCCATTGGCGCCAACGTGCGCTCGACGGTAGCGACCTATGCCGACATCCATGATGAGCTGCGCCGTGCCTTCGCCCGTACGCCCGAGGCCAAGGCGGCGGGGTATAAGGCGGGTGCCTTTAGCTACAACACCGGTGCCTTGCGATGCCCCACGTGCGATGGCACGGGCTCGATATCGCTTGACGTGCAGTTTTTGCCCGATGTCGAGATTGTCTGTCCTGCATGTCGTGGCTCGCGTTATGCGGATGCCGCCTCGCATATCCATCGCGAGGGCAAGGACGGCAGCCTGCTCACGTTGCCGCAGCTCATGGATATGAGCGTGGACGAGGCCCTCGACGCCACGGTGGGGCTCAAGAAAGTTCAGGCGCGCCTGCAGACCTTGCACGACCTGGGATTGGGTTATCTCACGCTCGGTGAGCCCACGCCGGCGCTCTCGGGCGGCGAGGCGCAGAGACTTAAACTTGCGAGCGAGATGGGCCGCGTGCAGGACGATGCCGTATTCGTGTTCGACGAACCCACGATCGGCCTGCATCCGCTCGATGTTCAGGTACTGCTGAGTGTGTTTGATGGCCTCGTCGCCAAGGGCGCCACGGTTATCGTGATCGAGCATGACCTCGACCTCATCCATAACGCCGATTACGTGATCGACATGGGTCCGGGCGGTGGCGACGCCGGCGGGCAGGTCGTCTGCGCCGGTACGCCGGGCGACATCGCGGCCTGCTCCAAGAGCATTACCGGTCGCTACCTCTAACCGAATGTGACAAAGGGACTGTTCCTTTGTCACATCCGATGCCTATTTCACGCATTGAGCGGCGAGATAGTCGCGGAAGAACGGTAATTCAAAAGCGACGATTCCGCGCCCGCGTTCTCCAATGATGCCGGCGTCTATCATGCGGCGTCGGTAGCGGGAGACTTGTTGCGGCGAACGCTTAAGGCGCTCGACAAGGTCAGCGGTGGTGGACTCTTCCTCGTCATCGAGCATGGCGATGAGGAATCGCTTGTCCTCTGCAGTGAGTTCCCGGTAAGTCGCTGCGAGGATCCGGTCGTCCATTTCATCGCGTGCGATTTTGATTCCCTGGTCAAAGTCGCGAGATGATATTTCCCTCGAGTTGCTCGTGAGATCCCAGGCGCGGTAACCCACAAGCTGCAAAAGGAAAGGAAAGCCCGAAATCGAGCGAACGGCCTTATCGATTCCCTCGGCATCCGCCAGACGGTCGTTTTCCTGGATCGTTCGGATCAAGGCCTCGCGTACATCGTAGTCGGCGATGCGCCCCAGATGATATTGCTGGGCGCGACGAAGGAACGAGACCGTCTTGTGGTTTAGCAACGTCGAGACGTTGTTGGGAAGTCCCGCCATGAGTAGGGCGACGCGTTTCCCATCGGTCACAAAGTGCTGATACGTGGCTGCGAGCTGGATCATCTCGTCGAGCGTCGGGTCGACCTCATCAACCGTGACGAGCAGACCGGTACCCGTTTCGTTGAGCTGGTCGATGATGTCGCTCATGCGATAACGCCAAGTCAAGGCATCGTGAACGCGATTGACCTCGATACTGCCGAGCGGCGCGATTCCGAGACCGGTGACTTCGAAGTTGTTAGACGGGTCGATGAGATGGCCTGCAGCACGTTTTGCCCCGAGCTCGATTTCCTCAAGCATTCCCGAGAGCGCGGTCGTCTTTACCGCTATCCAGCCGTGGGATTCCGCCCTTGTCGCGAGCGACGACATGAGAGCGGTTTTACCGGTTCCACGCGCGCCTGAGAAGATCGAGGTCAATTCCGGGCGTCTACGCTGACTCAAGAAGGCACGGTCCAAATCCCGAATAATCTGTTGTCTGCCGGCGAGATGGGCAGGAACCTCGCCAAAACTGGGAGTAAACGGGTTCTCGAGATATTCCACAATGCCCTCCTTTAGCGTCTCAGGTTAATTTCATTTTATTCTAGTTAATCTCAATTAAAAACGATTAATTTCATTTCAAAGTATAAGGTTGGCGTCGTGCGTTATCGAAGCGGTGCTTGAATAGCTTACGTTGGAGCCCGAAAATGGGTTCAACCCATTCGCGAAATATGCACGCCCTATTGTGAGTGGGCTCTCAGATGAGCTGAGGCTGCCATCGTGCGGCTGATAGGGGCAATCATGAAAAACAGAATCTATGGGTATGCTCGAGTTTCGTCAGCAGATCAGAACCTGGATCGCCAACTGGATGCGCTGGAGCGGTTTCCGGTCCAAACGAATTTGATCTATGCTGACAAAGCGAGTGGAAAGGACTTCAGGCGTCCTCAGTACCAGCGTCTTCTTCGTCGTCTGCGCGAAGGGGACGTTCTGGTGATTAAGAGTATCGATCGATTGGGTCGCGACTACCGTGAAGTTCTCGATGAATGGCGTCGCCTAACGACGGACAAACGCGTTGCCATCGTGGTGCTCGATATGCCATTGCTTGATACACGCGAACAACCCAATGGAATTACGGGGACTTTTATTGCCGACCTAGTGCTTCAGGTTTTGAGCTACGTGGCTCAGGTGGAGCGCGAAAACATAAAGCAGCGCCAGGCGGAGGGTATCGCGTCGGCGCGTCTGCGGGGTGTGAGATTTGGGAGACCGACGCTCGAACGTCCGGATAGCTACCGCGATGTCATCAAATCATTCGAAGGAGGTGAGGTTACGAGGCAAGAGGCCGCAATGCTTTTGAACGTTAGTGCATCGACGTTTGATCGTTGGAGACGGGCGGACACGAACTGATATGACCGTTTGCCGTCTGTCCGTCCTCTTTAACTAGACATTTTGAAGAGGGGAGTTTATCGCACAGAGCCCACTCCTTCCCTCGATGTTTATCCAGTTCACGCCCTGGAACCAAATAGTGTCACCGCGTTGCCAATTCGTCTGCTTTTTGACGAGGGGTTATGAGCTGTAACGTCAATCGAAGGGAAATAGTCATGAAACGAAATAATACTAAAAAGATGCCCATGATGGGCTTGCTTGTTCTGCTCATCTGTTCTCTGGGGTTCATTTCGGCCTGTTCACAGAATGATGCAAACGCTGCAAAGTCGAAATATGTCGACGATAAGGCGATGAATGTTATCGCCGCCGGGTTTGAGAGAAGGTCCGACGTCATTGAATCTAATGCAAACGATGATGATCCTCATTCAACCGAGAATATCCAGGAAGCTATTGAGGCCGAAATCAAGAACGACAAGGAACTCAAGAACGCTAGGTTTAAGGATTCCAAGATGCAACAGGACGTAATCACGTATCTGAATCTGCTTGATGACCAGCTTAAGGTGACCGAGGACTACTCGCAATCGTCTGCGGATTATTACGAAGAGTGGAATAAAGTCTACGATAAGCGGTCTGCGCAACTCAAGAAGCTTGTTGATAATTACGGGCTGGAAGTAGGGGAAAAATATAAGGATGATTTCAACGACTTAATTAAGAATGGAAAGTCCGTAGCAGAGAAGACCCGCTATGAGGATGCCATCAACAGTTTGATTCAGGGAGCAAATTTCGAAAAATCGGATGACGGTTACGGTCTGTATACGTATACGGCGGTAGTTGAGAACACCTCTGGTATATCGTTCTCTAACGTCAGCCTGACACTTGCTCTCTATGATGCAGATGACATCAAAGCGGAGGAGACCTATGCGGACACCTCTTCGTGGGCGCCGGGTGAGAAAGTCAAGTTCGAGGCAATGTCCGATGTTGACGCTGCGCGCGTTGTCGCATCTGTTTCCAGCTACGATGTAAATAAATAAGTTCTGCACGGAAGGGGCGGGTTAATCGGCAATGAATGGTTGACCTGCCCGTTTTATGCCAATTATTGAACAACAAGTGCTGCGAACGAATGTGTGTATTTCGGATTGCAAACAACTGCCCTCGTCTAAAGACATGCTGAAAACGACAATTTAGGCATGAGGTATAACCCACGGCAGTTTCTTAAATAGCAGGGATTTTGAAAGAAATAGGGGATGGATGAGTTGGAGGAAGGCATGGGGGCGCTGAAAGCGAAGCTCGGGAGAATCCTGACAAAGCCCAAGGTATTCTTCGCGGGCCTGGCGCTTGGTGGAGTGATTGTGGCTGTACTTTTTATTAGCATTTTTAATAACGGCAAAGCTGCGGGTGCAAAAGAGACGACCCCCAATACGCTCTCCCCGTCGGTCGTGTTTGAACGTATTGCTTCCCAGAATGAGATGGTTTCTGCATCGCAGAACTACGCGATTGTCGATAAGGTGACAGATACCAAGAGGTTCTTCGATTGGTTTGATATCCCGTTTACAGAAAACAGTTTTTGGTATCGCTATGTTGGAACCATTAAGGCGGGCGTGAATCTCGAGACGGCAGAGATACATACCAACAAGAAGAAGCTGACCATTACGATGGATGAGCCTTATGTAATCTCGAACACGCCGGATATGAAGAAATCGGGCGCTCTCGAGGAGCGCAACAACATCCTCAATCCCATTGAGGTCAAAGACGTCACGGCGTTTGAAGCGCAGTGCAAGGAGCGGAGTGAAAGCGAGGCCATCAAGGATGGCGACCTGCTCGAAGAGGCACGGGTGAACGCCGAAGCAAATATCCGCGCGATGTTCAACTCGGCATTTGGCGATGAATATACGGTTGATTTCGACTATCGGAAATAGGAGGTCACAATGGAGGATAAAGACGATCTGGCTGTTGTCGAAAGGGAGGAGCCGCCGCGACATAAGCAGAGTTTTGATATCCGTAAGGCCGCTGCCGGGTTGGTTGATGGCGCCGGAAGCGCGATGGCGGGCGCGGTTGCAACCGTACAGAAAGTTGCCGATGGTGCAATGCGTGCTGCAACTCCGCTGGTCGATGACGCCTTGGCAGCTATTGCTGATGCGGCCGATGGTGCGGCAGGTACTGCTGCGGATATCGGTGACGCGGTCAACGATTGGGCATACCAACAGCAGCTTAATAGATACAGGCCGGTAACCAAGGAGACCTATCAGAGTCCTTCATTCCATTTGCCGAACATGATTCGAATTGTTGACGGAAATGAGCGTCGGGGCATCGACGCCTGTAGAGATGCTATTGGTTGGCTGGATACTGTTAAGGGCACGCAGATTTTCAATCTGTACCGCGAGGCAATCGGGGATAGCGAATTGTCTTTCTATCCTAAACCATCTCTTTACTCCACATATTACATAGATGCTTTTGATCGGTCTCGCTTTGTTGACCTTGACTCTTATTTCGCAACCATGCAACAAGACAAGATGGCCGAGTTGAGACGGATTGCGTTCATGCTTGGTGCGAAGCGCTGCAAGCTGGAGGTGACGGAGTACGAGGAAACTCGGTGAGGCCGCCAGGTTAAGGGAAATGCCAAGGCGGGAAAGAGGGGCTCGGTTCGAATCGACGGTTCCTTGAGCGATTCAACGAGAAGTGAGAAGAAAATTCTGTTTACACAGGAATTTGAGGGCGACATGGTTCCACAGCGCCCTGAACTCCATTGGTATGCCCATGACTCTGACATTCTCTTGTTAATCGAAACGAGATGCGGTGGAGAGGATAAAAACAAGGCGAAGAGCTATCGGGTTGAATTGAAAAGCGAGACGACCATGACCATGTCCGTATCGCTTGCTATGGCTATCGATGAGGCATGCAGCAAGCTGAACATAAGGGCGAATTCGAGCCTGACAAGCCAAGCTAAGCGAGAACTTCGGCAATCGTTTGTATTTGAAGTTGAATTCTGATGTGTGGGGACCATTTGCTGCGGGGTTCCTGTCCTTTACGGGGTGGAAGCGTATAAACCCATACGGTGCAACTCAGTAAAAACTAGTAATATACTGGCAATTTTTCTAGTTAAAAGCGTTTAAAACCGGTTAATTCCATTTAAATTAGTAGTTGCGATATGTGACAAAGGGGCTGTCCCTTTGTCACATTCCCGGAAAGCCTGTCTGGCGCAGGGCTTCGTAGAGGACGATGGCGGCGCTGTTGGAGAGGTTGAGTGCACTGATGCGGTAGTCGTTCGGGTTGACGAAGTTGCCGCAGATGTCCTGTTGAAGGATGGCCTCGTGGCTGTCCTCGGTATGCCCCAGCGATTCCTCGTGGGCTTCCCATGTCTCGGCGTTGTCAAGCGAATCGCAATCGCGCAGCATCGGGATGCGCTCGCAGCGCTCGGACTCCGCGGCAAGCAGTGGCTCGGGGATGCCTGAGCTCTCGCTGCCAAAGACCAGATAGTCGCCGTCGCGGTAGGTGCTTTGCGCATAGGTGCGGCGTGCCTTTTTGGTCAGCAGATGCAGGCGCTCGTCGGCAGGGGAGAGGCCGTTGCGCGCAAGGAAATCCTCCCAGCCGGCATAGGTCGTCACGTCCAAGTTTTGCCAGTAGCCCAGGCCGGCGCGACGCACTGTCTTGTCGTCGAGCGAAAACCCCAGCGGCTCCACCAGATGCAGGCGGGTACCGGTAACCACGCAAGTGCGGCCGATATTGCCCGTATTGGCCGGAATCTCGGGCGCATACAGCACAATGTTGAACATGAATCTCCTTGGCTCAGAACGAAAAACCACCACGAAGGGCACCTTCGTGGTGGTTTGGCGGTTACGTAGGCGGAAAACGCCCGCTTGGATAAACCTAGGCGCGGTGCCAGTCGGTCAGGCAGGCATCGAGGGAGGCGATGAGCGCATCCTTGTCCATGTGACGGCCGATGATGCACAGGCTCGTCATGCGGTCGCCCGTCTCGTCGTCCCAAATTTGCATGATCTCGGGGTTCTCGTCGATGATCTTCTGCTTCTCGCCCTCGGGCGCCGAGTCGACAAACAGGCCGTTCTCCATCAGGCGCATCTGGTGGCCGGCCTGCTCAAACATGTAGCACATGTCCGGATCGCCGGTCTGCCACAACGGACCCTTGACGCGAATGACCTCGTCGGGCCACTCCTGCTCAACAAAATCGGTGAACTTCTGCAGGTCAAACGGCTTACGGCGCGAGTACACAAAGGTCTCGATGTCGTACTCGAGCACCTCGGGGTCGTCGTGCTCCTCGGGATGCTCCATGGCCTCGATCCAGGCGGCGGAGTTGTAGGCGCGCATAAAGTCGAAACGATCGGTATCGAGCAGCTCCTCCATGGGGACCTCGCCGTTTTGGGCCTCGACAATCACGGCGTCCTTCTGCAGGCTGCGCACGATAGCCTTGAGCTCAGCGATCTGCTCAGGCGTGACGGTATCGGTCTTGTTGAGGATCAGCGTGGAGCAAAACTCGATCTGCTGGATGAGCAGGCTTTCGATGTCGTCCTCGTCGATATCCTCGGCCAGCAGGTCGCGACCGCCGTTGAACTCGTCGTACATGCGGGCACAGTCGACCACGGCCACGATGTTGTCGAGCGCGAGCTTGGGCTCGCCGCCCACCTTGGCCTCGTCGCAGAAGCTCGAGATGGTGTAGGCGATGGGGATAGGCTCGCAAATACCCGAGGCCTCGATGATGATGTAGTCGAACTTGCCCGAATCGGCGATGCCCTGCAGCTGGTTGGCCAGGTCGTCCGAAAGCGTGCAGCAGATGCAACCGTTGGTGAGCGGGATGAGGTCGTCGGTCTCGGAAAGGCCGCCGTCGGCGATAAGGCTGGCGTCGACGTTGATCTCGCCGATATCGTTGACGATCACGGCGGCGCGGATGCCGCCGTCGTTAGCGAGGATGTGGTTGAGCAGCGTGGTCTTGCCGGCACCGAGGTATCCGGTAAGCATGATGATCTTCACGGGTTTGTTGGGCATGTGCCCTCCTTTGTTAGACATGGCTTACAGTTGAATCTTATGCCAAACGCCAGCTCTTATACCCACGCGCCGACAAATAACACAGGCTACTCCCAGGCTCCCCACACATCGGGACAATAGCCGACGGTGGCCTTCTTGCCGTTGCGTACGATGGGCTCGGCCAGAACCTGCTGGTTCTCGAGCAGCTTATCGAAACGCTGGCTGGGGGTGAGGTGCTGGATGAGTGCGAGCGTCTCCTCGTCCTTGGCTTTGGGGTTGAGCAGCTTGTCGATGCCGCCAACCGCCTGCATCACGCTCGTGAGCTCGCCCTTGCTCATCTCCTTTTCCTTAAGGTCAATAAACTGCACCTTAATGCGGCGCTCCTTAAAATAGCGCTGGGCCTTCTTGGTATCGAAGGACTTTTTAGTCCCGAAAATTTGCACGTTCATATTTATGTTCCGCCGTTCTACCGAATAAAGTTGGTTCGCTCGCGATCGGCCTGGGGAGCTTCGATGCCGGCGGCCTTTCCCGCCTCGATGCAACGCAGTAGCCAGGCCATGTTTTTGCCGATGTTTCGCATGGTGGCAAGGCCTTCGGCGTCTTGGGCGGCCTCGCCCGGCATGGCACCGAAGACGTTGTTCCAGTAGGTGGATGCTACCACGGGCATCTGGTTGATGGTGAAGTACTTGTTGAGCACGTCGAAGGTGGTCGACGTGCCGCCGCGACGGGCAACGGCGACAGCGGCGCCCGGCTTGTGCGCAAAGGCCTTGCTGCCTGCATAGAATGCGCGGTCGAGTGCCGAGAGGATGCGTCCGCTGGGGTGCGCATAGTAGACGGGCGAGCCAAAGACAAAGCCGTCTGCCTGCTCGGCAGCGGCAATCAGCTCGTTGACCATATCGTCGTCAAAGGTGCAGCGGCAATCGAGCTTGCCGCACTGGCCGCACCCGATGCAGTCGCGAATAGGCTTGGCGCCCAGCTGAAACACCTGCGTCTCAATGCCCTCTGCGTTGAGCTGCTCGGCAATCTCGGCGAGTGCGCGGTCGGTGTTGCCGTTTGCCTTGGGACTGCCATTGACCAAAAGAACCTTCATCACAAACTCCCTCTGCTGTCGGTGACTTCTGCGGAGGATTATCGCACGAGCGGGCAGATGGCGTGGGGCGCGATTCCAGCGACCGCCCATCATGCGCCCCGTCTCGATCGGTAGCTTCATCCGAGTGTTTCTCGGGGCCGGGAAGCCGGCCCCGAGGGCCAACGGCGGGCTCGCTCACCAGGTACGAGAGGGACACGGTCCAGAGTATGTTGGAGCTCGGGGCCTCATGCAAGCCGATTGTGAGGAGTCTGGGCAGGTCGCCTTCGATGGCGAACTCTGAGGTCTTAGAAGGCGGGCTGCTGTGCGGCTTGAGGAATGACCTCGGCGGGCAGGAAGTGGCGGCGTGGCAGAACTGGCAGTTCGACAAATACGGAGATCGAGAACTCCGCAGAGGTTTCCCCGGAGGCCAATTGCTTTTCACGCTGCCGTCGCTTGCGGGTGTTTTCAAGCGGGTGAAGCTAACGGGTCGTCGACTCCTTCATGTCCCGCACGATGTAGTTCATAGTGCGGTAAATCTGCATGCACAGTTTTATCGCGCAGATGAATTCATGATAGGTGAATCTGATCTGTGCCCCCGTCCTGCGGTATGTGACGTATTCCGGCTTCGCCCCGTTTATATTTCGATCTTAAGGCGAGTGCCGCATGTTTAAAACGTATTGGGAAAACGTTTGTAAAAGAGCAAGCCAAAGGGTACAAATTCTCCGATTTCTTTCATATCGTCCTTTTCCTTTAAACAGACAAAGATGAGGCGAAAGATTGTCCTATAATAAAAAACAACAAATTGAGTTTTAGAGTGGGCTTATATAACGGTTTCCATGATTGGGGAATCTGTCATCTACTTTAGGTCCGAGGAAGCCGTCAATGTCTTTAATATGTAGGGCTCAAACTTACAGCTTTTGAATCCATTACATATTCATTACAAATAATTAGAAATAAACGAGAATTGCTAGGTCCATAATTGCAATTAAGTATTTTGTAAGCACGAAAGAGGGCGGATTCTATATGAATTATCTTAGCTCGGCCTCAGTTGATGTGACCTATCGATGCAATTTGCGATGTCGGCATTGTTTTGATTTCGGCGGGGAATGTGCCTATGAGGAAATGAATGATGACGAACTAATCAGCGTTTTTCGACAGCTTGCCTTGATTGATCTTTCGTCGATTTGCATTTGTGGCGGAGAGCCCATTCTTAGGTTTGATTTGATTCGTCGCGCGGTGAGGTTAGTTAAGGAGCTTAACCGAGGCACTCTCGTGTCAATGGTCAGCAATGGCATTCTTTGGACAGAAGAAATTGCTGACGCCCTAAAAAGAGACGGACTGGATTTAGTGCAGTTTAGCCTCGATGGGCTTTCAGATGCGTCTTATGACCATGTGAGGTTGAGTAACGGTAAGCTTCATCGAGTACTGGATGCGATTAAGATCGCACGAAGACACGGAATAAGGGTCGCAGTTGCTTCCCTTCCCCATGCTAGGAATATAAGGGAATACCCTTCAATAATTAGTTTTTGTGAAAAAGAAGGTGTAAGTGATTTTAGAGCACAGCCTTTGATGCCGCTCGGGCGAGGTGAGCTGAATTATAAGGATCTGTGCCTAACGCCCGAGCAAAATGATGCGCTTGCTGCATATTTGAGCGCGCGCAATGCTGTTTCTCAAATGCAGATTACCTGGGGTGACCCCGTAGACCATTTGTATATGTATAGGGAGACAGGGAGAATTCCGCAAATATGCGTCAATGCGTATGGGGAGCTCTCGGTGTCTCCTTACCTGCCGATTACCATTTGGAATCTAAATCGAAATACTCTGCGGGACTATATTGATCTCGAAATAGATAGATATGCGTTACGGCACCCAATTGTCGAGAAGTGCCTAGCTCGTATAGAGGAGCTTTCGGACTTCACAAGTATCCAACAGGGGCTTCCTGTTCTTTTCAAAGAAAGGAACATAGATATATCTCAAGAATTGGAGGATGCTGCACGTGTGCACGGGGGTAAGTTGCGTAAAAGCAGTTAGGGCTAAAGAGAGCGACTGCAAAGAGGTTTTGTCTTTTGTTTATAGAGCCAATGAAAGCATGGATCAATATGTCGTGCTTGACCCATTCTCAACTATACAAAACGGAAAGATGAGAGGACGTCTAATTAGGCAGACTCTATTTGATGGACGTTATCAGGTTTGCCTGATCAGGGCTGATTCCATCGAACCTTGCGGAATGCTGATTACGGCTAAGGGCGCTGCACTAAGAGGCAGGTCTAGCAGTTTGGTTTTATTTATATTGGAAAGGGGGATTCAAATTACGGAGTTGCGCTGGGAAGGTTCGGAAACGCCATGTCGAGTAGCCGCTATCACTGAGGATGGCTGCGAATCTGGGCTCGAGCAGTTTGGGTTTAAACGGTCGGTGTCGGTAGAACTTGCGAACGGAATCATGAATTACTATTTCCTAGAGGTAGGGTAAGGAAATATGGAGAAAAGAGAGATGCTGGGTGCTGTTCCGAGAATGCGGTATGCCGTACGCGTAAGGCACACTCAGACCGGTAGCGTTTTGACCGCGAACAGCTACTATATTCGTCTCAATGAAGATGCGCTCGCTATCGTTAATTTGATAGATGGAGGACGGTGCATTAAAGATATCGCTAACGAAATTTGCGCCAATAAGAAGTTGTCCGGCAGCGATAGGTCAATCGTTGCCGATAAAGTTCTAAATACAATTTTGAAAATATGGAAAACAGGCTTATTTCTCGAGGGCGATTTAGACGATCTTGCACCTAGATTTCTGTATCAGCGTAACAATATCATGTATATTCCCTACTACGCGAAAGCCGCTTCACTGAGATGTTCGTATCTGTCTCCGATTGTTGATGGGTCTATAGTTCAAACGGTCAATGACATCTCGGATAACTTCGGCTCATCATCAGTCGTATTGGAGCTTCAGGACAACCAGCAAGAGTGTATGACGCAAATTGCTTTTGTAAGAACGATTGTTGAAGATGCCTACTTCCTATATTCAATATTTGGCGTAATTCCAAACTTGCAGCAATGGCAGGGAATTCGAGACTACATGTCGGTCTTTGAGCTTGTTTTTAAGAGCGAAACGACTCAAGAGGGTTTGAAAAGTGATGGAATGCGAGATCTGAATTACCTGATCTATTCGGTGAGCGAAACAGATCGGTGTCTTTTGCCGCCCACTCTCTTGAAGGGAGTGATACCTAATGAGTTAATGGAAGGTGATATGGAGATTAGAGAATTGCAGATTGATCTGTAGTTTTGGAGACTATTGCCAAGTTAGAAAGAAGGTAAAAAAATGGATTTTGATCCGCGGGTTGGTCCAGTTAACTTAAATGGTGGCAGTCAAGATCCGGAGCCAGCGGTGGGAGTTGCTATATTCCCGGCTGCAGTTTGGGCAGTTGCAGTTTATGACATCGTAGTTGGTGTTAACTACGGCGCAGTCGTTAATGCTGCTGCAGCGGCTATGGTTTATACGAAGGCGGTTGCTATCGAGTAATTCACACCTGGTTTGATTCGATTGTGAATGCGTAACAAGGACGGAAAGCAAAGGAAGTTCTATGGAAACAGGGGATGCTGTCTGCTTGATGACTTCGATTGCCCTGATTATCCTTTCAATCCAATACAGAAGAGGAAGATGGCTCTGCTCAATTGCTGGATATGATGTCACAAAAAGGGAGAGCGGGATTGATATACGCCCTTACGCAAAGTTGATTTCTTCTGTGACGTTATGGATGGGGCTGCTGTTTTTTTTGTTGGCGGTAGAGGACTGGGTACGTGATTGGAATACCAGTGTTTTTGAAGTTTTGGTTCTACTTCTGTTCAGCTTGGCCTCTTTGTCGTTCGTGCGGCTAGTTAGGTTTGTGTTTATGAGGCGATAGCCAGCGGAAGCGGGATGGACGACAAAATGGACCAATACAGTCAATTGTCAAAAGAATTTGATAGGGTTGGCTTAACAGATTTACTCGAGGGCATATCCGTGGCGGGGGATAGGTTTTATGTTGTTGAGCACTTATTTGCATCGGGTAAAGTAAACCAAGAATATCGAGGACTAGTGAGGCTTCTGTATCTTGGAGAGTCTGTAGCGCAAGCTGAAATGAAGCCATTTATTGAGCTGATTAAACTATTAGTGGACGCTGGCATCGTTGTTTTAGAGGACGGGATTGTCCACTCAACGGGTCTGGTTTTAAATCGATATAGAGGTGTCTGGATTGTCGCGGATGCTCCGCGGCCAAACCCTAAAAGATATTTCGGCCCAGATTCATTAGGACTTGCCAGGCGGCTGTCTCCTCAGCTCGGGAAGAAGGGGCTTGATTTGTGTGCGGGCTCTGGGATTCAGTCGCTGATCATGGCAGCGGGTGGCATGACGGTTACATCGGTGGAGATAAACGCCGAAACTTGTGCAACTAACATGCTTAATTCCAAGTTGAATGGGCTGGACGGTGCGATAAAAACGGTTCAAGGTAATTTGTATGAGAAGCTCGAGCCTGATAGTAAATACGACTATATTGTTGCAAATCCTCCGCTGGTCCCCATTCCCAATGGACTTGAATATCCTTTTGTCGGAGATGGGGGATTTGATGGGTGCCGAGTTAGCAACGAGATTATCGAAAAGCTCCCAGATTATTTAAGCGATGATGGTACCGCGTTGATGGTGGGAATGATGGCTTGTGCTGATAAGGACAGTCTGGATGCAGTCTCAATAGTGCAAGAAATAATGAGCAGCGAGTTGTCGGGAACAATGTCTTTGCTGGGATATGACGAGGTCTATCCATGCTCTTCGTTTGTTGAGGGTGTTGCATGGAGTGCGTATTTGGCTAATCCAACAAGGTGGACATCAGTAGATGAGGCAATTGATGATGTTTACGAACTCTATCGAAATGACCACACTGCAGGCGTTTATTACTATGTGTTACGGCTGCGAAAGGACAGTTCTTTGGATAGAGGGCTGAATATAATTGACAACTCAAATAAAAGGCCCTGTTCAGAGGCGTGGTTGATATGATGATGCATTTCAAATGGCGGAGAGACGAGTGCGCGTTGTTCTGGCATGTGGTCAAAACAACGATGTCATGCCACGGTGCAAAGATGCTGATGGTCATGGTTCTGGTGAGCTATGCTCTGACATCGCTGTCACCGTATTTGAACGGACAGTTTGTTGATATGCTCGTTTACGGTCAGGACATGCATTCAATTTATATTTTAGCCTTTGCAATAGCATTATTGGGGATTATTTCGGCGGTCTTCTCTTACTTTGCAAAGATGCTCCAGACGTCAGTCCTGAACCTCTCGTATTTCAGTTTTTTAAAAGAAATCGTGTCAGACTTTCAACATTTGCCACTTACGGACATAGAGTCGACTTCCCCGTTGTACTCTGCTCAGAAGATAAACTCGGACACCTCTTCAATAACATCGTTTGTTGTCATAAACATAATTCCATTGTTCATGAATGCGATTACAATGATTGCGGTTTTTCTGCTAATCGCTTCTCTCGATTTATCGATATGCACCGTCGGCATAACGCTTCTTGGGGCGTATTGCATTATGGTGCTTATGCTCCAGCCTTCACTGCTTGCCGCTTCATTTCAAAAGAAAGAGGAAGATGGGTTCCTGTTCAGCTCCATAGCATCACGTATCGAACGGACGTTCGAGATTAAGCTGCTAGCCGGTTATGACAGCAGCTTCGAGCATGTAGAAAAACAGTTTGATGCTGCGTACTATCCTTCAGTTCTCGCACTCGCGAAAGTACAAAGTATAGTAAGTTCTAGCGATCGTATGGCGGCGGCAGGATTTCAAGCTGTTTTGTTGCTGGTTTCGGGAGCAAGAATAGCCACAGGAGCTATGACAATTGGGGAATTTACCATGATAAATTCTTATTATTCCCTATTGATGAGCTGTGGCAAGTACTATATCGGCGTCTTTCAGTCTTTGCAGGAAACGAGGGCATCAATAGCTAGGCTGAATGAAATAAAGGCGCGAAAACGGGATTACCGAAATTGCCTTGCGGTTAATAATGTGGGCCGCATACAGGTCCTAGATTTAGACTTCAGTTTAATTCGCGATGAAGAGCTGGTTGATATAACATGCGGGGCGAATCTTCAATTTGACGTGGGCAGAACGTATGTAATTACAGGCCCTAATGGTGTTGGAAAAAGCACACTATTAAAGCTGCTCCTGGGTTTTTACGAGCATGCAAATGACAATATCGAGTACGATTGCACAAAGTTGACCGCTATCAATCTTGACCGAGTTCGGTCGGAGTGTTTCTCTGCTATGCAGCAAACGGCTTTCGTCCCCGACGACACAGTTGAAGACTATTTGCATGAATACGGCATTAGCTATGAGTTAATGGCGTCGTTTCTCAAGGAATGCGGTTTCGAACCAATTGATAAAAAAAGATGGGAAAAATGTTCTAATCTATCTGGAGGAGAGCTGCAAAGGTTGCGCTTGGCTATGGCGTTATGCCGAAAAGCGGATTTTGTAATTCTCGATGAGCCGACCAATGATCTTGACGGATCGACATGTGGCTGCCTGATAGAGTACATTAAACAAAATAAGCGAGGTCAGGCCTTTTTGATCGTTTCGCATGATTCTAGATTGCTCGATGTCGCCGATCATATTTTGGTAATGAGCGGTGAGGGGGCTATTGAATTGGCCAAATAATGGATTCCTGGTTGTGCTGGAATGATATTGGGGCGTATATTTGGTTGTTTTTTAGGCGGGCATAATAATCGGGTGATCAACTCTTTCGCGTTCCGTATGAATTTAGCGCCTCTCGAACGAATGTAATAGGCGGCTCCGGAACCCCCGCTGTCCTAGCCTAGAGGAAACGGAATAGACGGACCGACCGTTCGACTTTGCCTGGGAAAAGATGTCGGGCGGTGGGCGGAGTATGGCCACCGGACACATCGAAACGCATCCCCGCCATTCTTTCAACTGGGAAAACGGTGCCCCCGGGCCCGCTAGTGAACTGCGGGGGGGCGTTCGGCTAACTGCGGGTACGGCCTATTTGCCCAATGTGTTCGCCCGAGATCGGAAATTAACCATCATGCGCCCCATAACGCTAGTCCAGCTTGGTGCCCGGTACCTGCGGCGCCTCTTTAACCAGCGCTTTGAGCTCATTCAGAATGGAAACGGGCTGTCGGTCGACGGCGTCCAGATGAAGCGTGGCCACACGAAGGGGCGGTTGGTATTCAAGCGATCCGATGAGCACAGGCGAACCCAGGAACCGCTCGATTTCCTCTGCAATCGCGTTGGTCTCTTCGGGATCAAGGTCGTCGAAAAGCGCCACGAACATCGGCCCCGTCGAGCGGAACAGACGACCCTTGCCGCGCGAGCATTCCATGAGGCAGGCGGCAGTTTCTGCCAAAACGCGATCGCCTGCATCAAAGCCATAACGGGCATTGACCTGGGCGATATCGTCGATTTTAATGGCGATCAAGCCTGCCTTGCGCGCCACGCGACGCATTTCGCCAATGGCGTTGACCAGGGCGTGGATATCGCCCAGGCCGGTCACGGAATCGGTCGTATCTGCCAAGCTTCGGTTGACGACAATGCCCACATACATGTTGGGCTCGGTATCGGTGCCGTCCAGGCGGTAGCCCGTGCAGTCGCAAAGCGCGTATTTTCCGGCGGTATTCATGACGCGATACTGCATGCAGTGGAAGTGCCACGTGCCGTTTACCACCATATCGAGCTCGGCACGTACGTTGTCGCGATCCTCGGGGTGAACATGGGCAAGCCATATATCGAGCGAGTTGTAGGGATGCTGGGAGGGTAGGTCAAAATCGCGCACGGCATTAACCGACCATTGCGATTCGCCGGTGTCGAGGTTAATGATGAACGGATAGCGTGTCTCGGAGCTCATGGAGATCGCTTGGAACACCCGGTCGTTGCAGAGAGGCTGATCGGCGACCGGGTGTTGCGACACGTTGTCTTCTTCTGGCTGTTGTACACGGTGCATGAGCTTGTAGCGATACATTTTGCGGTCGGCGTCCTTTGTCATCTGGCGACGCGTATCGCCTGCAAGCGGGTCGACGCGCGAGCAGCCAAAGCTAAAGCTGGCGGTCATGGGCGCCTTGCCGTCCGATGTTGCCTCGATAAGATTGGCACGCGTCCGCTCCAGGCGCTGCTCGAGCTCGGCTTCGTCTGTCGTGGGGGATATAAGTACAAATTCGTCTCCACCGATACGGAACAGCAGGTCATCGGGCTCCATTGTCTCGGTGAGTGCACGGCAGATGCTCAGGATGTAGCGATTGCCCTCGGTGTGGCCAAACTTATCGTTGCAATGCTTGAGGTGGTCGATATCGATATAGGCGCAGGTGAAGGGGGTGCCTTTGCGCCAGAGCTGATCGACATGGCGGTCGAGTCCGCCACGGTTGCCAAGATTGGTGAGCGAGTCGATATAGGCGTCGCGCTCAAGCAGCTCGCGTTCTTGCTGCAGGATGGCAAATGTCTTCTGTAGCTGATCGCCGATGGCGCACAGCTCCGGGGGCAGCGCGGTAACATCGAGCTCGGCGGTCGAGACCCCGCTCGCAAGTCGCTGAAGATAGGAGATAATCGATTGCTCGCCCAAGCGATACGACTCGTTCATGATGGATAACCTCCTTGGGCACAACAGTGGTTTGTATCATATCCCCAATTTGGTTTGGATTGGGGATATAAGTTAGCCAATGGGGACAAAACACCCCTTCGGCGGTGGCGTTTTTGGGGCGTAGGCTGGCTCATGGGGACAAACGTCCCCCTCGGTGCCCGCGTTTTGCGCGCGAGCGTACTAGTCGCTGTCGCCACCATCGAGCAATGCCTCAAAATCCTTTGCCGGCATGGGACGGTAGTAGAGAAAGCCCTGAGCGTAGCGGGCGCCCATTTGGCGTAGCATGCTTGCCTGCTCATTTGTCTCGATGCCTTCGACCACAACGGGCAGATGGAGCGACTGCGCCATCTCGAGCATCGATGAAATGATTTGCACACTGCGGCCTTGATCGCCGTCGACGGGCACAAACGTGCGGTCGAGCTTGATGACGTCGACGTTGACGTTCTTGAGCATCGCGAGTGTGGACTGGCCGGTGCCAAAATCGTCCATGTAGGTCGAGAAGCCGCGAGTGTGCAGATCTGCGGTCAGCTTATCCACGGCCTCGGATTCTCCCGTATAAGCCGTCTCGGTGATCTCGATACGCATGAGCTCGGGCGGTAGGTTGTATTGGGCGGCGAGCGCCCCCATATGTTCGGCAACGTCGCAGGCAAGGATATCCACGCGCGACACATTAAGCGAGATTGGAACCACGCGAAGCCCTCGATCGATGCGCTCGCGCAGCCACGAGGCAACGCCCTGCCAAACGTATTTGTCGAGCGTCACCACAAAACCGCTTTCCTCGAGAGCGGGGATAAAGGTGACGGGTGAAATGAGGGAGCCATCCTTGTCAATCCAGCGCGTAAGCGCTTCGGCGCCAGTGATCTCGCCGGTTTCCATGTCGACCTGGGGCTGCAAGTAGTAGGTGATGCGGCCGTTTGAGAGCGCGTACTGGAATTCGGTCAGCGTGCGGTGGAACGAGATTTCGCGCTCGTACTCCTCGGGGCGGAAAATGGCAATGCGCTCCTTAAAGTCGTTTTTTGCGCGTCGATTGGTAAACATGGCCTTTGCCTGCGCATCGATGGTGATTTCCTCATTGGAGTCGATGGGGTAAACGCCCATGGACGGCCAGAAACCTACGCCGTCATCATGCCTGACTACTGCCTCACGAACGCGGCTATAGATTTGACGGACGGTGTTGTGCTCAAAGGGGATGAGTACGCAAAAGTCATCTTGGCCCCAGTACCCTGCGACGCCTATATCGGCATTCTCGATGTCCTTGAGGACCGTGCCCACATCGGCGAGTACGCGGTCGCCCTCGGCCTGGCCGTGCCATTCATTAAACAGGCGCATGTGGCCCATGTCGACCGTGGCGATGCACCAGGTGCCGTTGCGCCTTGCCTCGAGAAATGCGTTGGCGCGCCGCATAAACTCGCTGGGTCGATAGAGGCCCGTGAGCGAGTCGATGCGCTCGGCGATGGCGCTTTTGCGCTCTATCTCGGGTATGGGGAGGCTGTCGTTGGGGACAAGTCCGCCGGCCGTGCGAAGGCGACGGTCGAGTTCGCCTAAAACGGCGGTCGCTTGATTGGTTAGGCGCTCGTAAAAGGCCGGAACGACTAGACAGACGGGAGTAATGGTGTCGCCCGCGATTCGAACAGGGGCGAAAACGGCCTCTTTTAGATGATGGACCAGTTGCTCGAATGCCTCATGGTCCAAATCGTTGCTGAGCACGACAAACTGGACGCTTCGTGAGCGGTAGACGCGACTCCTGCCACGGGTGATCGACAACATGCGGCCTGCGTATTCGGCGAGCATGTTGTCGACAGCCTCGGCTCCGTAAAGCTCGTTGAGCTTTGTCGTGCCGCGAACGCGCACCGCTATAAGTCCCGTCTCGCAACAGTCGCGACGGCAGGCATCGATAGCGTTGAGCAGCATACGCTGGATTCCGAGACCTGTGGCGGCGTCGACGGTCTCGGCAAGTGAGTGGTTGACGAGCTCGCCGACATAGAGCGAGGGGACACCTTCGTCGCCGTCGATACGAAACCCGCGAGCACGGCAGAGAACGTAGTCACCAGTGGCATTGCGCACGCGGTATTGCATGACGCGACGGTGCTTGGAGCCGTTGTAGATCTGGTCGATATCGTTGCTATAGGCCTCGAGGTCATCGGGGTGGACACGCGTCTTCCAGTAATCGTGACAGTTGTCTATATGCTCCGAAGGAAGGCCGAGATCGCGCATGGCGCCTTGTGACCAAAGGGTGCGATGTTTGTCCAGGTTCTCGATAAAGAAATAGCGGCCTTCGTTGAGCATCGAAAGGGCGTCGAAAATGCGATCGCTAACTTCGAAGTCGTCGGCGTGGACTTGCGTGATATTGCGTCGATCAAGGTGCACGGCATGGCGCAGCTTGTAGTCGTACATGCGATGGTCGGCATCGAGCGTCATGCGATTGGAGGCTTCGCCCAGGGCGGGGTCGGCGTGTGACACTCCGTAGCTAAACGAGTGGGGCATCTCGGAATCGTTATTCTTGAGCAGGACCGTCCGACAGTGCTCCAGACGCTCGGCAAGGTCATCCTCGGTCGCAATCGTAGACAGGATGGCAAACTCGTCGCCTCCCAGACGAAATGCCGCCTCGTCCACCTTCATATACAGCTTGAGATAGAGGCTTACCTGCAAGATATAGCGGTTGCCCTCGTCGTGTCCAAAGATGTCGTTGCAGTGCTTAAGGTTATCGATGTCGATAAACGCCATGGTTACGGGCAATTCCTGCTCCCAGATTTCTTCTAGGGAACGGGCAAAGCCGCCGCGGTTGCCAAGCCCGGTGAGCTCGTCGGTAAAGGCAGTCCTGATCAGATTGTCCTGACGCTCGAGAAGGTCGCGGACGGTCTTTTCGAGCGTTTCGGTGTAATTGCTGGCGGTATCCATGCTGTAAGCGGCTTTCTGAGGTCGGGGTGTATTGCGTCGGGCGAGCTCGTTGTACACACGCGTTGCTGCTCAACGCTTTGCGTGTATCCAGGCCCCCGCCTTGCTGCGTTGTTGAGTTAATTTGCCGGCTAATGTTCGCTGTTGATAACAGCTGAGTAGTGTAAACAATAGTGCACAATTATATATGGGTGCACATGCTGTGGGCGGCTATTATTCGACAAGCGGTAGCGCGACGATGCGATGTTCGATAAAAATGCGACTGGGACGATATATGTTGACGGGTATACTTGTCCCGTTTTAAAACGCAGAAACGGAGATGGTCGCATGGCACAGTCAAATATGACGCGCACGGTGGGGCTGGCGCTCGAGGGAGGCGGCTACCGCGGTATGTATACGGCGGGCGTGCTCGACGTTTGGATGGAGCGCGGTTTGACCTGCGACCATATGGTGGGCGTCTCGGCGGGCGCGGCATTTGGCTACAACTTTAAATCGCGCCAGATCGGCCGCGCCATTCGCTATAACAAGGCCTATTGCGCCGACAAGCGCTATGCGAGCGTGACCAGCTGGCTGCGAACCGGCGATATGTTCAATGCCGACTTTGCCTATCACGAGGTGCCTATCGAGCGCGATCCCATCGACCTGGAAGCATATCGCGCCTGCCCCATGCGATTTACGTGCGTGTGTACCGATATCGAGACGGGCAAGGCCGTCTATCACGACCTGCCCTATGGCGATGAGCGCGATATCGAGTGGATCCGGGCGTCGTCGGCAATTCCCGTGGCGACGCGTCCTGTCGCCATTGAGGGCCGCAAGTACCTGGATGGCGGCGTGGCCGATTCCATTCCCAGCGCTTGGCTGTTTGCGCAGGGGTATGACCGCAATATCGTGGTACTCACGCAGCCGGCGGGCTTTGTGAAGCAGCCCAACAGCGTGATGCCCATGCTACGGCGCGTGTTCCGTCACTATCCGGAGTTTGTCGCAGCGCTTGAGCATCGGCATGAGGTCTACAATGCCACGCTCGATGACCTGGCACGTCGCGAGGCTGCCGGCGAGATCTTTGTGGTGCGGCCGAGCGAATCGGTGAAGGTGCCGTCGCTGTGTCGCGAGCCCGATGAACTTGAGCGCATCTACCAGATTGGTCGCCGCGATGCGGAGGCGACCTTGCCGGCACTGGAGGCATATCTGGCAGGGTAGAGGCTGCTGCCGCCATCTCGGCGGAAAGCGCATCCCGGAATGGAGGCTCAAACTGGGATGCGCTTTCCATTGCTGAAGTTATGGGGCCGCGGAGCAACTGCTCGGCTTATGCCTATGCCTGCTGCCAGGTATCGACGAGCTCCTCGGCTGCGGCGTAGGGGTCGTCGGCGCTGCAGACGGCGCTCACCACAAAGAAGCCGTCGACGCCGGTGGTCTTAAGCTGCGGCAGGTCGGCCGTCTTGACGCCACCGCCCACCACGATGGGCACGGGGCTTGCCGCATGGAGGGCAGCCAGGTCCTCAAAGCTCTTGGTGATGATGGAGCCATCGGCTGCGCGTCCGCAGTCGCGCTTGGTTTCGGTCTCGTGGAGCGGGCCGATGCCCAGGTAATCGACTAGGCTCATGTCGGCGGTCTTGACGTACTCGAGCATCTCCTCGCAGCGGGCCGAAAGGCCCACGATGGCGTCGGGCCCCAGAAGCTTGCGGCAGACCTCCACGGGGATGTCGCTCTGGCCCACGTGCACGCCGTCGACAGCGATGCCCTGCTCGCGTGCGGCGAGCACGCAGTCAAGGCGGTCGTCAATCAGCAAGGCGACCTGCCCGGTTTTGCCGGCCTGAGCGATGGCCTGCGCGGCATCGCCCGTCAGTGCGATGATCTCGCGGGCGCTTGCCACTTTGGAGCGTACCTGGATGCAGGTAAAGCCGGCGTCAAGTGCCTGGGCCACCACATCGCCCACGGGGCGCCCGAGGGTGTTTTCGGGGCCGAGTACCAGATAGGCCGAGATATCAAGGTTGTCGCGGATGCTCATCGTGCTTCCTCCTGCTTTTTGATCTGCGCTTCCATGCGCTCGAGTTTGCCGGTCATGGTGTCGGTAAATCCGGGGCGAATATCGGCCTTGAGCACGACTTCGGTGCGGATGCCCTTGCTCGCCAACACAAAGGTCGCGTCGCGCACGACCTTCATGACCTCGTCCCAGTCGCCCTCGATCTCGGTGAACATCGAGGTGGTGCGGTTAGGAAGGCCACTCTCGCGAATGACGCGCACGACCTCGGCGACCTCGGCGGATAGCTCGTCACCGGTGCCGCACGGGGCGATGGCCACGGCGACCAGGGTGTTCATGCCGGCATTGGTTGCGGGCTCGGACATGGCTTATGCCTCCTCGAGCTCGAGTTGGTTGTCGGCAATGTCCTGGGCGGTTGCGCGGTAGAGCTCGTCGATAAAGGCGACCTTAAAGCTTGCCGGGGCATCGGCAACGGCGGCGGCACGCGTACCGGCAACGTTGTAGACGGCGGTGCCGCAGATGGCCGCCGTAAACGGGTCGGTGGCGCAGGCGTACACGGCCAGCACGCCGCCCTGCGAGCAGCCGCAGCCGGTGATCTTGGACATGAGTGGGCTGCCGCCGTGGGACTTGGCCACGGTCGTGCCGTCGGTAATCAGGTCGACTTCGCCCGAGACCACTACGGCGCCGCCGGTGTAGCGGGCGAGCGCCACGGCGGCATCGCGGGCGGCGTCTACCGTATCGGTGGTATCGACACCGCGTACGCGGCTCAGATCAGCCGCCTCGCCCTCAAGACCCCACAGGCCGGCGAGTGCGATGATCTCGGAGGCGTTGCCGCGCACGATGGCGGGCTTGTACTGCTTGAGTTCGCCTACCAACTGAGTGCGCAGGCTGCCGATACCCAGGCCCACCGGATCGAGCACCCAGGGCTTGCCGGCGTCGTGTGCCGCCTTGGCCGCGCGGGGAATCGTCTCCTCGTAGATGGGGAAGAGCGTTCCCATGTTGAGATAGATGGCGCCACCGCCGGCAACGAGTGCCTCGCCCTCGTCGGGCAGATAGACCATGGCGGCCGAACCACCCACGGCGAGCTGCGCGTTGGCGACAAAGTCAATCGTCACCGTGTTGGTGATGGAGCCGGCCATGGGATTGGTGGCACGAATCTCCTCCACGGCCTTGACCACGTTTTGCTTAAGCTGTTCCGAATCGATCACTGCACATGCCTCCTTGGCATAGAAAAGGGGCGCTGTGCATAGACAGCGCCCCTAAAAAGGCGGCATGCTCCCTACGCCAGCATTAACTGACAGGTTCAAAGGATTGGGCCCCATGCCCTCTCAGCCTTGTGGTTTGCACCGCCGGCACTCCCGCATCGAATCTGTTGACCCTATACTAGCGCACCTGCCAAAAAGGGACAGGTTTATTTTGGCAGGTAACAACTGGGGCTTTGCGTTTTCCCAGATAAAACCTGCCAAAATAAACCTGTCCCTTTTTGGCAGGTCGGTACAATAGACGGGATTAAGAATGACCGAGGGGGCCTTATGATTAAACTTGTGCTGACCGATATGGACGATACGCTGATTCCAGCCGGGCATGACGGTGCCAGTGACTACGCCATTGAGGGCATTCATGCCATGCAGGCGGCTGGTCTGCACTTTGGCCCGGTTTCGGGTCGCCAGCCTTCTGCGATGGGCTGGATGTTCCGCAATCGCGCCGAGTGCTTCTCGACCGGCGCGTTCTGCAACGGCCAGGTCATGTTTGTGGACGGCGAGGTGGTAGCCTCGCATGCGACCGACAACGCTGCCCTTATGCGCTTGGCTGACTACTTGGAGCAAGAGACCGACGATACGTATCTGAAGGTCTACAGCCTGGGCGATGACTTTTGGAATAACGATGCCTACTGCGTGACGAGCGATCCCGAGCGTGTGCGCCGCGCCATGGAGTCGGGCGGCAACGCATGGCTCAAGGGCGAAGAGGCCCCGTGCCGTCCTGTCGTCGATGATGCGCCGGTGTTCAAGGCGAATATCTGGAGCGCTCGTTCGCGCGAAGAGCTCGCTGAGCTACGTGAGCGCGTTGCCGCTGAGGTGCCGGAACTCTCGCTCGTGTTTCCCAACAATCGTGTGCGCCTGTTCGACATTCTTCCAGCAGGTTGGGACAAGGGTTGCGCCGCGCTGGAGCTGGCGCGCGCTTTGGACCTGACGTCCGACGAGGTGGCCGTATTTGGCGATTCCGATAACGACCTGCCCATGATCGGTGCCGTCCCCAACTCCGTTGCGGTCGCCAATGCCAACGAGGCCGTCACGGTTGCTGCGCGCTGGCATATCGGCGCTGCGGCAGACGATGCGGTTGCCGGGGCTCTGCATCAGATTGCCGCCTGCGCCGCGACGGGGGAGATGCCGTCGTTTATGCGTCAGGCAGATGCGGCGGGTTCGGGTATCGCGGACGTCTAGGGAGGGCGCTATGAAGCTTCAGCAGCTCAGATATGTTGTAAAAGTTGCCGAATGCGGCAGCATCACCGAGGCCTCGCGCCGACTCTTTGTGTCGCAGCCCTCGATTACCGCGTCGATCCGCGATCTCGAAAACGAGATGGGTGTGCATATCTTTGAGCGCACCAACAAGGGTGTCATTGTGTCTGAGGAAGGCGAGACCTTCTTGGGCTACGCGCGCCAGGTACTCGACCAGGCCGACCTGCTCGAGGGCAAGTACAAGGGCGCATCCGAGCAGGTGCCGCACTTTAGTGTGAGCTGCCAGCATTATTCCTTTGCTGTTAACGCGTTTGTCGATGTGATCCGCGAGTTCGATGCCGCGCGCTACGACTTTACCCTGCGCGAGGAGCAGACCCACGAGATTATCGAGGACGTCGCGCATATGAAAAGTGAACTGGGCATCCTGTATCTGTCGGAGCACAATCGCGAGGTTATCGAGCGCATGCTCGCTGCCAACGAGCTCGTATTCGAGGGGCTCTTCTGCGCCACGCCGCATGTCTTTGTATGCGCCGACCATCCACTGGCGGACCACGCCAGCGTGACGCTCGAAGATCTCGAGGACTATCCGTTTTTATCCTACGAGCAGGGCAGCTACAACTCGTTTTACTATTCCGAGGAGCTGACCTCGACCTTTGAGCGCCGCAAGAATATCCGCGTGCGCGACCGTGCGACGTTGTTCAACCTGGTCATGGGCCTCAACGGCTACACGGTATGCTCAGGCGTGATCAGCCATGAACTTAACGGCCCCGGCATTATCTCCATTCCGCTCGATGTAGACGAGTACATGGAGATCGGCATCATCACGCGCAAGAACACGACGCTCACGCGCTACGGACAGGCCTATATCGACGCGATCCGTCAGCATATCTAGACTGCTGCGTCCTGCACGGGTCAAATCTCTTCATGGCAGTCCCAACTGATATAGGAAGCATCTATATCAAACTGTTATAAACGTATATTTTACGATGGCTATATGAGCGCTCATACTCTGTCCCAGTAAAGCAACCAATGCAAAGGGAGATATCTATGAGCACTTCAATTCAACCGAACGCGCCGTTTCGCGCTGATATCGTCGGCAGCTTTCTTCGTCCGCAGGCCGTAAAGGATGCCCGCGCTGCCTATGCGGCAGGCGCGCTTGATGCCGAGGGGCTTAAGGCCGTCGAGGATGAGGCTATTCGCGACCTGGTGGACAAGCAAAAGGCCGCTGGCCTGCAGGTGATTACCGATGGCGAGTTTCGCCGCAGTTACTGGCACCTCGACTTTATGTGGGGGCTCAACGGCATTGAACGCCGTACCTCGCGTACGGGCTATATGTTCCACGACGAGGAGACCACGGCTGACACCGCCGTGGTGACCGGCCCCATCAGCGGCGAGAACCACCCCTTCGTCGAGCACTTTAAGTTTGTCAAGGCACTCGAGGGGGAGGGTCAGGTTGCGCGTCAGACCATTCCGGCGCCGATCCAGACGTTCTCGGAGGTTACGCTCGACCGCTGCGATGGCCAGCAGGAGAGCCTGCGCGCCGTCTACAAGACCGACGAAGAGCTCGCCGATGCCATCGCCGCAGCATACCGCACCGTGATTGCCGACCTGTACGCAGCAGGCTGCCGCAGCATTCAATTTGATGACTGCACCTGGGGCATCTATTGCGATACCGACTTTGTGTCCAAGACCGGCATGAGCCCGGTTGACCTGCAAAAGGTGAGCGAGCTGGGCGTGGCGCTCAACAACGCCGCCATCGAGGGCAAGCCCGACGACCTCGTCATTAACACGCACGTGTGCCGTGGTAACTACCACTCTACCTATGCCTTCGAGGGCGGCTATGACCCCATCGCGCCGTACCTGTTTGCACATGAGGATGTCGACGCATTTTACCTGGAGTTCGATACGCCGCGCGCCGGCGGTTTTGAGCCGCTGAAGTATGTTGCCCCTGGCAAGAAAGTCGTGTTGGGCCTGGTGACCACCAAGGCGGCAGAGCTCGAGAACGAGGATGTTATCGTCGAGCGCATCCGCGAGGCGGCAAAGTACGTGCCGCTCGAGAGCCTGTATCTGTCTCCGCAGTGTGGCTTTGCCAGCTGCGAGATCGGCAACAAGCTGACCGAGGACGAGCAGTGGGCAAAGATTGCGCTGGTTAGGCGCATTGCCGAGCGTGTCTGGAAATAACGATGCCGTTCGCAGGTGGCGGCGTGTGCGAGGCACTGCGTATCGCGTACAATGGTTCGGATCGTATCGTTCGGGCAGGTTATCCGATATGCCTGATCGCCCTTCCATTTTCTGAAAGGACTCTTATGTCCCAGTCCTCGATGCCCGTCGTCACCGATGCCATCTATGACGCATCGTCGCTCGGCCGCCCGCGCATGTTCCTGCTCGGCCTACAGCACCTGTTTGCCATGTTCGGTGCCACGGTGCTCGTACCCGTGCTCACCGGTCTCTCGGTTTCGGCAACGCTTTTGTTTGCCGGTCTGGGCACGCTGCTCTTCCACTTCCTGTCGCGCGGTAAGGTGCCGGCCTTTCTGGGCTCGTCGTTTGCCTTTATCGCTGGCTATGCCGCGATTGCGCCCAACGGCGAGACGGAGCTTTTGCCCTACGCCTGCCTGGGCGTAGCTTGTGCCGGCCTGCTCTATCCGGTGCTTGCGGCGCTCTTCCGCGCGTTTGGCGCCAAGCGCGTTATGCGCTTCTTCCCGCCGGTGGTAACCGGTCCCATTGTCATTTCCATTGGCCTGATCTTGGCAAGCTCCGCTATTGCTAACTGCCAGACCAACTGGTTTGTGGCTGTTATTGCCGTGGCAGTGATCGTCATCTGCAACATATGGGGCCGCGGCATGGTCAAGATCGTGCCGATCCTGCTGGGCGTCGTGGTGAGCTATGCCGTTGCGGCCGCGTTGGGCGAGGTCGATTTTTCGGGTGTTGCCGCCGCTCCGTGGGTCGGTTTGCCCATCGTGTGGGACAACACGGTGTTTGCGCTCTTTGGGCCGCAGTTCGATAGCGGTCTTGCCACGACGGCCATTATCACCATCATGCCGCTGGCATTTGCGACCATGATCGAGCATATCGGTGACATTTCGGCTATCGGCTCCACCTGCGAGCGCAACTATATTGCCGATCCCGGTCTGCATCGCACGCTGCTCGGCGACGGCCTTGCCACGATTCTGGCTTCGCTCTTTGGCGCTCCGGCCAACACCACGTATGGCGAGAACACCGGCGTGCTCGCCCTGACGCGCGTGTTCGACCCGCGCGTGATTCGCATTGCCGCATGCTGCGCCATCGTGCTTTCGTTCTGCCCCAAGTTTGCCGCCGTCATTGCGGCCATGCCGGCGTGTGTAATCGGCGGCGTGTCGCTCGTGCTTTACGGCATGATCAGCGCCGTGGGTGTCCGCAACCTCATCGAGAACCAGGTCGATTTCCAGAACAACCGCAACGTGCTGGTGGCAGCCCTAGTGCTCGTGCTCTCGCTCGGCATCGCGTACAGCACCGCCGGCGCCATCGTGCTGGAGCTGGGCGGCGTAACGATTTCGCTTTCCGGTCTTGCCGTGGGCTCGCTGGTGGGCATTGTGCTCAACGCCATCCTGCCCGGTAATGACTTTGAGTTTGATGTCTCCGAGCTCGAGGAGGCTGCTGAGTAGCAGCTGCGTTCAGCTAAAACAAGAAATGGTGCCCATGTGTATATGCGCGTGGGCACCATTTTTAATGCGTCAGTATCCAGTGGATGCCGCGGGCCATGCGCAAGTCGGTTTGGGCAAAGTGGTTGCCGGGGTTGAGCTCCAGCGTTGTTGGAATGCCGCGCTCGACGAACAATGCTTCCATCGCGCGTGTGTCGTCGAGTACATGCCGCATCATGCGGTTGGGCGTCTTGGTTTCCTTTTTGCCGAGTGACAGATAGACGGCTTGCGGGCTGCCGGCAAATGGCGCCGTGCTGGCGCGATCGACAAATTCGGGAAACCACAGGGACCCCGACGCGCTTGCGGCGCGGTCAAAGGCATCGGTTTGCCAGAGGGCCCAAAGCGAAAAGAGACCCGCCAGCGAATAACCGGCAATGCCACGCCAAGCAGGTGGCTGAGGAAGCGACGACTCCACCTGGGGGATTATCTGATTCAGCAGCTCATCAAGAAAGCCGGCAGCCTGCCCACCAAAGGGCTCGGCATCGCGTACAGTCCCGTCGCATGCCCAGGGGCTTAGCTCGCGATTCCAATCGAGCCCGCCAATGGCGACGAGGGTGAAGGGTGGGCAGTCGAGCTCTTGGCAGCGGTCATAAACCTCGCTACCGTCGCCCATAACCACGGGAAGGTAGATGACGGGTGCGCTTTCGGCATGCATTGAGTGAACGGTTATCTGCTTTTGACGCGCTTCCATGACGGGCTTCTCTCGGCGCTGTGGTATCGACAGCCCCTATTGTCGCACGCCAGCTCATACAGGTTGGGCTGCATCAAAACAATCGCGTGCACGCCCTGCGGGCGCAAATGGGAAACGCCACCGCCGGAGGGGAGCTCGGCGGTGGCGTTGTTAAACGGTGCTGGGGCTCGGGGCCTTCGCGGGAGCTGCCATGTGCGCAGAGGCGTCTAAGAGCGCTTGCGGATCACCACGGCGCCTGCGGCGATAGCGGCTGTTCCCGCAAGGACGGTTGCCACGATGGCCGCACCCGAGGTGTCGCCGGTTGCCGCGAGCACGCCGGTAGTCTTGGCTTTCGTGGTTGAAGCCGCAACGGCCTTGGTCGGCTTTGAGTCCTCAGGCTTGGGGTTCTGCTTGGACTCCGCGGGCTTGCTTTCTGCGGGCCTGGTCTCGTCGGGCTTGGGGTCTTCCGGCTTGGCTACCTCGGGAGGTGCGATGGTCGTGCTTTTGGCGACTGCTTTGATATAGAGGGAGTCGACCGTGGCGTCGCCCGTGCCGATGGCTTGGCCTGCCTCGTAGATGCCGTCACGGAGCTTGCGATAGTCAATGACCTTGCCGCCTTCGGGCGTCTGGATGGCGGCGTTCTCAATCTTGATGGTGCCGATTGTCTTGCCGTCAGCGCTCATGGCACGGGCAAAGATTGCCGCTGTATCTCCTTCGGCCGTTACCTTGCTGCGGATGATTGAGATGGCTGCGGGTGTGACGCCCTCGCTGGTCTGGGCGATGATGCCGATGTTCTCGCCTTGGGGTTCGCGCCTTGTCTCGCCATCTTGGTTTTCGCTGTAGGGGATGGGGCCGTCGCCGTTCTCGACATAGCGGGCTATGGCCTTGACAACGGAGTCGCTGATGTAGATGTGGCCACCCTTCTCGTTGGGTCGATCGTTTCTGGTGGAGAATGCAGCCGAAACCTCGCCTTCCGCAAACGCGTCCACGGTGGAGCCGTTCTTGACGACGATGTCGTCCTGGTAGGTGAAGAGGGCGATGGCGCCACCGTATCTGCCTTTACTTGCACGGACCGTCACGTTTGCATGATCGAGGGTGATGCCCTTGTGGGCATAGACGCCATATTCAACACCGTTTATGTTGAGGGAGGCGTTTGTGGCTGCGAGGCTGCCCTTGGCCTCGACGGCAGCGTCTTCCTCGGAGCTCGCCTTGACCTGGCTGCCGCCCTTGATGGTGAGGTTCTTGTCGGTTCCAATACCCTTGTCCTTGGTAGCCCTGGCGGTAACGGCTCCGCTGTCGTCAATCGTGATATTGCCGTTTGCCCTGATGCCATCCGATGCACCCGTGGCGTTGACGTTGCCCGAACCTTTGATAGCGAGATCGCCCCCGGCATTGATGGCATCAAACCCAGTGCTCGTGGCGTTGACGGATCCGGCTCCGTCGATGTTGATATTACCCGTGGAGAGGATAGCGTCCTCAGTAGATGTCACGCTGAGCGTGCCGCCCTCGTCGCCTTGGATATTGAGCTCGGCATTCTCGTTAGTGCCATGAGAAACGTTGATGCTTTCGATCCATTCGGCAGTGATGATGTTGGTTCCCGAGTAATTCACGTTGAGCTTGCCTGCGGCCTGGATCTCGCCGCCGTTATAGTTGTTGAGCTTCAAGTCGTCGGCGCCGTCCCACGACCAGGTACCGGCCTCGTCGCTCGCCGCGGTGTTGTACTTGTTGCCGCCGACCTTGACCCATTCCGCTGCGAGCGAGACGCTCGGCATGAGCAGCGAGCTCACCGTGAGCGCGCACACGGCGCGCGCGACGATGCGGCGCGTCACGCGGCGCCAGCTGCCGTGCGCGAGTCCTATGCGACGGCGAACGTCGGGTTCGGCAACATGGGTTCCGGCGGTAGTGTCATTGCGTTTGGGGGTCGTGAACAAGGCTGCCATGGTTGCTCCCGTTCTCATAGGGCCTATACGACTAGATTCAGCGTATCTGCTGGATGTTGCCGGCGGTAGTGCCGTATGGAGGGCAAAATGGCCAAAATGGGGGAGAAATAGGCCGCACGCCGGCGCAGAGACCGGCGCTAAAAGAAAAGCGCGGGGCCGCATGGCGACTCCGCGCTTTATTGTTCAGCTTTTGCAGCCTTGCCCTTGCGCTACGAAGAAGTAGACGAGGAAGGCAAGGGCCGCGATCCACCCGTCCCGTGCGAAAAAGTGTTTACGAGCGTTTGCGACTCGCCAGGGCGCCTGCGGCGATGGCGGCTGTTCCCGCAAAGGCGGCTGCCACGATGGCTGCGCTCGAGGCGTCGCCGGTTGCCGCGAGCTTGCCGATGGTCTTGGCTCCCGTGGTTGCAACTGCAACGGTCTTGGTCGTCTTCGTGCCCTCGGACTTGGAACCCTCGGGCTTGGTCTCGCCGGACTTTTCCTCGGGTTTGATCTCCTCGGGAGGCACGGTGACCGTGCTCTTGGCGACAGCGGCGTCGTAGGGGGAGTCGATCGTGGCGTCGCCCGTGCCGATGGTTTGACCTGCCTCGTAGGAGATGCTGGGGCCATACTCTTCTTCGTGGCGATAGTTAATGATCTTGCCGCCTGCGGGCGTCTGGATGGGAGCGCCTTCGATCTCGATGGCGCCGATCGCCTTGCCGTCCTCGCTTATGGCAAGAGCGAAGATTGCCGCCGTGTCTCCCTCGGCCGTGACCTTGCTGCGGACGATCGAGATACTCGCAGGCGTGATGCCCTCGTAGGTCTGGGCGAAGATACCGATGTTCAGACCCCTAGGCTCGGGGATGGCCTTGCCGCTTTGGTCGTTGCTGTAGTGATCGGGGCCGTCGCTACCGGACTCGACATAGCGGGCTATAGCCTTAACAACGGAGTCGCTGATGTAGATGTGGCCGCCAGCGACGTTTGGCTGGTGGTTTCTGGTAGAGATTGCAACCGAGAATTTACCTTCCGCGAACGCGTCCACGATGGAACCATTCTTGATGACGATGTCGTCCCCGTCAGTGATGAGGGCGATGGCCTGGCCGCCGCTCGCGCTTGTACGGACCGTCACGGTCGCGTGATCGAGCGTAACGCCCTTGTAGGCATAGACACCATATTCAACACCGCTTGCGTCAAGGGAGGCGTTCGTGACCGCGAGACTGCCCTCAGTGTCGACGGCAAGATCTCCTTCGGAGTTTGCCTTAACCTGGCTGCCGCCCGAGATGCTGATGCCGTCTTTAGCCCAAATCGCCGCTTCTTCTATCGAGCTTGCCTCTACCTTGCCGCCGCCTTTGATGATCAGGTCACTGTCCGCGGCGATGCCGTAACCTTCGTCTCCTTTAGCGATCACTGTGCCAGAAGAATCGATGGTGGTCTTGCCCTTGGATTGGATGCCTTCGGTACCGCCCGTTGCATTCACAGTGCCCGAGCCTGTGATAGAGAGATCGCCCTTTGCCTCAATTCCGTCGGAAGAGGTGCTTGTGGTGTTCACAGTGCCTGGGCCAGAAATGGAGAGGTCGCCTGTGGACTTAATTGCATCGGCCTCGGCTGTCACATTGAGCTCATCCGTGCTATTCGAGCTCGTTATGTTCAACTCTGCTTTCTGGCTAGTGCCATCCTTCGCCTTGATGGCGGCTCCGGTGTAATCGGGCTCGGTTTTCACGGTGTTCTTGCCCTCGTAGACAATGTTGAGCTTGCCTGCAGCCTGGATTGCGCCGCCGTTATAGCCGTTGAGCTTCATGTCGTCGGCGCCGTCCCAGCTCCAGGTGCCGGCGGCGTCTCCCGTGGGTCCCGCGGCCGCTTCGTGGCGGACGCCGCCAACGTCCACCCACTCGGCCGCGAGTGAGACGCTCGGCATGAGCAGCGAGCTCACCGTAAGCGCGCATACGGCGCCTACAACGATGCGGCGCGTCACGCGGCGCCAGCTGCCGTGTGCGAGCAGCGTGCGACGGCGTACGTCGGGCTCGACAAAATGGGCTCCAGAGGCTTTGTCATTGCGCTTGGGGGTCGTGAACAAGGCGGCCATGGTTACTCCCATCCTCATAGGGCCTATGCGATTACGCTCAGCATATCTGCAGGATGTAGCCGGCGGTAGTGCCGTTTGGAGGGCAAAATGTCCAAAAATTCGGGGAGCAATACATCGCGCGTCCGTGCGTTGCCTGGCTTTAAAAGAAAAGCGCGGAGCCGCTCGATGCGACTCCGCGCTTTGGTGTTTGGTATTGCGAATCTTGCGCCTACGCCACGAAGAAGTAGACGAGGAAGGCGAGGGCTGCGATCCACATGAGCGGCTTGATCTTGGAGGCCTCGCCCTTAAATAGCGCGACGACCACGTAGGCGATAAAGCCCAGACCAATGCCGGCGGAGATGGAGTAGGTGAAGGGCACGCCGGCGACAATCATGAACGCCGGGAAGCCCTGCGACACGTCGGACCAGTCGATCTCGGAGGCCTCGCTCATCATGAGGTAGCCGACGTAGACCAGGGCACCGCAAGTGGCGGCGCTGGAAACGATGGAGACGACGGGGGAGAAAAACGCGGCGAGGATAAACAGCACGCCGGTTGTGACGGAGGTGAGACCCGTGCGGCCACCGTCGGCAGCGCCAGAGGTGGACTCGACGAAGGTGGTGATGGAGGAGACGCCCATGAAACCGCCCACGGCAGCGGCGGCGGAGTCGACGATCAAGATCTCCTTGATGTTCTCGACGTTGCCGTCGTCGGTGAGGAACTCGCCCTGCTTGGCCACGGCCATCGCAGTGCCCATGGTGTCGAAGAAGTCACTCATGAGCAGCGAGAACGAGATGACGAGGAGCGCGGGGTCGGTAAGGACCTTGACGATGGCGGGCACGCCGCCGGCGTCGGCGATGGGGCCGCCGATGCTCGAGAAGTCGAGCGGGGCGATGATACCGGTCGGAGCCTGGGTCACACCCAGGGGGATACCGGCGATAACGGCGACGATGATGCCGATGAGCAGCGAGCCCGGCACGTTACGAGAAGCCAGAGCGACCGTCACGATGATGGAGATAATGCCGACGATAAAGGTGGGGGAGGTGATGTCGCCCAGGCCGACAAGCGTGCCAGCACCGGCGGTGATGATGCCGGCGTCGCACAGGCCGATCATGGCGATGAACAGGCCCAGACCCACCGAGATGGCGTGACGCAGGACAACCGGGATGGCGTCCATGATGGCCTCGCGCAGGCCACAGAGCACGAGCAGCAAGATGACGACGCCCTCAAGGAAGATGACGCTCATGGCCACGTGCCAGTCACCGCCGCAGACGGTAGTGGTGATTCCAGCGATCATCGCGTTGACGCCTAAGCCCGACGCGCAGGCGAGCGGGCGGTTGGCGAAGATACCCATGCAGATGGTCATGATGCCGGCGCCCAGGCAGGTGGCGCAGGCGAGCGCTCCCGCATCGATGCCGGCGCCCGAGAGCACTGCGGGGTTGACGGCGATGATGTAGGCCATCGCCAGGAATGTTGTCAGTCCAGCGCGAAGTTCGGTCCCGATTGTGGACTTGCGCTCGCTGACGTGAAACAGTTCGTCCATGCATACCCTTTCCTTGTTCGGCCCCGAGTTTAGGCCGATTGACACGAACCCACCCACTATATCGCCTTTGTGAAGTTGGTGTTCCTCGCATGTTGATGTTCGGCGGTTTGTAACGGACGGGCGGTATCTTTCGCATGAAATTGTGTAGGTACCGTATACTTAAGCGGTTACAACGACCCCTATGGAGGAACGTATGATTAAAGAGCTCTGCCGCGACGAGGCTATCCTGTCCCAGCGTTGCGAGGTCGCGACCGTCGAGGACGAGTCGGTTGCTCAGGACCTGATCGATACCATCAAGTCGCTCGACGATGCCGGCTGCCTTGCCGCTAACCAGATTGGCGTTACCAAGAAGGTCTGCGTCTATCTGGACGACGCCGGCGAGCCCCACGTGCTCTATAACCCCCGTCTGGTGTTTGGCCTGGGAGCCAGCAAGATGGAGGAGAGCTGCCTGACGCACGAGGAGGTCACCAAGTCCACGCGCTATATCAAGTGCAAGGTCGCCTTTGATCAGATCGTCGACGGCAAGATGAAGGAGTGCCGCCGCGACTACGCGGGCTTTGAGGCACAGATGATCCAGCATATGATCGACCACTGTCTTGGAAAGTTGGTCTAAGGGGACCAAAGCACCGCACTTCGTCTCTTTTGGTCCGAGCGTGACGTTGTTGTCATGTCCGGGCTTTTGTGTTTA
>UQMW01000003.1 GCA_900542275.1 uncultured Collinsella sp.
CGAATCTGACCCATCGAAACACATCTCCACCGTTCCTTCAACTGGGAAAATGCCGACCCGGGGGCCCGAATGGGACCTTGGGGGCGTTCGGCTAGCTGCGGGAACGGCCTATTCGCTCAATGTGTTCGGCTGAGATCGGAAATCAACCGGGTACAAACGCGACTTTTCGCGCGCCGCTCGCACCCCATCGGGGGCCGATAGGATCGCAAGTTGCCACTTTTTAAAAAATAGTTCTTGCCACCGGGTGGGAGCTCCGTTATATTATTCCCTGCGCACTCGCGCACCCTTGATCGGGCGTTTAGCTCAGGGGGAGAGCGCTTCCCTGACACGGAAGAGGTCAGAAGTTCAAATCTTCTAACGCCCACCAAATGTTCGCAGCTCAGAGGCATCGCCTCTGGGCTGTTTTGTTTTGGTCGCCAAATGGGTCGCCAAATACGTCACCAAATTTCGAGTTTTTGATCTTCCGGGATGCTTCTCAGTAGTCATCCGAGGAAACTCTCGTCTTCTCCGTTTGCATACACATATCTTTCAAGGATTCGTGCCGCGGTTGCATGAGGCTCGGCAAGGCACGACCGCAACATGTTGGTCAAGCATAATCTTTTGGATTCTTTTGGCGTGAGTGGCTTGGTTTTGGTAGGATTTGTCAGCGGCCTAACTAAGGGGGTTTTATAACTGCCATGCAGGTAGCCGTGCTGGTAACGTTTTACCGACTTGCCAAGAACCCCTCATTTTTAATGCGTCTGCAAAATGACCAATTGCTTTGACCTGCTGAAACACTATATGTTGTGTTTGACCTAAAAAAAGAATACAGGATATAGATGCCTCTTTGTCGTATGATAGATGGCGGACAGAGAACGAAGACCTTAACTGCCTCTTTTGAACGTGTCCTTGAGCCGCTTGATCGGCTCCTGGGAGTGTCCGCATTGAGGCTTATGGTTTATCGAGAACACAGATTGCGCGACGGCGCCGCAAGACAGGGGCAGGCCCTGCCGGGCATCGTTTGGCTCTGAAGCGCAATGAGGCTACGACGCGAAAGAAGGCAAGAGGATGAAGATCATCAAGCGCAGCGGCACCGAGGTTGTCTTTGACATCGATAAGATCGTCAATGCCATCCGCGCCGCAAACTTGGAGGTCGAGGAGAGCTCTCGTCTTACCGACCGCCAGGTGGTTTATGCGGCGCAAAACGTCGCCGAGGCATGCGAGAACGCGGGCCACACCGTTTCGGTCGAGGAGATCCAGGATTTGGTCGAGGACGAGATCATGCGTCTCGACTGCTACGAGGTCGCCCGCCACTACATCATCTATCGCTATGTTCAGAGCCTGAAGCGCCAGAAGAACACGACCGACGACAAGATTCTGTCGCTGATCGAGTGCAATAACGAAGAGGTCAAGCAGGAGAACTCTAACAAGAACCCGACCGTCAATTCCGTCCAGCGCGACTATATGGCCGGCGAGATTTCAAAGGATCTGACTCAGCGTGTGCTGCTGCCCCAGGAGATCGTGGATGCCCACAATGAGGGCCTGATCCACTTCCACGATTCTGACTACTTTGCCCAGCACATGCATAACTGCGACCTGGTGAACCTGGAGGACATGCTCCAGAACGGCACCGTTATCTCGGGCACGCTGATCGAGAAGCCGCACAGCTTCTCGACTGCCTGCAACATCGCGACGCAGATTATCGCCCAGGTTGCTTCCTCCCAGTACGGCGGCCAGTCTATTTCGCTGACCCATCTCGCCCCCTTTGTTGAGGTGAGCCGTCAAAAGATTCGCGGCGAGGTTGCCCGCGAGCTCGAGGAGCTCGGTGTTTCGGCATCTCCCGAAAAGGTCCGCGAGGTTGTTGAGGACCGCCTGCGTGACGAGATCCGTCGCGGCGTCCAGACGATTCAGTATCAGGTCGTGACCCTTATGACCACGAATGGCCAGGCGCCGTTCGTGACGGTCTTTATGTATCTCAATGAGGCCCGTACGCCCCAGGAGAAGCACGACCTTGCCATGATTGTGGAGGAGACGCTTCGTCAGCGCTATGAGGGCGTTAAGAACGAAGCCGGCGTGTGGATCACCCCGGCATTCCCCAAGCTCATCTACGTGCTCGAGGACGATAACATTCGCGAGGATTCGCCGTACTTCTATCTGACCAAGCTCGCCGCCAAGTGCACCGCCAAGCGCATGGTGCCCGACTACATCTCCGAGAAGAAGATGCGCGAGCTTAAGCTGTCTAAGGGCGAGACTGCCGGCAACGGCGATTGCTACACCTGCATGGGTTGCCGCAGTTTCCTGACGCCCGACCGTTCGGGCAACGGCTTTAACAATGTCGCCAACGCGCTGAACTATGACCCGACCAAGCCTAAGTACTACGGTCGCTTTAACCAGGGTGTTGTGACCATCAACCTGCCCGATGTCGCGCTGAGCTCGCATCAGGACATGGATAAGTTCTGGAAGATCTTCGACGAGCGCCTTGAGCTGTGCCATCGTGCCCTGCTGTGCCGTCATGAGCGCCTGATGGGCACGCTTTCGGATGCCGCGCCGATTCTTTGGCAGTACGGCGCCCTGGCGCGTCTGAAGAAGGGCGAGACGATCGACAAGCTGCTCGTGGGCGGCTATTCCACCATCAGCCTGGGCTATGCCGGCCTGTATGAGTGCGTCAAGTACATGACGGGTCACAGCCACACCGAGAAGGAGGGCACGCCGTTCGCCATGGCCGTCATGCAGCGCATGAACGACAGGTGCGCGGAGTGGAAGGCCGAAAGTGATATCGATTTCTCGCTGTACGGTACGCCGTTGGAGTCGACGACCTACAAGTTCGCCAAGTGCCTGCAGCGTCGTTTTGGCATTATCCCGGGCGTGACGGACAAGGGCTACATTACTAACAGCTATCACGTCCATGTGTCCGAGGAGATCGATGCCTTCGACAAACTTAAGTTTGAAGGCATGTTCCAGCAGCTTTCGCCGGGCGGTGCTATCTCCTACGTTGAGGTTCCCAACATGCAGGACAACCTCAAGGCTGTCATTCGCGTGATGCAGTACATCTACGACAACATCATGTACGCCGAGCTCAACACCAAGAGCGATTACTGCCAGGTGTGCGGCTACGATGGCGAGATCAAGATTGTCGAGGATGACGGCAAGCTGGTGTGGGAGTGCCCCAGCTGCGGCAACCGCGACCAGGAGAAGATGAACGTCGCTCGTCGTACGTGCGGCTACATCGGTACCCAGTTCTGGAACCAGGGTCGAACCGAGGAGATTCGCGACCGCGTGCTGCATCTCTAATAACCATCCCAGGCCGCCCCGTAGCGAGGCCCCGGACCTTTACTCGCTATTTCGGACAGTCCTGGCTCACGACGGAGGCGCCACTGGCGCCTCCTGTTCGTGCGGAACTCATATCGAGCAAAGGTCCGGGGCCTCGCTACGGGGCGGCCAAGTTGATGTAGCTGAGATGCAGCACGCAGCCTGCTCGCTCCTCGAAGTTCTTAGCGGAAATGAGTTGACCTGCGACAACGGTCTGCTTGCGATAACGGTTGAGCTGCAGCATTGTTTTTATTGGACCTCGAACCCTATACTCGATGTTCGCTGAGTTCATTGAGTATCGCTCGCGAGGGGTCTGGAGTATATCGTCCCGCCCGCAGTTTCGCAGGCCGAAGGCCGAGAATGTTTGAGGACGGGATGATATACTCCAGACCCCCAGGAAGGTTACCTATGAACTACGCGAACATTAAGTATTTCGACATTGCTGATGGAGAAGGCGTCCGCACTTCTCTGTTTGTGAGCGGGTGCCGTCGTGGCTGCAAGAATTGCTTTAACTCCGTCGCGTGGGACTTTGCTGCGGGCGAGCCCTTTGATCGTGCCGTCGAGGACAAGATTATCGAGAGCCTCGATCATCCCTTTATTGACGGCCTGACGATTCTGGGCGGAGAGCCCATGGAGCCCGAGAACCAGGCGGGGCTCGTTGAGTTTGTCGAGCGTGTTCGTGCCGCTTATCCTGCGGGGTCAGGAAAGACCATTTGGTGTTTTACCGGCGACGTGCTCGAGGAGCTTATGCCGGGTGGTCGTCACCATACCGAGGTCACGGACCGTATCCTTGCCTGCCTCGACATGTTGGTGGATGGCCCGTTTGTTCAGGATCTTTATGATATCTCGTTGCGCTTTAGGGGCTCGAGTAACCAGCGTGTGATCGATATGAACGCTACGCGCGACCGCGCCGTGCGTGAGGGCGTTGCGCTTTGCGACGCTGTGGAGCTTTGGCGGGACGATCCAGTCTATTCGACCCATACTATGTAGCTTGTGGTCGATGCCGGAGGGCGTGGTACCATAGCGCGAACGTGAAATCGGAAAAGTGAGGCCCAGATGGTCGATCAGGAAAAAGTCGAGGCCGCCATTAAGCTGTTGCTTGAGGGCATAGGCGAGGACCCAACTCGTGAGGGCCTGCTGGAGACCCCGGCGCGCGTTGCCCGTATGTATGGTGAGATCGCCGGCGGCATGGACCAGAGTGCCGAGGAGCACCTGTCCAAAACCTTTGCCGTCGCTTCGAACGATTTGGTTATCGAGCGCGACATTACGTTCTACTCGCTGTGCGAACATCATCTGCTGCCGTTTTATGGCAAGGCCGCCATTGGTTATATCCCTAACGGTCGGGTGGCTGGGCTTTCCAAGCTCGCCCGCACGGTTGAGGTTTATGCCCGCCGTCTTCAGCTGCAGGAGCAACTGTGCACACAGGTTGCCGATGCCCTCATGGATTATCTCGCTCCCCAGGGAGCGATTGTGTTGATGGAGGCCGAGCATATGTGCATGACGATGCGTGGCGTGCAAAAGCCCGGCACCAAGACCGTGACGCTTGCTCGCCGCGGCGTCTTTGAGACCGATCCCGCGCTCGAGGAGCGTTTCTTTAGGATGCTGGGCCGCTAACCATGAGAGTCGTCAACGACTTTACATCGAAGACCGATGAGGGGACGTCGCGTCGCGGCTTTATGGCTTCGGGCCTGGCCCCCTTTGGTGCCATGCCTCGCATTGATTACATTTGTGCCAACGGGCTGTTCCGGCGGCACCTGGGCAACATCGTACAGTTGGAATCGGGGCGCATCTTCTGCCGCCACGGTATTGACCATCTGCTCGATGTCGCTCGCATTATGTGGATCAAGAATCTCGAGGAGCAGCTCGAATTTGACCGCGAGGTCATCTACGCCACGGCACTTCTTCACGATATCGGCAAAGATGAACAGTATGAATCGGGTATATCCCATGATGTTGCAAGCGAACGCGTCGCTGATGCGATTCTCGGCGGCATGCCCGATGATGTGGCGTTTGAGCCGGCCGATGCCGCAGCCATTAAGACGGCCATTCTGGGCCATCGAAAGCTGCGCGTGAACAGCCAACCGCTTGAGCGTCTGCTCTATGCGGCCGACAAAGCATCGCGCGCCTGCTTTGCATGCCCCGCGCGCAATGCTTGCAACTGGAGCGATGATAAAAAGAACCTGTCGATTCGCGTGTAGTTAGTTTGCGCGGTTGGGGTTCTAAACGAAGGAGACGATCGCGTTGAGTAACAAAAAACTGCCCGAGAATGCAACCAAGACTGAAGGTGCTGAGCTCGCCCGCCGTGGAAGGGGCGAAATATCCACCGCAACGGCGGTGCCTCACGTGAGCTATGATGATCTGCGCCATGCCGATCGTATTGTCATTGACGGCCTTGAGGTTTTTGCCAACCATGGCGTGTATCCCGAGGAGAACGCGCTGGGTCAGAAGTTCATCGTTTCTCTGGTGCTCTATGCCGACCTGCGCGCGGCGGGGGAGCACGATAACCTGGATGCCTCGATTGACTACGGCTCGGTGTGCCACGATGTTGATGGCTATCTGCGCGAGCACACGTTTAAGCTCATCGAGGCGGCAGCCGAGGGTGTGGCCCAGATGCTGCTGCGTCGTTATCCCTCGCTGCTTGGTGTGCGCATCAAGCTCGATAAGCCGTGGGCTCCTGTTGGCCTGCCCCTGGCAAGCTGCGGCGTCGAGATCGAGCGCGTGCGTTAGGCGACGCTAGAGCTCGTCGGCGGGCGGTTTTTTGAGCCGCTGCGACAGGGCTCTATTGTCGGGGCAGTACGTGTCGAGCAGGGCATGGAACCGTTGATTGTGGCTCGGCTCGAGCAGATGAACGAGCTCGTGGGCGACAACCATGTCGAGGCATTCGATGGGATAGGCGGCAAGTTCGCGTGCGATGCGAATGGCGCCGGTTTTGGGCGTGCATGAGCCCCAGCGCGTCTTCATACTGCGCACGGAGGCGCGGGAGACGGCGACACCCATTGCGATTTCGTACGCGTGCACCATATCGCGCAGCGCCGATGTGACCTCGGACGTATAGAGCTGGTCGATGTGGGCTTGGAGCTCGTCGGACGTTAGGCCGTCGAGGATTGCGCGCCGCTTGGCCTGTGGGCCTTCGTCCGATTCGTCGGTACCCATAAAACTTGCGAAGGTGGCCTGCTTGGGCCGCGGTGCGGGCGATGCAAAGTTGTGATCGAGTGCGTCCTGTACCGTGATGGGCTTGCCCCAAAGTGCAATGATGGACGAGGGGCTGAGCGGCTCTCGCGCCGTCGCCTGACGTTGCTCGCGCTGGGCAAGTCGGCCGATAATCCAGGCGCTGTTGCGCTTCACAAACGCTTCGATGCGCTCGCGACCGGCGCCGAGCGGTGCGCTGGCGTGGACCTCACCGCTCGATGTGACGCGTAGGTTGAAGTTCTTGACGCGTTTTTTGGTAACGATGACGGGCAAGGCCGTCCCATCCGGTCGAGATACGGAAATCGTAAATTGCTGCGTCAAAAGCGGTCCTTTGGGTTGGGGACGGGCCGGCATGTCGACCGTTCGGCATGCCGGCCCGCTCAAGGGATGTGAAACTAATAACGCTCAAAGAAGGCAAGCGCGTTGTCGCTGCAGAGCTTTTGCATCACGGTCTTGCCAAAGTGCTTGGAGAGCATGTTCTGGAACTCGGGCATCATGCTGGCATCGGAGAGGAAAGCGGGCACCGTGGCGCCGTCCCAGTCGCCGCCGAGCGCGATGACATCTTCGCCGCCCAGGTCGAGCCAGTGCTCGATATGGGCCGCCAGCTGGTCGAAGGTGACATCTGCAGCGGTCTCGTCGGTTGCTTCGTTAGACAGGAACTCGCTGCAGTAGTTGAGGCCGACGATGCCGCCCATGTCGCGAATGGTGCGGAACTGGTCGTCGGTAAGGTTGCGCTTGACGCCGCAAACCGCACGGGAGTTGGAGTGGCTGGCGACGAAGGGGCGCGTGGCGCGGGCGGCAACTTCGTCAAAGCACTCGTCGTTAAGATGGGAGACGTCAAGCACCATGCCGGCGTGCTCCATCTGCGTAAGCGCCTCGATGCCGGCGGCGGTGAGGCCGGCGTGGGTATCGTGTCCGCTCGCGAGCGGTCCCTGCGCATTCCAGCTGAGTGATGACATGAGCACGCCCAAGCTCTTGAGCACCTCGATCAGCGCGGGGTCCTCGGCAAAGAACGTGGCGTTTTCGATAGTGTGGATGCAGGCGACCTTGCCGCCCTTGAGCGCAGGGCGAATGTCGGCGGCGCTGCGTACGTTGACCATGCGGTCGTGGTTGAGCATTGCCTGGCCGCTCATGTGCGCCATGATCTGCGCCTGGAAGCGCGCGGCGTGGGCGGTGGGAATCTCGTCGGGGACAAACGTGGCGAAGCACTGTGCCCACGGCGTATTGCCGATCTTTGCGAGCGAGATGGCGCAGGCGTTGCCCTCGATGAGGTCGAAATCCTGCGGATGCGTTTCGTCGCCGGGGAAATACCCGTCGGTGCCCGCGGTAAAGCGCAGGTCGAGATCGAGCGTGGCCCAGCCGATGCGATCGGCGGTGTCGCAGTGTAGGTCAAATACGGGAAATGCCATAGTTCCTCCGGTTGCAGCGTTTCTTTGCAAACTGTCCTTGAATTGTATGACTAGGGTATAGTTAGCGCCATATGTTCATGGCGGTCCGCGTTGTGCGCCGCCCTTATCACGGAGGTTACCATGTCCAACCAGGGCAAGAAGGTTAAGACTCATTATCGCGGCACGCTCGATGACGGCACGCAGTTCGATAGCTCCTACGATCGCGGCGAGCCGCTGGAGTTCACCTGCGGCGCCGGCCAGATGATCAAGGGCTTCGACGCTGCTGTTGTCGACATGCAGGTGGGCGAGAAGAAGACTGTGCACATCCCGGCTGCCGATGCCTACGGCGAGCACAACCCCGAGATGGTCCTGACCTTCCCGGCCGAGCAGGTTCCCAACATCGAGCAGATCGAGAAGGGCATGAAGCTCTTCCTGTCCACGCCGAGCGGTATGCCCGTCCCCGCCGTCGTCATTGACGTGACGCCCGAGGCTGTGACGCTCGACGCCAACCACGAGCTGGCCGGCAAGGACCTCAACTTTGATATCGAGCTCGTCGAGGTCGAGGGCTAGAGCATGCCTGAACGCTTGGTTTCGACGACATGCTTGGGAAATCTCAACGATCCGTCCTATGAACTCCTACTTCGCCGGGAGCTGGGCGGTGTCTTTGAAGTTGACGAGCTCCTGCTCGATTGGGACCAGGCTGATGCGCGCACGTTTGTGGGCGTGACGGAGCTGGGGCGCACGGTCGATGTTCGGCTGGCGTCCGACGGCGGTCGTCTTGCCGACGGCGACGTGCTCGCCATTGACCGTTTGGGCATGGCGCCCGTGGCGGTTGTCGTGCGCCTGCGCAGCGCCGAGGTTTATTTAGTCGAAGTTGACCGCATGGACCCGATTGCGCTCGCGCATGCGTGCTGGGAGATCGGCAATATGCACGCGCCGCTTTTCCGAGGCGACTCGGACGAGCATACCGTGCGCATGTATACGCCGGTGCAGCCTGTTTTGGGCCGCATGCTCCGGGGTGTCGAGGGTGTTCGGCTCTCGGTGGTTACGCGCGAGCTCGATGCCAGTCGGCGCTTTGCGTCGAGCGCGGCGGATGTTGTCGTGAGTATGGCTCCCGACTTTACAATCGTAAAGGCGGCGCGTGGTTAACGCGCATATATGCAAGACGGACTTTGAGAGGCAACGATTCAAAGTCCGTCTTGCTGTTGATGAGATGTTTTGGGGGAAACATATGGGTCTTGAGGGAATCAAGCTGATCGCCTGCGATTTGGATGGCACGTTGCTGCATCCGGGGGGAGCGCGAGCCGCGTTCCGAGGCGTTTGAGCTCATCGATGAGCTACATCGTCGCGGCATTGTGTTTATGCCGGCGAGCGGCCGTCAATATGCGAGCCTGCGCTACCTGTTTGCCCCGGTGGCCGATGAGCTCGCCTATGTATGCGAAAACGGAGCCCTGGTGATGAGCGAGGGGCATGCCGTTGTCAAGCGTTCCATGGAGCGTAGCCTTGCTATGGATATCGCGAATGCCGTGGTTGCGTATCCCCATGCCGACGTGACCCTTTCGTGCGAGGGGCACCTCTACACCATGAGCGGCAACGATGCGTTCGTCGACCATTTGCGCTATGAGGTCCACTGCGATGTGGCGGTGGTTGACCGTCCCGAGGACATCGACGAGGATGTCATTAAGATTGCCTTCCAGACGCCCGAAATTGATCAGCCGGTGGCCCTGGAGTATTTCGAGCGTCTCTTTAGCGACCGAGTCGATGTGATGACGTCGGGAACCGAATGGACTGACTTTATCGGCTTTGACTCGGGCAAGGGGTCCGCGCTTGCCGATTATGGTCGTGCCCTGGGGATCTCGCCCGATGCGATGATGGCGTTTGGCGACAATGAGAACGATCGCGACATGCTCAACGTCGTGGGCCATCCCTATCTGATGGAGAGCTGCAACCCTACCATGCGCGGTGTCAATGACCGTGTCCGCTACGTGCGCACGGTCGAAGAGGAACTGCATCGCCTGCTCGCCGAGTAGATATATGTGGCATGCCTAGAAATCGACTTTTTGCTGCAGAGTGCAGAAAGGTGGATTTTAAGGCGTGTCCCAAACATCTACCGGCAGTCGGGACAGAGACCCTCAAAGATGGTGTAGTGCGACGTGACGTGCCAGCCGATTTGCTCGGACGCCTTGTCGTCGAGTTGGGCATCGAAGGGGAGCGGCACGTCGATGACGCGGCTGCACGAGGTGCAGATGATATGTGCGTGCGGCTCGATGGTGCGATCGAAGCGGCTGCCGCCCGGCGTCTTAATAGAGAGAATCTCCCCTGCGTCGGCTAAGAGATTGAGGTTGCGGTAGACCGTGCCGCGGCTGATCTTGTCATCCTGTTCGCGTACGGCGTTGTAGATTTCGTCGGCGGTGGGATGGTTATAGCTTTGGCGCACAGCGTCAAGAACCAGCTTTCGCTGCTTGGTATTCCTTCTTTGCACCGCCATGCGCCTCGCCTCTTTTCTATCAACGGTCGTAGGTAAATGATACCGTATTTAGCACACAATACTAATAACGAGGAATGAAACCGTCTTCATTGGCAAGTGGGGCTCGGGTCTGGGCGTCTACGAGGCGAAAACGCGTTCCCATGCGCTCATAGGAGGCATGAAGCGCCTCGAGATGAGACAGGATGTTTGCCGGAGCTCCCTGTATCTCCATCTCGACTGACCCGTCTTCCATGTTACTCACCCAGCCGGTGAGTGCGCGTGCCTGTGCGAGGTTGGTGTTGGTAAAGCGAAAACCAACGCCTTGGACTTGCCCCTCCCAGCGTAGGAAATAGCGCAGGGGAGTGTCTTGAGTGGCCTCGTCGCTTGCGAGCACAGTAAGCCTGCGGCGCAGCTCGAGCTCGACGTTTGATGGTTTTTGAGGCTCTCGACTGCCGCCGGTGACGCTGGAGAAGAACGTATCGAAGAAGCCCATCGCTAGGCCTGCTTGCCTGCATCGGCCGGGAAGGTAATGCCGGCCTGCTGGCGCACGGCATCCATGATGCGCAGCGAGACGAGCGTGACATCGCGGTAGTGGCCAAGCTCGTGACGTCCCGCCGGGGTCTCCCAAATCTCTTCCTTAACGTTATCGATGCCGCCGATGGCGGTGATAAAGTCCGCGAGCTCGTACTCCATGGTGTTGCTCGATTTGGGAAGGTCGAGCGCGCGTCCGTTGTCGCCTTGCTCGCGCGGCGCCTCGGTCGCCGATCCGCGCACGACGTCGCCGCGATAATCGATGCGTACGTTGCGGGGCGTGGACAGATGGTCAATCTGGATGGTGCCGCGCTCACCTTCGATTTGCGAGGGCAGCAGATCGTTGGTGATCTTGGAATGCGCAAGCTCGACGGAAATGCGGCCTCCGCCATAGCTGGCGAGAATGGAGCCGCAGCCGTCGATGGGGCCGTGCGTGAGCTGTCGCGTGGTGGGGTCGAGCAGAGTAGTCATGCTCGTAAGACCGGAGGGCATGCCGAAGATCTCGACCATGGGCTCGACGGTGTAGACGCCGATGTCCATGAGGGAACCCGATGCCATGTGGCAGTCGAAGATATTGGTGGCGCGCCCCGCGAGAACCTCGTTGTAGCGCGAAGAATACTTGCCAAAGCGCAACGATGCACGACGAATGGGCGCAATCTCGCCCAGGGCGTCCTCGACGGCGTGGAAAGCAGGGTCATGGAGCGGGCGCATGGCCTCGAGGGCTACGACGCCCGCCGCCTCGGCTGCGCGAAAGACCTCGAGCGCTTGCGCCTCGGTGGCACAAAAAGGCTTTTCGACGATAACGTGCTTGCCGCCGGCGATACAGGCGAGCGCCTGCTCGTAGTGGAGCGCATTGGGGCTGCCGATGTAGACGGCGTCGACGTCGGCGGCTGCCGCAAGCTCATCGAGTGAAGTAAAGCTTCGCTCGCCACCGCGCTCGGCGGTAAAGGCAGCACCGCGATCGGCATCGCGTGAAAGCGTGCCCACAAACGCGGCTTGGTCATTGGCGTTGACGACTTGGATAAAGTCGTCGGTAATCATGGATGTGCCGATGGTCGCTATGCGCAGCATGTATCCCCCTCGTGCCGTTCGGTTTACAGGATGAGTGTAGCGCGAGGAGGCAGGAAATAGCGTGCGAAAACGCCGTTACAGGTCGCTCTCGTTAAAGCCAGTGTCGATATCGAGGTTGCTGCCGTCGGCCGCCGTGGTGGCAAGTTCGTCGCAGCGCTCGTTGAGCTCATGGCCGGCGTGGCCCTTAACCCAGATGAACTCCACTTTGTGCTTGCTCTTTGCGGTGAGCAGGCGCTCCCACAGATCGCGGTTCTTGACAGGTTGCTTGTTGGCGGTCTTCCAGCCGCGTTTTTTCCATCCGTCAATCCAGTGCTTGTTGAAGGCGTTGACGACGTACTGCGAATCGGAATGGACCTCGACCTCGCAGGGGCGGTTGAGCGCCTCGAGCGCCACGATAACCGCCATGAGTTCCATGCGGTTGTTGGTGGTCTTGGCGTAGCCGCGCGAAAGCTCGGAGGTAAAGGTCTTGCCGGCGGGGTTGGTGTATTTGAGCACGGCGCCGTAGCCGCCGCGTCCCGGATTTGATCGGGCCGAGCCGTCGGTATAGATGATGACCTTCACGGGCTTCCTTTCGTTGAGTGCGTTTCATGTGAGTGACCATTGTAGCGCCATGCCCGCCGGGGGCTAGCAATCTACGATTTCTACCCCGTCTTCCGACAGTTAGTTGGCATGGATGATGCGGTTGAGCTCGTCGAGGTATTGCTGCAAGAGGGGAGAGGGCTTGCGCTCGTCGTGCATGATATAGCCTACGTGCATCGTTGGGGCGTCTGCTAACGGGATCGATGCCATACCCCATTGCATTTCATTGGAGAGGACACCGGTCGACAGGGTGTAACCGTTCGACGTGATAAGTAAGTTAGTAAGTGTTCCGCGGTCCGAGATTCGTATGTTGCGGTCGCAAGGGATATAGCTAAAAGGTTCCTCGGCGTAATAGAAGGAGTTTGAGGTCCCCTGTTCAAAGCTGTAGCGCGTATAGGGCGTGAGGTCGGCAAGGGACAGCTGCGGGCGGCGTGCGAGCGGGTGGCGCTCGCTAACGAAGACGTGGACCGTCGCGTCGAATAGGGGATGGAAGCTTGCACGGGCATCGGCGAAGGCCTTCTGCAGAACGCGGGCGTTAAAGTCGTCCAGATACAGAATGCCGATATCGCTGCGAAACGCGCGTACGTCGTCGATGATCTGCGCTGTGGTGGTCTCGCGCATGATGAACTCGAACTTGCTGTCGCGGCAGCGCTCGACCACGTTGACAAAGGCCTCGACCGAAAAGGCGTAGTGCTGGGCGGAAATGGCGAGGCGGGCTTGCGGGGTGCCGCCGTCCTCGTAGCGCGCCTCGAGCATGTCGGCCTGCTCTACGACCTGGCGCGCATAGCCCAAAAGCTCGGTGCCGTCGTTGGTGAGCGTGACGCCGCGGCTGGAGCGCGTAAAGATCTCCAGATGGAGCTCCTGCTCTAGGCTTTTGACGGCATTGGAGATATTGGACTGTGCCGTATAGAGGCGCTGGGCTGCGGCGTTGATCGATCCGGACTCTGCCACGGCGATCAAAAAGCGAAGCTGCTGGAGGGTCATTGGCGCCCGTCCTTTCGATAGCTATCTAAAAAACCGATAACAAGTTAGCGCATTTAAGTGATTGACCGAGGGAGACAATGCCCGTACTATTCAAAACACACAAAGGCGGTAGGTAATTAAGCCAACTACGGAACCGGGACGCGAAAGGAGGCCTGCATATGAATTGCTTACCAAGACGAATGCCGGGCTCCTGTTTGCGCCCGTCGGCGTGATCAGGAGACAGCGAATTACTTCTCTCTTTTTATTTACTTTCGTTCGATCAAGGAGATCATCATGAGCCAGTTCATCAACAACCCTGAGCACACCTTTGGTTTCGATACCCTGCAGCTGCACGTTGGCCAGGAGAGCGCCGATCCCGCATCCGACTCCCGTGCCGTGCCCATCTACCAGACCACGAGCTATGTGTTCCGCAACTCCCAGCACGCCGCCGACCGCTTTGGTCTTGCCGACGCCGGTAACATCTACGGCCGTCTGACCAACTCCACCCAGGGTGTCTTCGAGGACCGTATCGCCGCACTCGAGGGCGGCGTGGCAGGTCTTGCCGTCGCCTCCGGCGCTGCTGCCATCACCTATACCCTGCAGGCCCTTGCCCAGGCCGGTGACCACGTGGTGGCTCAGAAGACCATCTACGGTGGCTCCTACAACCTGCTGGAGCATACGCTCTCCCAGTTTGGCGTCGAGACCACGTTTGTCGATGCCCATAACTTGGAAGAGGTTGAGGGTGCCATCAAGGACAACACCACGGTCATCTATCTCGAGACGCTCGGCAACCCCAACTCTGACATCCCCAACATCGACGCCATCTCCGAGATTGCCAAGAAGCACGGTCTGCCGGTTGTTGTCGACAACACCTTCGGCACCCCGTATCTGTTCCGTCCGCTGGAGCATGGTGCCAACATCGTCGTTCATTCCGCAACCAAGTTCATCGGCGGCCACGGCACCTCGCTGGGCGGTGTGATCGTCGACGGCGGTAACTTCGATTGGAAGGCGAGCGGAAAGTACGCCCAGATCGCTGAGCCCAATCCCTCCTACCACGGTGTTTCGTTTGCCGAGGCTGCCGGTCCCGCGGCCTTCGCAACCTATGTCCGCGCTATCCTGCTGCGTGACGAGGGCGCTTGCATCAGCCCGTTCAACGCCTGGGTCCTGCTCCAGGGCACCGAGACTCTGTCGCTGCGCGTCGACCGCCATGTCGAGAACACCAAGAAGGTCGTTGAGTTCCTGGCTGGTGACAGCCACGTCGCCAAGGTGAACCACCCGAGCCTGCCTGAGCACCCCGATCACGAGCTCTATCAGAAGTACTTCCCCCGTGGCGGCGCCTCGATCTTTACCTTTGAGATCAAGGGCGGCCAGGAGGCTGCTTGGAAGTTCATCGATCACTTGCAGGTGTTCTCGCTGCTCGCCAACGTGGCCGACGTCAAGTCGCTCGTCGTACACCCGGCTACCACCACGCACTCCCAGCTCTCTGCTGAGGAGCTCGCCGAGCAGAACATCACACCCTCCACGATCCGTCTTTCTATCGGTACCGAGAACGCCGAGGACATCATTTGGGACCTGAAGCAGGCCTTTGCCGCACTGGACGAGTAGGGCGACTTGTGCAAGGACCTCTTTCGACTCGATAGGTATAACTGCATAAAATGCCTGCTCAAGGCGTCTGCGCAAGCAATGGTTGCACAGACGCCTTTTTTGCATAGAGAGGGTGCAAAAACAGGGTTTTTGACACGCTTTATGCATTCGAGTTATGGAAAACTCCTGTTGAGAGGATGTGAGTTTTACGCAATTGACGTGCACCTTTTGAGAAAAACCGCAGGTCGCGATTTGCTCGGGGTACTATGCAGCGCGATCGAATCACACGCAGCTTAAACGCAGCAAAAACGTACTACGGAGGTTTCCAGCTACATGAGGATCGATTCACGAAAACCGAAAGCCGCCGCCCTTTCCGCCGCTCTGACCGTGGCACTTTTGGCGGGCGCCGGCGCAACTGATGCCCACGCGACGACACTATCCGATACGGTCGGATCTACGTCGTCCGAGGCGACGCTGGTGCAGCCCGTCGACTACCGCGGCGACGGTTATGGCTCTATGCAGGAGTGGAACGCCTCGATGGGGGCAAAGCGCGATTCCCTGGAGATGCGCGCTCAGATCATTATGAACATGTACGGTGACTATGCCACCGATGACGAGCGCGCTGTACTACAGGGTTGCATCGACGGTGCGGGCAGTCTTTTGACGATGGATGAGGTCGACGCCAAGTCGACCGAGCTCGACGAGCTTCGCTCCACGCTTGAGGATGCCAAGCGCGAGGCGCTCGAGGCTGCCGCAGCCGAAGCCGAGGCCGCTGAGGCCGTTCAGGCTTCGTATTACAACGCCGGCTCCGGCTCGTCTTACACGTCTGCTGCGTATTGCGCGAACGGCTCGGGTCTGACGCGCTCGAGCGGCGTCAATAACTATAACGGCCGCCGCGAGACTTATTACAGCAGCAACGTGTTGTATCACCACCGCACGGGCGAATGGACGCAGGATTCCGAGGGCTTTTGGCGCGATTCCGATGGCTACTACGTCGTTGCCGCGGGCGATAAGGCCCAGGGCTCGACTTTTACGGGCTCTAAGGGCGAGTGCAAGGTCTATGACTCCGGCTGTGCTGCCGGAACCACCGACTACTATACCGGTTGGTAATCTGCCATAAGCCAATAGGACATGACGGGCGGGCGTCTTTACCGAGCCTTTGGGCAACGTAAGGGCGTCCGTTTTTTGTGCGTGCTTGAGTTAACAGAGCGCTTACCGTGGCCGTACGCCGCGCATATGGGCGCGGGGCACACTAAGTCACGAGAAACAAAGTCGTTCTCGTGGAGGAAGTGGTCTTGTGAACGCTCGAGATATCGCCGTTGCCGCCGTTGCATTGACGCTTGGCTGCCTTGGTCCTACGGCCGCGCTCGTCGCGGGTATGCAGGGCACGTGCGGAGCTGCTCCTATCGTTGTGGGGGCCCTGATTGCTGTCGCTGCGCTGGGAAGCGCCGGCGTCGTCCTTTGCCGTGATGATGAGGACGAGATCGTGGGGTCCTAAAGTTAGCCTCAACTCTGGTTTTACCGGAGCGTGTTGCGTGCTCCGGATAGCGGTATTTAGAAGAACAAACGCATGGGAACTCACGGCTTAAAGCCAAACCAGTGTGGGGTGTCGCACGAGAGCGTGTGGGTGAGGTTGACCCAGCGATAATCGGTGCTTTTGAGCTGGGATGCGAGGTTCCAAAGGTCGAGCGCGGGCATGGGTGGCTCCTTTCATCGGGCTTTTTGCTGATGTTAAAGCGGTGTCATGACGGCTCGATTTCTGCTGCGTTACGATACGTTCTCGATTGCGATTCCACGATGTTTCGGCCGCGTGACCGTTGTGTTTCGCCGTGCCGGGGCGCTGATGGCGAAGGGAGGGGCCGTGCAATACCGCGTTGACCCCAAAAGTGGTAACCGAATATCCGCTCTCGGTCTGGGCTGCATGAGGTTTCCCGGTGCGCCGGGCCATCCGGACGCTAAGGCAGCCGACGCCATCATTTCCCATGCGGTGGAGCAGGGGATCAATTATCTGGATACCGCGTATCTCTATCCCGGTAACGAGGCATGCGTGGGCGCCTCACTTGAGCGCTTGGGGCTGCGCGACCGGGTGTTGCTGGCGACTAAGTTGCCGCACGCTTCGTGCAAGTGCGCGGAGGATTTCGACCGGTTTTTCGACGAGCAACTGCGTCGCCTGCGGACCGACCATATCGACTATTACCTTATGCACAACATCACCTCGCCCGCCCAGTGGGAGCGCGTGGTGGCGTTGGGCATCGAGGACTGGATTGCGCACCAAAAGGCTGCGGGGCGTATTCGCCAGATAGGTTTTTCGTACCACGGCAGTGCGGCGGACTTCCTCACGATGCTTGACGCGTATGACTGGGATTTTTGCCAGATCCAGTACAACTACGCTGGAGAGCGCTACCAAGCGGGGACGGCGGGGCTCATGGCAGCCGCCGAGCGCGGGCTCGCGGTGTTTGTGATGGAGCCGCTGCTGGGCGGGCGTTTAGCGGGCAAGCTGCCGCCGCGGGCCCGCGCCGTGCTCGATGGCGCCCATGACCCGCGCCTGCGCACTCCTGCCGCCTGGGGGCTTTCGTGGGTGTGGAACCATCCTCAGGTCACGATGCTGCTTTCGGGCATGACCGATACCGCGCAAGTGGATGAGAACGCGGCGCTGGCCGACCGAGCCCTGCCGGATTCGATGACGGGCGCTCAGCTCGATACCATTGCGCGCGTGCTGACGGAATTTGAAAAATCGAATCGCGTGCCTTGTACGGGATGCGGCTACTGCATGCCGTGTCCCAAAGGCATCAATATCCCTGGGTGTTTTGCCGCCTACAATGCAAGCTATGCGCACAGCTGGTTTACGGGTCTATCGCAGTATTTTACGGCGAGCGCGGTGCGGACGAGCGAGCCCAAGTTGGTGAGCAACTGCGTTAAATGCGGCAAATGCGCGCGTCACTGCCCGCAACACATCGATATTCCCGGGCGCTTGGACGACGTACGCCGCCGTTTTCAGCCTGGCCCCGTGACGGCGGTGCTCAAGGCCTTCGGCAAAACGCGCTCCTCATGACCCTTTTATAGCTTGCGGTGGAATAGTTCCTGTTTGCGGCAGAATGGGGCTTAAACAGGAACTAATCCACCGCAACTGAAGGGGGCTGTCGTGGGCCATCGGGATTCATGTGATGATTTGCGCGAGGTTCGTTGGGGCGTTTTGGGCGCTGGGCACATTTCGCATCGATTTGCATCGTCGCTCAAGGAGGTGGACGGGGCGCGGCTTGTGGCTGCCGCCGGTCGCACCCCTTCGCATGTTGAGGAGTTTTGCAGGGCGTTTTCGATTGATACCGCGCACAGCTATGCCACGACTGACGATAGCGGCGATGCGGCTTATGATGCGCTGATTGCCGACCCCGATGTCGACGCAATCTACTTGGCTCTTCCACATGGCATGCATGCGCATTGGGTCTGTCGGGCACTGCGCGCGGGAAAGGCCGTGCTGTGCGAAAAACCGGCCGTTTTGAGTGGGGAAGAGGCTCTATCGATTGCCTCCACCTCTCGCGAGCGCGGCGTACTGTTTATGGAGGCGATGAAGAATCGGTTTTGTCCGATGCATACTCGCGTGAAGGGTTTGCTTGCGTCGGGCGAGCTTGGCCGTATCGTCTCGATCGAAAGCGTGCAAAAACTCGATTATGGTCAGCCGCCTTCGAGTTATCTGCTCGATCCGTTGCAGGGTGGCTGTCTATATGACATGGGCTGCTACGCGGTCGGGTGGTTTGAGGATCTTCTTGCGGGTGCGTGCGATGTTTCGTCTCGTGAAGTTCGCTGGCGTGACGTATCGGGTGGCCGCGTGGATTGGGCCGATGAGATCCATATGAGTGTCGGCGGTATACCCATTCATATGGTGTGCGACGGCAAAGCAGCATGTGAAAGCCGTTTAACGATTGCCTGCGAGCGGGGCTCGTTGGAAATCGAGCGCCTCCATCGCCCCGAGCTCGCCCATGTGAAGTACTCCGACGGACGAATGCTCGAAATAAATGCCCCGTTTGAGGTCGATGATTTCTACGGCGAAATTCATCATGTGACCCAGCTCATCCGGGCGGGGAAACTCGAGAGTCCCGTCATGCCCCTTGCCGCCACACAGCGCTGTGCGCAGATCATTGATGCGATTCGCTTGACGCTCTAGGCTGCGGTGCTGGTGCTCAAGGGGGCTCGGCGGACCTTGCCCCTGATGCCCCTTTTATATCTTGCGGTGGAATACGGTCTGTTTGCGCCAAAATAAGGCACCAATAGACCGTATTTCACCGCAACTGATGAGGGGGAGTTGGAGATGCTAACGATCGGGTGTCATCTTTCGACGACGAAGGGCTATCGGGCAATGGGGGAGACGGCGCTATCCATTGGCGCCAATACCTTTGCATTCTTCACGCGCAACCCGCGTGGTGGCAAGGCAAAAGACCTTGATATGGATGACGTGGCGGCTCTGCGCGAGCTTATGGCGCAAAACGACTTCGGTCCGCTCGTGGCTCATGCCCCGTATACCTATAACCCCTGTTCGGCTAAAGAGCGGGCGCGCGAGTTTGCCTTGGAGGCAATGGCCGAGGACTTGCAGCGTCTGGAAGCGCTGCCCGGCAATTACTACAACTTCCATCCCGGTGCGCATGTGGGACAGGGGGCAGACGCCGGCATTCAGATGATTGTCGACACGCTGTGCCAGGTGATGTTTGAGGGACAGCAGACGACGGTGTTGCTCGAGACCATGGCGGGCAAGGGCACCGAGGTGGGCCGTAGCTTTGAAGAGCTGGCGTGCATTATCGAGGGCGTTGCCGCCAAGTGCCCAGAGCTGTCCGATAAGCTGGGCGTTTGTTTGGACACCTGTCATGTGAGCGATGCCGGCTACGACATCATCCATGATCTGGACGGCGTACTCGACGAGTTCGACCGCGTGGTGGGCATCGATCGCCTGCATGCCGTACACATCAACGATTCAAAGAATCCCTGTGGCGCCCATAAAGATCGTCACGAGTGCATCGGCAAGGGATACCTTGGCAGCGAGGAGTTTGGCGCCGGTATGCAGGTTATGCAGAATATTGTATCGAATGACCGCTTGCGCGCATTGCCATTCATTTTGGAGACACCGAACGAACTTGCAGGTTATGCGGCTGAAATCAAATTGTTAAGGTCATTGCAGCAGTGATGACTGTCATAAAGTGGAGTGCTCCATTCACGTTATGGGTTTGTTTCAATCAGTTTTCTAATTGCGGATTCTTCCAAGCGGGTGCATAATAACCCTCAGTTTTTGCAGACCCCTGAATCACGTGGGGTCATTGGAAGGAGACTGATTATGAAGCTGAAGAAGCTTGGCGCATTTGCCGCCACGGGTGCTATGGCGCTCGCCCTTGCTCTGACGGGCTGCGGCTCGTCCAACGCCACCTCTGGTTCTGATGCCAGTTCCAGCAGCTCTGACGACGCTAAGGTCGAGAAGGTCGACGGTTCCAAGGAGTACGCGCTCGTCAAGGACGGTACGCTGACCGTCGGCACCTCTGCCGAGTACGCTCCGTTTGAGTACAAGGATGACAATGGCGACTACCAGGGCTTTGACCTTGAACTCATTAAGACTATCGGCGATAAGCTGGGTCTGGATGTCGAGTATGTCAACAATGATTTTGACACGCTCGTCCCCGGCGTTGCTTCGGGCGCCAAGTACGACGTCGCCATCGCGGCTATCACCGACACGCCCGAGCGTGAGAAGGAAGTCACTTTCTCCGATTCCTACTACATGGACGATCAGGCTATCGTGACCAAGGTCGATAACACCGATATCACGGCCGACAACTTCAGCGAGAAGCTCAACAACGCCGACGCTACCATCATCGTCCAGTCTGGCTCGACCGCCGAGGCCTTTGCCCAGGAGAACTTCCCCAAGGCCAAGATCGTCCCCTACAAGGACGCCACCGAGTGCTTCAGCGCCCTGCAGTCCGATAAGGGCGACGCCGTAGTCACCAACCGCTCCGTTGCCAGCCAGCTGACCGCCGAGCAGTTCAACACCTGCCAGACCATCAAGCAGGTCAGCACCGGCGAGGAGTACGCCATCGCCATCAACCAGGGCAACACCAAGCTCAAGGACGACATCAACCAGGCCATCAAGGACCTGACTGACGACGGTACCGTCGACGCCCTCATGGCTAAGTACAACATCAAGTAAAATAGCTACTTGATTGCGCGCGGGCCCTTTCCGTTTTGGCGGAGAGGGCCTTTGCGCTTCTCTTGACGGAGAGTGTTTCCGTCTCGTTTTGCCGGCAACTTCTACGATAGGAGCCACCTTGTCTCGACTGAACAAAGGGGCTGCGGAGCAGCGTTTTCCACTGCCCGCCTTGCTCCAAAAGCTAGCCTGCGCCATGGCCGTGGCGCTCGCGCTGGTGTGCGTGGGGGCATATGCGCCCACGACCGCCCAGGCGCTTGAGACCGCAAAGATTACCGCCCGACCCAACACCGGTTCGGGCAGCGCTGTGGTCGGCGGCACCGAGACGCGCATTACCTGGGAAGTTCAGGCCGATGCCGACGAGGAGCTGAGCGGTCTTTCTCTGACGTTTGTCGACGGCACAACGTTTGGTACCGATGACACGCGATTGACGATGCTCTCGGGCGAGGACCTCATGGATCGTACGCCCATGAAGCCCACGTGCAAGGCTGACGGCCAGACGCTCAAGATTGACTTTGACGAGACGGCGCCTGCCGGCGGCTTTTTCCGTGTCGAGGTTTACGGCGTGACGTTCCCCGTCGAGGGCGGCGATGAGGTCTTTAGCGGAACCTATACGCTCGCCGACGGTTCGACCAAGAAGATTTCCAAGATTCCTTCCGTCGAGATTAAGGGCGTGACGGCGTTCGATAACTTCCTGGCCGACCTTAAGGAACAGCCGTGGGTCGAGGCATGGAATTCCAACATGTTCCTTCGCCTGTTCCTGAACCCGGTCATTTTGGTCCAGAGCCTGCCGATCGTCTTCAAGGGCTTCCTTATGTCGCTCTCGATCGTGCTCGTGGCGTTTCCGCTGGCGATCCCCTTTGGCTTTGCCCTGTCGCTTATGCGCATATCCAAATCGCGCATCCTGCGTTGCCTTGCCGGCATCTACGTGAATGTCATCCGCGGTACGCCGGCGTTCCTGCAGATCTATATTGCATTCTTTGGCCTGCCGCTTGCCGGCGTCAAGGTGGACGACTATGTCTTGGGCGTTATCGTCATGGCCATGAACTCGTCTGCGTATCTGTGCGAGATTTTCCGTGCCGGTATTCAATCGATCCCCAAGGGCCAGAACGAGGCCGCTCGTTCGCTGGGTATGAATGCCTTCCAGACGCTGCTCTACGTTATGATTCCGCAGACGTTCCGCAATGTCCTGCCTACGCTGACCAGCGAGTTTATCCTGCTCTACAAGGATACGTCGCTGCTCGCCGCCGTGGGCGTGGTCGAGATCGTCATGAACGCCCGCACCATCGTGGCAACGACGGGCTCCATTACGCCGTATGTGGTTGCCGCCCTGTTCTATCTGGTCATTACCCTGCCGCTTGCGCGCTTGGTGAGCGGTCTTGAGGCGAGGCTGCTGGGTACGGCCGAAACCAAGAAGAAGCGTCCCGCCAAGAGCGCTGGACAGGTCGTCGCGACGCCCGCCGACCACATCGCCGGTCTGTAAGGAGGTCCTATCATGAGCGAAACCAATAACTCGAACGAGGTCGTCGTCAGCATCAAGAACCTCCAGAAGGCCTTCGGCGATAACGTGGTCCTGCGCGACATCGATCTCGATGTGCACAAGGGCGAGGTCGTCGTAGTCCTGGGTCCTTCGGGCTCGGGCAAGTCGACGATGCTTCGCTGCATCAATCGCCTGGAGCATCCCACGAGCGGCTCGATCGTCGTTGAGGGCGTGGACGTTTGCGCCAAGGGCGTCGACCTTAACAAGGTACGTACGCATCTGGGTATGGTGTTCCAGCAGTTCAATTTGTTCCCGCACCTGTCAGTCAAAAAGAACGTCATGCTCGCACAGCAAAAGGTACTCAAGCGCAGCAAGGAAGAGGCCGAGAAGATTGCCGTCGAGGAGCTGACCAAGGTCGGTCTTGCCGAGCGCATCGACTTTATGCCGAGCCAGCTCTCGGGCGGTCAGCAGCAGCGCGTGGCGATCGCCCGCGCCCTGTCGATGAACCCTCACGTCATGCTCTTTGACGAGGCCACGTCGGCGCTCGACCCCGAGCTGGTTCGCGACGTTCTTGGCGTTATGCGCGATCTTGCACGTGACGGTATGACCATGATCGTCGTGACGCATGAGATGGGCTTTGCCCGCGACGTCGCCGACCGCGTCGTCTTTATGGACGGCGGCGTTATCGTGGAGGATGGCACGCCGAGCGAGGTCTTCGACCATCCTAAGAGCGAGCGCACCAAGGCGTTCTTGGGTAATATCTCGTAGCCGCTTTATATGACTGACACAGCAGAAAACGGGAGCCGGATGTGATCCGGCTCCCGTTTTTGTTGGGACGCGAATGTGTTTTGGTGCAGAGCGCGTTACGGGCGGAGCTCATTGCAGCTAGGCGAGCTCGGCTCCAAGGGCGCGGCAGGCCGCTTCGCCCTCATCGTCGGGGGCGTCGTAACAGATGACGGAGTCGACCACGTTGACGCCTGCCTCGTCGGCGTCCGCCTTCCAATTGTCCATCCATTCGCCTTCGGCCCACGAATAAGAGCCAAAGAGGACGACCTTCTTGTCGCCGAGGGTCTCCTTGACTTCGTCCCACATCGGTTGGAACTCATCGTATTCAAGCTCCTCGGAGCCCATGGCGGGGCAACCGAAGGCGAAGGCATCATAGTCGGCGGCCCTGTCGGCAGAGAAGTCGGCGCAGGGGATGACTTCGGCCTCGGCGCCCGCGGACGTGGTGCCCTCGGCAACGAGGTTTGCCATGGCCTCGGTGTTGCCCGTGCCGCTCCAGTAGACGACGGCGATCTTGCTCATGTTGAGTCCTTTCGGTTGTGCGGCGTGCGGTCGCGGTTTGTACGTTCTATCGGGTCGCCTGGGCAAGTTGCGCCAAGCTGCAGCCCTGCTGATAGATAAAGGTGAGGTGTTGGGTGCAGGCACGGTACGCATCAAACGTCGCAAGCGCCTGCTCGACATTCGTATAGACCTTCCAGGCTCCAAAGATCTTGTAGTTCTCGCCACGCTGAGCGATGAACTCGTATACGTCGTCGCAGGGGTACCCCAGGAAGTAGCCTATTTCGTGTGGAAATTCGCAGGCGCAGTCGTTGTTGCAGCAGACTTGCTGATCCAGTGCGCATCGAGTCTGGCCGCAGGCGCATTCCGCGGCGTTATTGCTCGCGAGCGTGATGCGTGATGCCAGGTGCACAAGACATGCCGAGAGGTTGCCGGTGTCGTAGCCCTTCTTGGCGAGTGCCGTTTTGGCGCGCGGGTCAGCAAGGTAAGTGGCGAGGCTATTGGGCCGATATGCGTATACGAGCGCCCCGCAGGGGCGCCAGACCAAAACGCTCAGATGGATACCGAACGGATTAAGCTCGCGGTTGCACCGGGCGATAACGTTGAGCAGGCGTGCTCGGCGATCCTCGATCGCCGCAGTTACGCTTGAGCCGTCTTGATCGGCATAGACTCCTGGATAGGTAAAGAGCGATGCCGGTTTGATGCCCGCGAGCGTGGGGGAGCAGTTGCGCACGACTGCCGCCTGAAACGTTGGGATGTCTATGGTTCGAGTCACGACGCTCCTTACGGATCTAAACTGTTAGCCTAGGAAAACTTATACACGAAAGTAAGCCTTGGTCAACTAAAAAGTTTGAAGAGGGAAACTAATTGACCGAACGGACATGATTTTGGGTTAAGATGGGAACACCCCATGGGGGTATCTAGATAGGGCTACTTGAAAGGGGAACGCATGAGTGACTTGCTCAACCCTGCGAATCTCATCGTGCTGGCCGTCATTGCCGTCGGCATGTTTTTTGGACTGCGTCGCATTGCCGCTTCGACACACGGGAAGAGTTGCTGCAGCGATGGTACGAGCGGCAAGAAGGCCAAAAAGGTTGTTGTGGTGGATACCGATGCGTCACACTATCCCTATAGCGATGAGCTGCTCATCGGCGGCATGAACTGTGACGGCTGCGCTCAGAACGTAGCCAATGCCCTCAATGCGCTGGATGGCGTGTGGGCAACGGTGACGTATGCGGACCACACGGCACGCGTGCGCTCTAAGCAGCCGGTTGATCGTGGTGTCCTCGAGACGGCCGTGAAAGACGCGGGCTACTACGTCATGACTCTGTAAGCGCCGCCCTGGATGCGCTTCCTTGGCTAGGCTCGTCCGCGCAGTTCGATGTCTTGGATGTCGTCGAAGTCGATGGCGATGTCTCGGAGTTTGAGGAGCTTGAAGGCGGGGAGCGCCTCGTCGAGGATGCCGGTGCGGCTGCGATAGCCGTATGTATCGTAATAGGTGACACGAATCAAGTCGCCACGTTTGAGACCCTCGAGCTTTTTAGAAAGCGCGAGGGCTTTTTCTTCCGTGAGCTCACGTTTTGGTTCGGCGGTGATCTCTTGCTTGCGCACGAGTTCGTAGTATCCCGTGAGGGCGGCAAAGGGCATAAACTGTGCGGCGCGGTTGGCGCGCACGGCACCGTTGGCAGTGAGCTTGGGGTCGGCGGCGCGGCGTCTGCCCTCGGGGTCCGCCAGGCGCTCGAAGGCGGTCGGCGGGCGCACGGGCTGCTGCTTGGGTTTAGGCACGATGTCCTCCAACTTGGCCGTTGCGTTCGCGCGCGGTGGCGCCGGCGGTAAAGCTTAATCCCTTGACGAGCGCGTTCTTGCCGTACTTGCCTTTCACGGCCAGGACGGCGCGCGCCAGGTCGCGCTCGCGCTCATCGGCCTCGATATCGCTGAACAGATCGATGGTGGCAAATTCTTCGGGTACCAGATTGCCAAATCCCAGGTTGATGCGCTTGACCGGTCGTTTGGGATTGACAGTCTGCGCCCAGAGCTCATCGAAATAGCCCATGATCTTCTTAAATGAATTGGTGCGCTCGGGCAGTTTTCGCGAGGCGTTGGAGTGCGCGAAGAGTGCGGCATAGCCACCGCGCGGTTTGCCGCCGTGTTCCCCCACAAAGATGCCGTCGATTGCCTGCGCCTCGCGCACCAAGCGGTGCCGTTCGTCATCGCGTTGGACGGGCTTGGGCGCACGGGGCGCGAGTTCGGGGCCGGCGGTTGCGGTGGGTTCGATACTCGACGTGCTCGAGCGTAGGTGTCCGCATCCGTCCACATATTGCGCTGTACCGCTGGCGTCGAGGCGGCGTATGTCGGCTCGCTCGCTCGCGTAGCCCACGAAGAGCGAGATGCTGTCACACACCACGTGCTTATCGATCAAGTCCAGTACGGCGTTGTCGACCATCTCGCGTAAGACGGTGTAGGCCTGCTCGTAGGCATAGCCCTTCGAGAGCACCTGTCCTGTGGTGGTCGAGGTCGCTTGCGGGCGATAGGCTTGGATATCGGCGATGGTTGTCGGCTCGCGCCCGAAGGCGTGGTCGATGAGATATTCGGCATTGACGCCGAGTTCGTCGTAGAGCAGGTTCTCGTCGAGTGCGGCGACGCCCATCAGGTCGTAGACGCCGTATTTCTCGAGACGGGCCGCCACGCCGGGGCCGATGCCCCAGATGTCGGTGATGGGGCGATGGGGCCAGATCTCCTTGCGAAAGGTCCCGTCGTCGAGTATGCCGATGCGGCTGGGTACGTGCTTGGCGGTAATGTCGAGCGCTACCTTGGCCTGGAATAGGTTGGGGCCGATGCCGACCGTCGCCGTGATGCCGGTGCGCGCCAAGACCTCGTCGCGCAGCGTGCAGGCGAACCCTTCCGCATCGGTGTGATAGAGGTCCAGATAGGGCGTCACGTCGATAAAGCATTCGTCGATGGAGTAGACGTGAATGTCTTGCGGACTCACGTATTCCAGATAGATGCCGTAGATTTTCGCCGACACCTCCATGTAGTGCTGCATGCGCGGTATGGCCTTGATGTAGCCGATGCCGTCGGGAATCTCGAACAGACGGCAGCGGTTGTGTATCCCGAGGTCTTTCATGGCCTGCGTGATGGCGAGGCAGATGGTCGTGCGTCCGCGCGATTCGTCGGCAACGACCAGGTTGGTGGTGAGCGGATCGAGCCCACGATCGACGCACTCGACGCTGGCATAAAACGTCTTGAGGTCGATGCAGATGTAGGTGTGCTGCTCGTGCTCCATCCGAGCCTCCCATCAAACACATGTTCTTATCGAATACCTGTTCGATAATACCTGCTCGACCGGACACCGTCAAAACCTGTCCCTATTTGGCAGGTATGGTCGTGCGGTTGCATCGGGTTTTTAACGCAGCCCTAAAGAGCGCGAAACAGCTCGGAAAAGCTCGCTTCGTAGCATGAGGCTAACGATTGATACCACCATAAAGCACGGAAGGGTTGTGGGGATAATGGTCAACTATGGGTTTGGTATGCCGACGCGCTTGGTTGCGGATGGGGATGTGGCTCGCTGGTGCGGGCGATTGGTTGCCCACTATGGCGGCACCAAGGCACTGGTCGTGCTGGGAGGCGACAAGCACACGCGTGATGAGCTCGTTTCGGCGGCGCTGGGCTCGCTCGATCGCGCCCTGCTCGAGCGCGTGCTTTTCCGCTGCGGCTCGGTTGAAGGCGACGGAGGAGACGAGCTGATCGACGAAGCCGTGGCCCTGGCGACCGACGAAGGCGTGGACTTTGTCTTGGCGATTGGCGATGCCGATACTGCCGGCTTTGCGCGCGAGCTCGCCCGTCGCATGGCGGCGTTCGATGTCGGCGAAGACGGTTTTGTCCCTTATGGATGTATCGTCTCGGAGGGCAAGGTGCCTGCCGTCGTGGGGGCCGGCGAGGTTCCCGTTTTTGCCATCATCGCGCCCGAACTGCTGGAGGGCATCGGGTCTCCTCTGCGTGAGTTGCTCGGTAGCGTCTGCGCTGCGGCCTAATATTTGGCATAAAGGGATAGGTTATTTTTGATTGGTAAAGCGTTTGACCTGCCAAATTAAACCTGTCCCTTTTTGGTCGGTTGCCGTTTGGGGGCCGATTGGCAACGCTCGCTGATTATAGTCTTGACCTGCGCTAGAATAGTGGCATCTGAATGTCCGGGCGCATGGAGGCGTGCGCCCGTATGCTGAGGAGGACTCTATGGCAACTGTTGCCGCACCTATCGATGCTACGTCGACTGCCGCTTGGAAGGCGCTCGAGGCCCATCAGGAGAAGCTCGAGGCCGAGGGTATCGACCTCAAGGCCTGGTTCGCCGCCGATGCCGAGCGCGTGAACAAGCTGAGCTTTGACGCCGGTGACCTGCACTTCGACCTGTCCAAGAACCTGGTGACTGATGAGACCGTCAAGCTGCTGTGCGATCTTGCCCGCGAGGTGAAGCTCGAGGAGCGCCGCGACGCCATGTTCTCCGGCGAGCACATCAACACCACCGAGGACCGCGCCGTCCTGCACACCGCGCTGCGCCGCCCGGCAAGCGAGAAGGGCCAGCTCATCGTCGACGGCCAGGACGTCGTCGCCGACGTGCACGAGGTTCTCGACCGCATGTATGCCTTCGCCGAGCGCGTGCGCTCCGGTGAGTGGAAGGGTGTTACCGGCAAAAAGATCGAGCACCTGGTGTCCATCGGCATCGGCGGCTCCGATCTGGGCCCGGTCATGGCCTACGAGGCCCTGCGTCCCTACGCCGACGCCGGTATTGACTGCCGCTACATCTCCAACATCGACCCCAACGATCAGGCAGAGAAGCTCAAGGGTCTCGATCCCGAGACCACGCTCGTGATCATCGTCTCTAAGACCTTCACCACGCTCGAGACCCTCACCAACGCTCGTGAGGTCAAGACCTGGATGCTCGAGCAGCTCAAGGCTCAGGGTGCCATCGACGGCTCCGATGAGCAGAACGCCGAGGCCGTGGCCAAGCACTTTGTCGCCGTTTCCACCGCACTCGAGAAGGTCGAGGCCTTCGGCATCGACCCCGCCAACGCTTTTGGTTTCTGGAACTGGGTCGGCGGCCGCTACTCTGTCGACTCCGCCGTGGGCCTGTCGCTGATCGTCGTGCTCGGCCCCGAGCGCTTCCAGCAGTTCCTTGAGGGCTTCCACGCCATCGACGAGTACTTCTGCAACACTCCGCTCGAGAACAACGCCGTCGCGCTGATGGGCCTGCTCAACGTCTGGTACGTCAACTTCTTCGGTTCCAAGAGCCACGCCGTGCTGCCGTACTGCCAGTATCTGCACCGCTTCCCGGCCTACCTGCAACAGCTCACCATGGAGTCCAACGGCAAGCACGTCCGCTGGGACGGCAGCGCTGTGACCTCCGATACCGGTGAGATCTTCTGGGGCGAGCCCGGTACCAACGGTCAGCACGCCTTCTACCAGCTGCTGCACCAGGGCACCGTGGTGGTCCCGGCCGACTTTATCGCTTTCGCCAACACTGCCAACCCCGCAACCGACAGCGGCCAGGACGTCCACGAGCTGTTCCTGGGCAACTTCCTGGCCCAGACCAAGGCGCTCGCCTTTGGTAAGACGGCCGACGAGGTTCGTGCCGAGGGCACGCCCGAGCAGATCGTCCCGGCGCGCTGCTTTGAGGGCAACCGTCCGACGACCTCGATCTTCGGCGACACGCTGACCCCGTTCGCACTCGGCGAGCTCATCGCCCTGTACGAGCACATCACGTTTGTCGAGGGCACGGTCTGGGGCATCGACTCCTACGACCAGTGGGGCGTCGAGCTGGGCAAGCAGCTTGCCAAGCAGATCACCCCGGCCTTCCACGACGACGCCGCCAAGGCCGAGCAGGACGCTTCGACCCAGGCGCTCATCGAGTTCTATCGCGCGCATCGCAAGTAGGATTCGCTGCGAAAACTAACGCATAGCCGACAAGGGCCCGTATCCGTTGGGATGCGGGCCCTTTGCTATTTGGATAGGATGGAATGTATCGGGAGGCGCCTCGACGGGCATCTCAATCGTCGAAGGCACGCCGTTCATGTTTGGGACAATATGACATTTTTCCCGTTGCAAACAGCGCCGCCGTGGGTGTTCTGTATGATGGCTCAGACAAGGTTGCTCAATGACGGGGAGGCATATATGGCAATCAAAGCCATCGCAATGGATATCGACGGTACGCTCACCAACGATCAGAAGGTGATCAGCCCGCGTACGCGCGAGAAGCTGCTCGCGGCACAGGAATCGGGTATTAAGCTCATCTTGGCTTCGGGTCGTCCCGCCTGGGGTCTTCACGCCTTGGCGCAGGAGCTCGACCTTCAAAACCATGACGGTCTGTTAGTTGCCTTTAATGGCGCGCATGTGGTCGACGCTCAGACCGATGAGGTCCTTTTTGACCAAGCCATGCCGGCTGACGAGCTGCACCGTCTGATTGATCATCTGCGCAATTTCGACGTGATCCCCATCATCTCGCTTGGTCGCGATCTGCATGTCGAGGATTCGTACCGCTGCATGATTACGCTGCCGGATGGCTCGCAGAAAAACATCGTCAAATACGAGCGCGATGCCTGCGATCTCAAGATCCGTGAAGTCGAGAGTCTTCACGAGGTGGCAGACGCCTATCCGGTAGACAAGTTGCTCACCGCGGGCGACCCCGCGTACCTGCAGGCGCATTACGAGGAGATGTATGCGCCCTTTACCCAGACGCTTTCGGGCATGTTTACGGCTGACTGGTACTTTGAGTACACGGCGCCCGGTATCGACAAGGCCCGTGCGCTCGAGGGTGCCCTGCCCAAGCTCGGCATCGATGCCAGTGAGGTCGTATCGTTTGGCGACGGCCAGAACGACAAGTCCATGATTGAGTGGGCCGGCACCGGTGTTGCCATGGGCAACGCCGTCGATGAGGTTAAGGCTGTGGCCCAGATGGTGACCGCCAATAACAACGAAGACGGTATTGCGGTGGCGCTGGATAAGCTGCTGGGTTAGAATCGCCGATAATGCATGGTTCGGGCGCCTGCTTACAGGCGCCCTTTTGTTAGGGAGGGTGCCGTGTCTGCATTTCCGTTCGACGCCGTTATCTTTGACATGGACGGTGTCATTGTCGATACCGAGTATTACTACCTGGGCGAGACTGCCGCGTTTGCCAAGGAGCTTGGGTTGAACCTGACTCAAGAGGAGTTGAATGGGCAGGTCGGTACCTCGCATCAGTTCTTCCTGCATATGCTGGTCGATTGGTTTGAGCGTGCCGGTAAGGGGCATTTCACTGGCGAAGAAGCGTTGGCCCGTTGGGACGAGTGGGCGCATACGCGTCCGCGCGACTATCAGACTTTGATTAACCCAGGCGCCGTGGATACGATTCGAGAGCTGCCGCGCCGTGGCGTTCGCGTGGCGCTTGCCAGCTCGTCTCCCGTGGATAGCATCGAGGAAGTGCTCAACGCGTGCGGGTTGTCGGATGCCTTTGAATATGTGGTGAGCGGCGAGCAGTTTAAGGAGAGCAAGCCCGAGCCCGATATCTACTTGCATGCGCTGGACTTGCTGGGGCTGCCCGCGGACCGCTGCTGCTGCGTTGAGGATTCGGTGCCTGGCATCACTGCCGGCAAGCGAGCCGGCCTGACGGTGATTGCCAAGCGCGAGGAGCGCTTTGGATTTAGCCAAGATGCTGCGGATAAGATTATCGACCAGCTGCCGGATTTGCTGGAATTCGCGTAGGGCCGGGGTGGTACGGCGGCTATTACAGCGATCTCGTTGGGACGAGAGGGGAGCGGCACTATGACATTCAACGTTAGCGCTCTTGGGTTTGGCGATAACGTCGTCGATCGTTACGAGCATATCCACACTATGTATCCGGGTGGCAATGCGGTGAACTTTGCCGTGTATGCCAGGAAATGCGGAGCCGCGCGCTCCGCGTATATGGGCATCTTTGGAAACGACGCCGCGGCTGAGCATATCATCGCGAGCCTTGAGGACGAGAGCGTCGAGCTCGCCAAATGTAAACAACTCATCGGCGAGAACGGTGCGGCTCGTGTTACCGTGGTCGATGGTGACCGCGTGTTTCTGGGGTCGAACGAGGGCGGCATCCGTGGTGATGCGCGCTATGTGCTCGATCGCTTTGACCTTGCGTATATGAAGCAGTTCGACGTGGTTCATTCGGGCAACTATTGCTTTACCGAGCGCGAGCTGCCCAAGTTGAAGGCAGCGGGCGTCACGGTCTCTTTTGACTTTTCGGACGACTCCACCGACGAGTACTACGAGCAAATTGCGCCCTACGTCGATTTTGCTTTCTTTAGTGCGGCGGATGCCGCGGGTGAGGACGAGATTCGCGAGCGTCTGGCATGGGCGCAGGGCTTGGGTCCGCGTTTTGTATCGGCCACGGCTGGCGCTGAGGGCTGCATTGCCTACGACGGCGAGCGTTACTATCGGCAGCATGCCAAGCCTGTGGCAGATATGAAGGACACCATGGGGGCGGGCGACTCGTTCCTGACCTCGTTCCTGATGTGCTATCTCGATTCTGCCAAGCGTGGCGAGGATGGCGCTGAGGCCATCGAGCGCGCGCTCGACTTTGCGGCGGGGTTTGCCTCGACTGTATGCGGCATGGAAGGCTCCTGGGGCCATGGAGCGCCGATTTCCGAATAGGTGAGCAGTCCCGGGAAGTCGAATTGTTGTCTTCTCGGGACCCTGTGGGCAAAAAATGCCAAATATGAGTACTGTCACTATTTTAGTAACAGCGAAATTAAGCTTTTGAGGCCCTAGTTGAATGTCCGAGAGCGATAAAAGCCTGTTATAGGCGGCTTTAGCCATGCTAAAACACCCTGATAATGAACGGCTGTGCATTATCAGGGTGTTGTTTTGTCGCAAAATAATGTGACTAGCTTTGCAACAGTACTCATATTTGGCATTTTTTGCCCACCGGGATCAGCGGAAGTCAAATATGGAGCGCGAATTTCCTAAAACGGTCGATTCGACGCTCTCCTCGGCGCAGTTTTTAAGTTCGGCGATGCGCCGGGAGACGCTTTTTAGCGATGTGATGAGCTGCCGCGCGCTTGTATCTGCTTGCGGCTGGGCTGGCGCATCAGTCTCGAGCAGCAGGCGGTCGAGTGGAATCTGTCGTACGTATTCGCGACCGCGCTTGGTGGCGAGCATCCGCTCGTTCACGGAAAAATAGCAGCCTGCGCTTCGTGCGCGGACGAACTCGTTCGAAGTGTCGCTAAACCAGTGGAAAATGATAGCGGGGGAGTCGGGGCTTGGCGTGAGTAATCCATGCGACTCGAGGATGTCTAGCACGGTTCCTGCCGAACGAACGGCGTGAATTGATATCACACGCCCGGCAAGAGGGCTCTGCACGAGCGCATCGCAGAGCCGGTCAAGTGCCTGTATTTGAAGCGGTTCGCTTCCGGCAAAACGCGCGGAAAAGTCGAGTCCGACCTCTCCGATAAATCGCTCTTGCGCAGCGACTTCGCATAGTAGATTGATTTCAGCGATTCCGCATCGCCCGTCGGCGAGCCACCAGGGATGGAGACCGATTCCAACAAAGATGTTTGAACGGCTACGGGTGCGCTCGTCTGCGCGTGCGAGGTCGCGAGGATCGACGCCGCAGTCAAATAGGACCAGGCCCAGCGCCGTTGCCTCATCGGCAACGGCGTCCGGGCGAGCCATTAAATCAAGATGGCAATGCGCATCAAATAATTGCGGTGTCATCGCGGTGCGTCTCGTTAATTTAGGCGCTGGCCATCGGCGCGCACGCGTTCGCACCCGCGCCCGCTGATCTGGCGGATAACCTCGCCAGCGATCATCTGGCCCATGATGGGCGGCATAAAGCTCGCGGTTCCCAGCTCGGTGCGCTCGTGGATGTTGGAGGGGTCGCGGGGCTGGGTCTTAACCGATTCCTCGCAGCTAAACAGTACGTGTAGGCTCTTGATTCCGCGCTTCTTACATTCTTTGCGCATAATGCGGCTCATGGGGTCACGTACCGTATCGAAGATGTCGGCAAAGCGGAGACACTCGGGATGGAGCTTGTTGGCCCCGCCCATGGAGCTAACCAAACGAATGCCGTGGTCCTGAGCATATTTGGCAATGGTGAGCTTGGCCGAGATGGTGTCGATGGCGTCGACGACGTAGTCGAGCTTGCCACCCGTCTGCTCCAAAACGCTCGCGAAGAAATCATCGATGTTGTCGCTCAGCAGGTATTCGGTGCGCTTGATAACGGTGGCAGCGGGATTGATGTCGTTGATCATGGCTTCCATCACGTCCACCTTGCGCTTGCCGATGGTGCTATGAAAGGCGATGGCCTGTCGATTGATATTGCTGGGCGCGACGATATCCTTGTCCAGAATCACAAAATGACCGATGCCGCCGCGGGCAAGTGCCTCGCAGCAGTTGGAGCCCACGCCTCCGCAGCCGAGTATCAGCACCGTGGCGTTGGCGAGCTTGTCGAGTGCCTCGCGGCCCATGATGATCTCGAGCTTGGTGTCGCGTGTCTCGTTGGGAGTTGCGGCTGTGGTTTCGGTCATAGACATCCTCCGATGGGGAAGCGAATCGTGTTTTGGCTATCGCCATTATAGGTAATCGCCCATAGGTTGCGATGGCGCTTACTTTGATGTGGTTTGAAGCATTTCGATTAGATAGTTAGACAAACATCTAAATATCGAGTATAGTGTGCGCGTCATGAGGGGTGCTGAGAGGAGGTCTTATGCCGGGAGAGGGTTTTAAGGCGCTGGCCGATCCTACGCGGCGGCGCATTTTGGAACTGCTGCGCGAGGGCAATTGCACGGCGGGGGAGCTTGCCAAGCATTTCGATATCAGTAAGCCGTCGCTGAGCCATCACTTGGCGACGCTTAAAAACGCCGGGTTGGTGACCGACGAGCGCCATGGCCAAAACATCGTATACAGCTTAAACACCACCGTCATGCAGGATTTAATTGGCTGGTTTATGGGTTTTACAAACAATGAAGGTGATAAGGATGAATAACGAAAACAAGGGCATTCACGCCACGGGGGTATCGTCGCGCGTGTGGATTGCACTGGTCGCTCTGTGCGTTGCCAATGTCGCAGCGCATCTGATAGTGATGCCGAGCCTGCCGGCGCAGATTCCCACGCACTGGGGCGCGAATGGCGCCGTCGACGGTTGGGGCCCTAGCTGGATGGCCTCCGCGCTCGGCGTGTTGCCTCTGGCACTTCTCGCGATGTTCTACGTCGTGCCACGCATTGACCCCAAGGGCGAGGCGTATCGGACCTCGGGTAAGTTCTATCAGGGCTTCGTAATCGCCTTCACGCTGCTCATGTGTGCCATAAGCTGGCTGGGGGAGCTAACGGTGTGGGGCATCGTGCCGGTGGTAGGAACGGTCAATTTGCTGGTATCAGGCGCTATCGGCTTGCTCTTTATTGGTATGGGCAACTACTTACCGCGCGTAAAGCAGAACTACACGCTCGGTATCAAGACGCCCTGGGCGCTTGCCGATCCCGAGAACTGGCGCCGTACGCAGCGTTTTGGCGGTGCCTGCTTTATGGTGCTGGGCGTTGGCCTGATTGTGATGGGCGTGGCGGGTAGCGTGCTTTCGAGTGAAGTCGTCGCCGCGGTGATTGCGGTTCTGGCGTTTGGTTCAGCTGGAGCTGCCTACGTCTATTCGTATCTGCTGTGGCGCAAATCGCAGCGAGCCGCTCGTTAAGGTTGCGGAAAACTAGCGTACGCAGTTCATAGTATGTTCCGGGGGATTTTTCCCAGGTAGTATTAGGGGGTGTGGGCAACCATGCCCCTTTTTCGTTTAGTTTCAGAGCTGGTTTCCTCATTTCGTTTCCACTAAAGCGAATCAAGAATAGGGAAACAGAAGGTAGAAAGGATAAAACAGGCAAATGGCGGAGTTTATCTACCAGATGTATCAGGCTCGTAAGGCCCATGGCGACAAGGTAATCCTTGACGACGTGACCCTGAGCTTCTACCCCGGTGCCAAGATCGGCGTCGTGGGCCCCAACGGCATGGGCAAGTCGACCCTGCTCAAGATCATGGCCGGTATCGAGGAAGTCTCCAACGGCGATGCCAGGCTTACCCCCGGCTACACCGTGGGCATCCTGCAGCAGGAGCCGCCGCTCGATGACGACAAGACCGTCATCGAGAACGTGCGCATGGCGTTTGGCGACATGATCGCCAAGGTCGATCGCTTCAACAAGATCGGCGAGGAGATGTGCGACCCGGATTGCGATATGGACGCCCTCATGGCCGAGATGGGCAAGCTCCAGGACGAGATCGACGCCGCCGACGGCTGGGATATCGATTCCAAGCTCGGTCAGGCCATGGACGCCCTGCAGCTGCCCGATTCCGACATGCCGGTCAACGTTCTTTCCGGCGGCGAGCGCCGTCGCGTTGCCCTATGCAAGCTGCTGCTCGAGGCCCCCGACCTGCTGCTGCTCGATGAGCCCACCAACCACCTGGACGCCGAGTCGATCCTGTGGCTCGAGCACTTCCTGCATAACTATCAGGGCGCGGTGCTTGCCGTCACGCACGACCGCTACTTCCTGGATAACGTCGCCGAGTGGATCTGCGAGGTCGACCGCGGCCATCTCTACCCCTACAAGGGCAACTACTCTACGTATCTGGAGACCAAGGCCGCGCGCATCGAGGCCCAAGGCAACCGCGACGCCAAGCTCGCCAAGCGTATGGAGGCCGAGCTCGAGTGGGTGCGCAGCTCGCCCAAGGCCCGACAGGCCAAGAACAAGGCCCGTCTGGCTCGCTACGAGGAGATGGAGGCCGAGGCCCGCGCAAGCCAGAAGCTCGACTGGACCGACATCCGCATCCCCGTGGGACCGCGTCTGGGCAACAAGGTGCTCGAGGCCCATCACCTGCACAAGGAGTTCGACGGTCGCGTGCTCATCGATAACCTTTCGTTCACCCTGCCGCGCAACGGCATCGTGGGCGTCATCGGCCCCAACGGTGTCGGTAAGACCACGCTGTTCAAGACGATTGTGGGCTTGGAGCCGCTGACTTCGGGCGAGCTCGAGGTGGGCGAGACCGTCAAGATTTCTTACGTCGACCAGAACCGTTCCGGCATCGACCCCGACAAGAACCTGTGGGAGGTCGTCTCGGACGGCCTGGACCACATGATGGTCGGCGAGACCGAGGTTCCGAGCCGCGCTTATGTGGCGAGCTTTGGCTTTAAGGGCCAGGACCAGCAGAAGCGCGCTGGCGTACTCTCCGGTGGCGAGCGCAACCGTCTGAACTTGGCGCTTACGCTCAAGCAGGGCGGCAACCTGCTGCTCCTCGACGAGCCCACGAACGACCTCGACGTCGAGACGCTGTCCTCGCTCGAGGCGGCGCTGCTCGAGTTCCCGGGCTGCTCGGTGGTCATTAGCCACGACCGTATGTTCCTGGACCGCGTCGCCACGCACATTCTGGCGTGGGAGGGCACCGACGAGAATCCGGGCAACTGGTATTGGTTCGAGGGCAACTTCGAGGCCTATCAGGCCAACCGCATCGAGCGCCTGGGCGAGGACGCAGCCCAGCCGCATCGTATTCACCGCAAGCTCACGCGTGACTAGTAGCAAGTAGAAAGGCCGCCAGCAAGGGCGGCCTTTCTTGTAGCAATTGCACTGCAGCTATGCCCTGGCTGCTGGTTTGATTCATAATCAAAGTCATCTCTTTGGGATTAAAGCCCGTTTTTGCTATGAGTGATTTTCTAATTCCGTTTAAAACGTAAAGACGTATTGGGTTACAAGGACATAAGCAAATCGAATTGAAATATAACCAGTGCTGTAACGTTACAAAAAAGGTTATAGAATAGGAGTATCTTATAAGTCGCTCCTCTAGAAAGAAGAACATATGCTTTCGCGTCGTCGTTTTCTGCAACTTGTCGCGTCTTCAATTGTCGCCTTAGCCGCACGTCCGAAAGAGGTTTTTGCTTCGACGGGCAATATTGATGGTGAGCAGATACAATTTACTTCAGAAATTGCGCAAGAGCTTGCCGATAAATATATAAAGGGACTCCTCGGCTCTTCGTATACGCCTTCTGACCCTATTCCTTTTGTAGACGTTGATGGGTCCCCGCTTGGCTACATTGTTCCGGTTGTGACATTCAATAGAGCCGCGGGCTATTTGGTTTTAGATGCTTCAGATGATGAAATACTTACGGGATATCGTTTTGGAGACGGCTTAGTCAGCCCTATGGATCGGGGAGGAGATCTTGGTGTTGAGTCTTATTCTTTCAATAACCCAGTCGTAATGATCAATCCATTCGAATTCGGTGTGCAATCTTTGGACGGTTCAATAACAACAAATTGCGGAAGAACAATCCCGGCTGTTTCCATAGAAGGACGGCCTGTCGTTTTATCGAATAAACCTTCAAGCTGGAACGATGTCGTAATTTACGCAACTCAAATGCAGGATTACACAGTATCTGGATTTCGTTCCATTTCTCAGTTTATGTCATATGATGAAAGCGAGATTAAGAGGCTTACTGCCCACTATGCTTGTATGGTGACCGCTTTTTCGAACGTTGCGGAACTGTATGGCATTGCCAATTTATATAGCGACCCTTCGCAATATATGCAGATATGGAATTACACCAATACCCATGCTCTTTCCGCTGAAGAACAGACTGTTCCCGGCGTTGTTTTGGGCGGAACGCCGATATCAACCTGTGCAACGGGGTTTACAAATTACTGCGCAAGCAGAGGAAGTGCTCTTATCGCCCGCACTGTCTCCTCTCCGGCTATCGCGAGCATTCAAAATGAGATTAACTCTAATAGACCGAATGTTTTACATGCGAGTTTGTACAACGGATCAGCCCATTCTGTAACAGCGGAGGCTTACGCCACACTTACTGGTAAGAAAACTGGAGAGACAAGGCAGATGATTGGCATAGCGGACGGCTGGAATTCATCTTTATCCTTCCTGAAGTATGATCAGAGCTATTATGCGTGGACTTATGGAACGACTTTTTCGAAGTAGGGCGATTCGTCTAGCTCTGTCTTTGGTGCTGATGGCTTCATTGGTGGGCTGTTCAACAAAGGAAGAGATATCGCGCGGAGGTTCCGGAGAAGTGACTGCGACAGACTCAGGTTCATTAGAAATAGCTGGCGGGCATGCCGATGTGATGTTACAAGGAAAAGGCGTGCTTAGGTCGAATGATGCTGAAGACGCTGTCTGCTCAATAGAGGATTTGAAGACAGGTGAAACTGCATCGTACCGAGTTTCAGATAATGCTGCGAATATGATTGAGTCGATACCGACCGGAGCGCAGGTTTCTTTTAGATACTTTGCTCCGCAACTTGAGGATGAGCTTGCTTCTCTGGTGTCTATATGCGCCGATGACAACTAAAAGGCCTGAATTCAAACGGCCTCGGATGGTCAATTGGCTATCCGAGGCCGTTTTTTACTCGACCGGGGCTTCGACCTTGTCGATGGCCCAGGTGGCTCCGAGGCCGCCGGTGGTGTTGCGGCGAATGCGTACGGTGACTTCGTGGCGTTTGCCGGCCTGTGTGTAGCGCAGGGGGAAGCTCGCGCGGTTACGGCCGGCCTCGATGGTACCGCGCTCGCGAGCGATCCAGTAGTACTCGCCGACGATGCCGAGGGTGTCAGCGCCGTAGGGGAGATAAGTCGACAGCTGGTGCAGCAGCGGGCTAGGGCAGAAGACCTCGGTCGCGAAATCGATGGGGAAGTCCCCGGGGATGGTCGGTGCTGCGGGAGCGGGGGCCGGTGCTGAATTGGGGACCGGAGTCGGTGCAGGTGTGGGAGCCTGGTCACAGGCGGGTGCGGATGCGGACTCAATGACAGGTGCAGACTCAGATGCCGCTTCTGGCTTAGCTATGGAATCTGTCGGTTCCACGGAGATGGACGTGTCTTCGGTCCCGGTTTTGGCATCGGCCTGCGGAGTGTCCTCTGCCTCGACGTTCGGCTTGGCCTCGACCGGCGTGGATACCATGGTGGTGATGCCGGCGTTGGCGTTCTCGGGGTCGTAGACAACCGTGAGCGAGATGGCAGGCTGGGGCGCCTCGGGCTCCGGTGTTGCCTCGGCAGCATCTTGATCCGCGAGCTCGTCGGACTGATTGTCCTCGGTGTTGTCGCCAAAGACATCGTGGTTCTGGAACACGGGCGCCTCGGGCTGGCCAGCCGCCTCTTCGGTTGTCGACTTGGATGCCTCGTTGAGCTCCACAGCGGCTTCCTGCTCTGGCATGACTTCGGGATCGGTCATGGCGGCGATTTCGGTTTCGGCTTCCGCTGCCACCTCAATAGCGACTTCGATCTCTGTCTCGGGCTCGGGCTCCGGCACAGCTTCAACCGCGGCTTCTGGTTCGGGACGCTTAACGTGCTTGGGGCGCACAGCCTTGAGGTCCTTCTCGCCGCGCTTTTTCTTTTTGTAGGACTGCTTAGCGCCCTTGGCGGTCTTGGGCTTGTCCTCGCCCTTGGCAAGGGCGGCATCCCAGGCCTCGTTGGCGATGACGGTGGCATACAGGCGACCGCCCTTAAAGACGGTCAGCTTAATGCAGTCGTCAAGCTCTTCGAGCAGCTCGCGCGTGGATTCGAAGCCCAGGTCATAAGCGGTCATGTCGCCAGCGGCGAGCGCCTCTTCGACCTGCGTCATAAACGTTTGCTTGCCGCATCCAATCGCATCGCGCAGCAGGCGATACAGATAGATGTGGTTGCCCAGTGAAAGCGTGGGCCTAACTATTGTCTTGCTCATGGCAAATCTCCTCTTTACACATGTAAAGCATCTTACCATCGCATGGCGCTCGCCATGGCGGCGCCCAAGGCAAACGGGCGCGAACCGCTGTCGATTCGCGCCCGTTATACAGGTCGGTTATCTATGAGAGGCAAATGTGCCTAGTTGCCCGATGTCGCGCCTTGGCTTGAACTGTCAGATGCCGTGCCGGACGCGGTTCCGCTCGAGCTGTTGGTGTTGCTGTTGTCGGTAGATCCCGTACTCGGTGTATTGCCATTCGCCTGGTCGCCCGTGCTCGGTTGAGAGCCGTCAGTCGTTTGACTTGAGTCAGTCGTGCCGGATTGCGTGCCGCTGTTGTTCGCAGAGGAATCGACGCCCTGCGATTGGTTTTGGGTGTTCGAGGACGAATTGGCAGAGGTAGAACTGTCTTGCGTATCGTCCGTCTGTGCCTGCTGATCCTGCGACTGGGTGTTGCCATTTGCATCGCTCTCGGTCGTGCGCGACGACAGGATTGGCTCGGGACGCTCGCCCAGACCCTCACCGGCAGTGGTGATAAGGATGGCGCCGGCGCAGGCGATGACCGCGACGATGGCGATAGCGATCGAGAAGACGATGACCTTCTTTTGCGTCTGGCTGCGCTCAGCCGCCGCCTTGGCGCGCAGGCTGTTGGGAGCGACGCGCGCCGTGGTCGCGCGTCCCGCAACCTGGCGCATCTCCTGCGTGGTTGCGGCGCCACCTAGGTGCTCCTCGACATTGGGCTCAACGGGCTCGTAGGCGCCGGTAGGGTAGTCGACAGCGGCATGCGTGCCCTTGATTGCTTCGGCGCTGGCGGAGATAAAGTGGCGATAGACCTGCGAGGACACAACAGTGATGACTGAGCTCACAGCGGCACCAATCACCGAGCCGGCAATGCCGATCTTTGAAGCAAGCGCCACGCTCGTGGCGGCAGCTGCGGCGCCGGCGATGATCTGGGGAATGGAAATGTCGTCAAGCAGGCCCTTTTTGGGCGCGATGGCCATGGTCTGTCCGATGGAATGGTTCTCGTGCACGCCGTTGTTGAGCGCGGCCGGTGTCATGACGCGCGTGCGCGGCGCGTCGGTATATTCAGTCGTCATACGGGGTCCTCCCGGTTCGTTTAGTGCTGCGACAGGTTGTTCAGCCCTCAGGGTACCCAGTCGGTGTGAACCGGAGATGGATTCGCCCGCAACACCATCAACTCACCAAAGCGCGAAACTTCTTCTCAGGCTGATCGAATGAAGACGGGGCGAATCGTTCGGATGTCGAAAGGAAGGTTGACCGGATTTGAAATCCCGTGGAATAATCGGGCTCGCGGCGCTGTTGCTTGCGCCGGGTAGGGAGCGTCATGAAAATCCTTAAGCGGATCAACAACAATACGGTTATCTGCGTAAACGCCAAGGGCCGTGAACTCGTGGCAATTGGCCGCGGTATCGGGTTTCCCAATGGCCCCGATGAGGTCACACTCGATAAGATCGAGCGAACCTTCTACGGTGTCGACTCGCGCTACCTAGCGCTGCTCGACGAGATCGATCCTCAGGTGATGGAGTTCTCCGCCCAGATTGCCGATATCGCTCGCTCCAACATCTCGCGCGAGCTCTCGGCAAACCTTCCCTTTACCATGGCTGACCATATCGCCTTTGCCATCAAACGCTGCCGCGAGCATATGTTTGTGCAGATGCCGCTCTCCTATGATGTGCAGCAGATGTACCCCATTGAGTACAAGATCGCCAAGTTCGCGATCGAGGGCATCAATCGCGGCTTCAACGTCAAGATGCCGCGGGGGGAGGCGAGCGGTATCGCGCTCTGTATCGTCAACAGCGTGGTCGCCTCGTCTTCAAAGGCCAAATCCAATACGGTGCGTAAGGACGAGGTGATGCTCGAGAGCTTCACCAAGATTATCGAATCCGAGCTGGGGGTTTGCGTGGACCGCGACGGCTTTGACTTTTGCCGTTATGCCACGCACGTGCGCTACCTGTTAGAACGCGTGCAGACAGGAGAGCCCCTCAACACGGAGAACGGCGCGCTTTACGGACCGCTCTGCGAGCAGCATCCCGACGTGGCCGTGTGCGTCGACCGCATGGCCGCGCTTATCGAAGAGCGCTTTGACGCCGGGCTCGCCGATGAAGAGAAGGTCTACCTGATGCTCCACGTCAATCGCGTCTGCGCGGGATCTAGGTCCTAATCGACCGCTCGCCGCTGAAGTTTGACCGTTGGCCGGTTTCGACTTTCGTAAAAGCAACTGTTGGATGTAGTTTCATAGTCACATAAGGTGTTATTCGAGAAGAGCCTCGAAGCATGACGTAGACAGTTCCCTGTCCGCTTTGTGCTTTGGGGCTCTTCTGTTTTTGTCTTCTTCTTGCTTTTCTCGATTTGCCTCGTGTCAGGCCTGCCGTAATCGGTTCTTCGCGTGTGCGCAAACGGGAAGACAGAAAAGCAAGGGAGTTCAGCTATGACTGACAATAAGAAAATCGCCGCGGACGTGCTCGAGGCCGTCGGTGGCAAGGAGAACGTGACGTTTGTTGCGCACTGTATGACGCGCCTGCGTTTTAACCTCAAAGATATCGATGCCCCCGATATCAAAGAAGTGAAGAAGATTGGCGGTGTGTTGGGTGCTCAAATCTCCGGAGGGCAGTTCCAGGTAATCGTGGGCCAAAACGTGCCCAAGGTTTATGACGAGCTCTGCAAGATCGGCGGCTTTGCCAAGCAGGACGCCATCGACGAGAACCTTGATGCTCCTAAGCAGAAGCTCACACCTAAGGTTATTGGCAATAACATCCTCAACTACCTGTCAAGCTCCATGGTGCCTATGATCCCCGTCCTAATGTGTGCTGGCCTGTTCAAGACCGTAGCGGTGGTGCTGGGACCTACGATGGCGGGCGTGCTGTCCGACACAAGCGACCTTTATGTTCTGATGAACATGGTTTATGACGCAGCGTTCTATTTTATCCCCATCTACCTTGGCTATAATGCGGCTAAGAACATTGGCGTAACGCCTGTCCTCGGTGCCTTTATGGGCGGCATTCTTATCGACCCGACCATGATTCAGCTTGCGACCGATGGAGCTCAGTTCTCCGTTTATGGCATTCCCTGCGTCGCCGCAAACTACGCAAAGACGGTCCTTCCCATTCTTCTGTCCGTGTGGGCGATGAGTTATATCGAGCGCTTCTTCCGCAAATATGTGCCAGATACCCTTTCAACGGTTTTCGCGCCTTTCCTTACCATGGTCGTCGCTGTTCCTGTGTCTCTCTGCGCTCTCGCCCCTGTTGGTTCATGGGCCGGTAATGCCCTCGCCGCCGGTTTTGAGTTCCTTGGTACTTCCGGTGGTATCGCCGCCATCCTCGGAGGAGGTATTCTGGCGGGTCTTTGGTGCCCAATGATTATTACCGGCATGCATGTGGCGGTTGCGATGATTGCCATCGCTAACTATATGACTGTGGGAACCGACAGCTTTGTTTTGGTTGCGACGGGCGTTAGCCTTTGGGCGACCTTCGGCTGCGAGGTGGCGACCTGGCTCAAGCTGTGCGATAAAGACGAGAAGAGCATGGCATTCGGCTATTTGGTCGCAAACATTGTCGGAGGCGTCGGCGAGCCTTTCATCTACGGCATGATGCTGCGCTATCGCCGCGTGTTTGTCTGGAAGATTATCGGATCCTTTGTTGCCGGTGCGCTTGCAATCGCTCTCGGAGCCACGGTTTATACTGCCGGCGCGGCATCTAACTTCTTGGAGTTCCTCGCGTTTGCGGGCGGCGGGACCCAGAATCTCATCAACTTTGGAATCGCTGCTGGTGCAGGCTTCCTTGTGAGCGCCTTGGGCACGTATTTCCTGGGCTTTACGGCGGATGAGCTCGAGAATGGTCCCGTTTCCGAGCGTTAAGTTTTCTACGGCCTGCGTGTGGCAGGACGCATTGGAAGGGCGTCCATGACGCCCTTCTCTTTTTGTATTTCTATTTCCGATGTTTGGGCGGCGTGTGCCGCGAAGAGTTGGAGTTGGAATGAACATAGAGTTTGGAATCTCGAAGATTGACGTAACACCCCAGTCTCCTTGCCGCATGGGCGGCTACAACAGAAAAGGTGCCTGGACGGATGTTCTTGATCCTATTGAGGTCAACGCTAGCGCTGTCTGTGTTGATCTTGTCCCGTTTATTCTTATCGAGCTCGATTCAATAATGGTGTCGAAAGATTTTTCCCTTTCGGTCAAGAACGCCGTATCGTCAAAAACGGGCATCGATTCGAGCAATATCGTCGTCGCATGCATTCATACCCATTCTGCACCATGCTATTTTAAGCTTGCCTACGAGGACACGTTACCTGAAACCGAATTGACGAGTGATTTGATTGGCTTGGCTACCGAGGCGGCGGTATCTGCATGGGCGTCCAGGTCGAAGGCGACCGTATCGATGGAGATGTTAGGCATCGAGGGACTGTACGGGAATCGAAATGTTCAGGGCGGTCCGGCCGATAAACAGGTAAGTATTTTCTCGTTTGAGGACGCTCAAGGTGGTCGCCCAATTGGAAAAATGCTGTTCATGTCCGCTCATCCTACCATCCTTAATGGGAAAAGCGCCGTCCTCTCTGCTGATTTGATTGGGCATGTCAGGCAGCGTTTGGAGAGGAAATATGGCTGTCCTGTACTTTGCGTCAACGGAACGTGCGGGGATGTGTCGACGCGTTTCTATCGGCAAGGGGAGGGAGTTGCCGAACTCGAGCGTACGGCTAACGAACTTTGCGCTCAAATTGAATCCAAGCGTGAGCGCGCGGCACTCAGAGTTGATACTCCGCGTTGGGGCTCTATCAGCATGAAGAGTGTCTACGATGCAAAAACAGATCCGGATTGGATCGAGATGACCAATCGGATAGAGGCTATGGATGCGAGCCCGATGCGAGACTTTCTCCTTAAGCGGCAACAGCTTAAGCTCTCGATGGGGAAAATCGAGCTTGAGCTTCCGAGCCAGTTTGCGGTAATTGGTAACTGCATTTTTATCACGATGCCATGCGATACGTGTAGCACATTAGGCTTGGATTTTAAGAGGGCGTTTAGCCAATACAACGTCTTTGTTATCGGCTATGCGAACACGTACTGCAACTACCTTGTGCCTCAGGAAGACTACGGCAAGTATTTTGAAACCTACAACTCGCGAACGCCGCGCGGGGTTGCCGATGCGTTCGTTGCGCGAATCATTCAGGCGGTCGGTGCCGCGCTATAGCAGGCGCTATAGACCATCGTGGTAGATGAACCGGTCAGGATTATACGGAGCATGTATTGTGTCAATCATTGAACCTCTCATCCAACAAGTCCTTATCATGTTTTTGCTCATGGGAATGGGCTACGCTCTAAACCGCTTGGGCATATTGAGCGAGCAGGTTGCAATAGAATTCGGAAAGTTGCTCATCAACCTTGTGATTCCCGCAATCATTCTCAAATCATTTTGGATCGAGTATTCGTTTCAGAGGATGTATGAGTTGGGAATGACCTTAATGCTGTCGGCGGCGATGTTGTTGCTCGCTTGCGTTGTTGCCCGCCTGTTGTTCAGGGGCCGTCCCATCGACATTTTTGCTGCGGCATTCTCGAATGCTGGATTTGTGGGAATACCCCTTGCTGAAGCGGCGCTTGGAAAAGATGCCGTGTTTTTCATCACGTGCATGATCGCTCTTCTCAATGCCATGCAATGGACATACGGGCAGTATCTGCTGTCGGGGTCTAAAAAATGTATGAGTCCTAAAGCGATCCTGACAAGTCCAATGGTCATGGCTTTATTGGGCGGTTTCTTGATTTTTATCCTTCGTGTCCCAACGGTCCCTCTGGCACAGTCAGTGCTTTCGTATATCTCGGGGCTCAACACTCCGCTAGCAATGATGACTCTCGGTATCTATCTTGCTCAGTCTGATTTGATGGCGCTCCTGAGGGCGAAAAGCTTGTTTGCCGTCTCATCGGTCAGGCTGCTTGTCATTCCGATTCTTTCGCTCCTGTTCCTATGTCTCTTTCCATGTGATAGGTCAATTAAGATGGCGCTGCTGATTGCGGCTGCGACCCCCACCGGCGCGAATGTAGCTATCTTTGCCCAGCAGCATAATAAGGACTATCGATATGCATGTGGAACAGTCTGTGTTACCACCCTTCTGTCTATGTTCACTATGCCAGCGATAGTGTCCTTGTCTCAGCTAGTGTTCTAGGCGCTATGCCACGCACCTGCGGATGAACGCTTCGTGGCGGTCGATTATGGCCGGGGCCCAACAATCCGGACCGCCGTCGATCGTGCTGGCAACAGATGCCATCAACTCATCAAGGGGGCTTGCTATCATTGGTGCACTAGCTTGATGCTAAACTGAATTAATGATTGCGAGGTGGTTTACGTGATGTACCCGTATATGACATTCGAAGATGGTACCGAGGTCATTCATTCTGACCTGATCACAGATGGCGATATCGAAAAGGTCATCGTGCATTTTGAACGACCGACGGCAGAGGGTTTCGACTCCGCTCGTTGCGAGTTGCCTTCTTACAATTGGACCATGTGGGAGGGGCGTTTTACCGACGAGGAGAAGCGAGGTTTTGAGACTTTTCTGAGCAATAACGCCCATCTGCTGTATCGCTACGCCGCAAACGGAGGAGCTAAAGTTGCCTAGCCTTTTTCTTATTGGCGGCTATCGGGTCTTCTTTTGGTCCAATGAAGCGGGCGAGCCAATCCATGTCCATGTTTGCAAGGGGGCGCCTTCAGATAACTCGGCCAAAATCTGGCTGACTCGAAGAGGTGGCTGCATTGTCGCTAATAACAAAGCGAAGATCCCCCGGAGCACGCTTGATGACCTCTGTGAAATCATCGCCGCTCAGCATGAATTGATTTGCTCTAAATGGAAGGCATTTTTCCTTGTGGACGAGATCTCGTTCTACTGCTAAACGTCATCCCGGCTTCTCTTTTCCAATTTTAATCATGAGCTTGTCCCATCTGTGCTGATTGAACTTGACAGTACAATGGAGGCGGACTATATCGTCGCCGCTCGTTGCGGCTAACGGATGTGCTGGAGCTCGCATGAACGATTTTCTAAACGGTCAAGTTGAGAACGACGGTTTTTTGCGCGTGGCAGCGGCCTCGCCCAAGATTCGCGTGGCCGATGTTGAGGGCAATGCCGAGGTTGCGCTGGCGGCTGTTCGCGATGCTGCCGAGCGCGGCGTTCATGCTCTGGTGCTGCCCGAGCTTAACCTGACCGGCTATACCGCGGCCGATCTGTTCCATAACCGCACACTGCTGCATGCCTGCGAGGCTGCTCTGGTGCATATCCTCGACGAGACTCGTGAGCTGCCGATCGTCTTTACCATCGGTCTTCCCGTTGCAGTTGCCGAGAATATCTACAACTGCGCCGCTGTGTGCTGCGCGGGCGAGCTTTTGGGCCTCACGGCCAAGAAGTATCTGCCCAACTATGGCGAGTTCTATGAGCGCCGTTGGTTTGCTCCGGCGCCTGCGGATCCCGTGTGGGTTGAATTTGCCGGTCAGGGTCCGGTCCCGCTGGGTTCGGGGCTTGTCTACCGTTGCTGTGATGAGGGCGCCGAGGACCTGGTACTGGGCGTTGAGGTCTGTGAGGACCTGTGGGTGCCGGCGCCCCCTTCGACCGAGATGGCGCTTGACGGTGCGACGGTGATTCTCAACCCGTCGGCCTCGGACGAGATTATCGGTAAGGCAGATTACCGCCGTAGCCTTATCTCCAATCAGAGTGCGCGCCTGTACTGCGCCTATGTCTACGCCGATGCGAGCGAGGGTGAGTCCACGACCGACATGGTCTTTGCGGGGGAGAACCTCGTCTACGAAAACGGCTCCAAGCTCGCCGCGACCAAACTGCTTACCTGCGATATGGCCATGGCCGACGTTGACCTTGACCGCCTGGTTGCCGAGCGACGTCGCTCGACGACGTGGACGCGCGCGGACGATGCGCCGGAGGCCACGACCGTTGAGTTTTCGTTTGAGGGCGTGTTGGCCGAAGAGCCTGTCCTGCGCGATGCCTGCGATATCGACCGCGTTTTCCCGCGCGCGCCCTTTGTGCCGGCCGACCATGGCGACCTGGCCGAGCGCTGCGAGACCATCCTCGACCTGCAGACCGCCGGCCTCAAGACCCGCCTTGCCCATACGGGTACCAAGGCGGCTGTCATCGGTCTTTCGGGCGGCCTGGACTCCACGTTGGCACTGCTTGTGACCGTGCGCGCCTTTGATGCGCTGGGGCTGCCGCGCACAGGCATCACTGCCGTGTCCATGCCCGGCTTTGGCACGACGCATCGTACCAAGTCGAATGCCGAGTCGCTCGCTCGCGACCTGGGCGTGAGCTTCCGCGAGGTTTCGATCCACGCGGCCGTGGAGCAGCACTTCAAGGACATTGAGCACGATTCGGCCGTGCAGGACGTGACCTACGAGAACAGCCAGGCCCGCGAGCGCACGCAGATTCTGATGGATCTGGCCAATCAGGCTGGCGGCTTTGTCATCGGCACGGGCGACCTGTCGGAGCTGGCACTCGGCTGGGCTACCTATAACGGTGACCACATGAGCATGTATGCCGTCAACGCGAGCGTGCCCAAGACGCTTGTGCGCCATCTGGTGCGCTATGCGGCTGATGTCTTTGGCGGGCGTATTGCCGAGGTCTTGCTCGACATCCTCGACACGCCGGTGTCCCCCGAGCTTCTGCCGCCCACGGGCGACGGCGAGATTGCGCAGAAGACCGAGGATTTGGTGGGCCCGTACGAGCTGCACGACTACTTCCTCTACTACCTACTGCGTTTTGGCTTTGAGCCGGGCAAGATCTACCGCATGGCGCTCAAGAGCTTCGAGGGCGTCTACGATGTCAAGACCGTTCACACGTGGCTGCGTACGTTCTATCGTCGCTTCTTTGCCCAGCAGTTTAAGCGCAGCTGCCTGCCCGATGGTCCCAAGGTGGGCTCGGTGACGCTCAGTCCGCGCGGCGATTGGCGTATGCCGAGTGACGCCAGCTCGCGACTGTGGCTTGCGCAGATCGACGCGCTTAATGCAATTGACTAAGGTTGGCTAAATTGAACCAATGCGGGGGTTGCAAGCGTTACACTTTTGCAATCTGATGGCCCGTATCGCGCGGCGCTCTTGTCGGAGCGCCGCGTTTTTCATATCGAAAGGTGGCACCATGCAGGCATCGCAGCGTCTCGACCGCTTTGGCGCGGAGGTCTTTGCCTCGCTTAACAACAAGCTTCTCGCGCTGAAGGCTCAGGGCAAGACCATTTACAACATGAGCGTGGGCACGCCCGACTTTAAGCCGTACGACCACGTGGTCGAGGCGCTCACGCAGGCAGCCCAAGATCCCGAGATGTGGAAGTATGCCCTGCGCGATCTGCCCGAGCTTAAGCAGGCCGTGTGCGATTACTACGAGCGCCGCTTTGGCGTCTCCGGCATTACGCCGTCCATGGTGCAGTCGTGCAACGGCACGCAGGAGGGCGTGGGTCATTTGGGCCTGGCCCTGCTCGATCCGGGTGACACCATTCTGGTTCCCGATCCGTGCTACCCGGTCTTTGAGGCGGGTGCGAAGATTGCCGATGCCAAGCTCGAGTACTATCCGCTGGTTGCCGAGCATAATTACCTGCCCTATGTGGCGGGTATCGATCCCGAGGTGGCCGATCGTGCCAAGTATATGATCGTATCGCTGCCCGCCAACCCGGTGGGCTCGGTGGGCACGCCCGAGGTCTACGAGGAGATCATCGCCTTCGCCCGCGAGCACGACCTGCTCATTGTCCATGACAACGCATACTCCGACATCGTGTTCGACGGCGAGCCGGGCGGAAGCTTTTTGCAGTACCCTGGCGCGCTCGAGGTGGGCGTTGAGTTCTTCTCGCTCTCCAAGTCGTTTAACGTCACCGGTGCGCGTATCGGCTTTTTGGTCGGTCGCGAGGATGTGGTCTCGGCCTTTGCCAAGCTGCGCGGCCAGATCGACTTTGGTATGTTCTTCCCGATCCAGAAGGCTGCTATCGCCTGCCTGAACGGTCCGCGCGATGAGGTCGAGGCGCAGCGTCTGAAGTACCAGGAGCGCCGCGATGCCCTGTGCGACGGTCTTGAGGGCCTGGGCTGGGAGCGTCCCAACGCGCATGGCTCTATGTTTGTGTGGGCCAAGCTTCCCGGTGGTCGCACCGATTCCATGGCGTTTTGCGAGGAGCTCATGGAGGAGGCCGGCGTTGTGGTGACGCCGGGCGCGAGCTTTGGTCCTTCGGGCGAGGGGCACGTGCGCATGGCGCTGGTCTTGCCGCCCGACCAGATTGCTTTGGCTGTCGAGGCCATCCGCGAGGCGGGTCTGTATTAGAAACCTGTTTCGACTCGTCAATAGCTCGAAACCGATTCCGTGCAGTTATTTTACGAATCCTGCAAACAATTTCGGTAAACGGTCGATTTTTGGCTGCGAATAGGAGCATAATCAAAGTCCCGATTGGATGTATTGGGATTACGGCAAGCCGCTCGGGTCGTTCCCGGGCGGCTTGTTTGTGGAGAGAGATGGGAGTTTCTAATGGTTAACGAGAAGAAGGTCGCTATTGTCGGCTGCGGTTTCGTTGGTTCGTCTTCGGCGTTCGCGCTGATGCAGAGTGGTCTGTTCTCCGAGATGGTCCTCATCGACGTGGACAAGAACCGCGCCGAGGGTGAGGCCCTGGATATCGCGCACGGCATGACGTTTGCCGAGCCGATGAAGATCTACGCCGGCGATTATTCCGATGTCGCCGACGCCGCCATGATCGTCGTCACCGCTGGCGCTGCCCAGAAGCCCGGTGAGACTCGCCTGGACCTGGTCAACAAGAACGTCAGCATCTTTAAGTCCATTATTCCCGAGATTAAGAAGTTCGGCTTCGACGGCATTCTGCTCATCGTCTCCAACCCGGTCGATGTTCTGACCTACGCCGCCATCAAGATGTCCGGCCTGCCCGAGGGCCACGTCATCGGTTCCGGTACCGTGCTCGACACCGGCCGTCTGCAGCAGATGCTTGGTGCCCATGTCGAGGTCGACCCGCGCGATGTCCAGGCCTATGTCATGGGTGAGCACGGCGATTCCGAGTTTGTCGCTTGGTCCAGCGCTCAGGTTGCCGGCGTGCCGCTGAACACCTTCTGCGAGCTCCATGGTCATCTGGAGCATGAGGCTGCCGAGAAGCGCATCGCCGAGGACGTCAAGAACTCCGCCTACACCATCATCGAGAAGAAGCACGCCACCTACTACGGCGTCGCCATGGCCGTTAAGCGCATCTGCACTGCCGTCATGCGCGATGAGCAGACCGTTCTGCCCGTTTCCTCGCTCATGGTGGGCGAGTATGGCCTGTCCGATCTTGCCATCTCCATGCCGACCGTCGTTGGCCGCGACGGCGTCGTCTGCCGCGTCCCCGTGCCGCTGAACGATGACGAGCAGCATGAGCTCACCGTTTCTGCTAAAGCCCTTAAGGACATCATCGACAGCGTCGACTTCTCCTGCTAAATCAAGCTCGCTAGAGCGAAAAGCTACAATAAAGGCGTCCGGGTCCACACGGCCCGGGCGCCTTTTTGGTGCAAAGTAACCTGACCCCAATGCACCATCCCTATACACCATGGTTGATGGGAGGGCCATGTCGGATTCGCCTAATTTTTTGACCTATGCCCAGACGGCGTTTGATCCGTTTGAGGAGCGGCCGTTCTGCGCGGTGGATAGCCTGGTCTTTGCCTGGTTGTCGTATTTGCGTTTGCCGGGTGATATGGCAGAGCTGACGAACTGGCAGGGCCTAGACGTACGCGAGCTGCTGCGTGCCGAGTGCTACCGGGACATGATTGACGACTTGTGGGATCCAGAGGGGAGCAGGGCCTTGTTGGAGGCCGTGGCAGCAAGCCCTCGCTACCGTGGCGTGCACGTTTGCGGCTATCGTGCCGTGAGCGATGTGGTGGCGACAGAGCAGTTTGCAGCCATGGCGTTCCGGTTTCCGGCGGGGTTTAGCTATCTTTCCTTCCGAGGGACCGACAGCACGATTGTGGGCTGGAAAGAGGACTTTAACATGGCGTTCCGGTATCCTGTGCCGGCCCAGGAATCCGCGGCGCGTTATGTGGACGAGGCGGCGGATGCGATCGACGGGCCGCTTTTGTGCGGAGGTCATTCCAAGGGTGGAAACCTTGCGGTGTACGGTGCGGCGATGTGCTCCGATGTCGCCCGTGCGCGAATCGAACGGGCGTATTCCCATGATGGTCCGGGCTTCGTCGAGGAGTTTCTGAACGGTAACGCCTTTGCCGATCTTTCCGGTCGAATCGACAAGACTCTGCCACGGTCGTCGATCTTTGGCATGATGTTCGAGACACAGGAGGACTATGCCATCGTTGAGAGCACCGAGTTCAGCCTGCTGCAGCACAATCCCTTTAGCTGGGTGGTTGATGGCCGCGACTTCGTGTACTGTGAACGCCTGTCCGCCGGTGCTCGATACGTTGATGGCTCCATTCGCGAGATGCTGCTTGCAGTGGGGCCTAGCGAGCGCGAGCGTTTTGTAGATGCGTTGTTCTCCGTGTTTGAGGCTACGGGTGCTGAGCGGTTTGCGGATATCGCTGGGAATCTGCGCGAGAGCCTGCCTGTGATGCTCCAGGCTGCGCAGGGCTTTGACGGAGATACGCGCCGCTTTGTCTCGCAGACCATAGTGGCAATCCTTAAATGCGCACTGCTGCCCAAACGACCCCAGATCGACATGTCCGCTGCCGGTAAGAGTCTGGCAGAACAGCTCGAGGCTTGGCAGTCCGAGCTCCTGCGCTAGCCATTGGTGCAAAGCAACCTGTCCCCGATGCACCAATCTTCGATGCGCTCGGGGAGGGCTCGACCGCTATACTGGTTCGTGCCGAAATCGATCTAGAACGGAATGCCGTATATGAAAATCAATCACGCGATTCTGCATATCCTGGACTTTGACTCTGCCGTCAACGTTATGAGCCAGCGCGAGCTCGATATCGAGAGCCGTACCGTGCGCAACTTCGTGACCACGCATCTGCGCCGCGCACGTACCTCGGCCGACAATAAACGCGCCACGTTTGCCGAGAACTCTGCGTTTGGCGGCGAGCTCAAGGGTTATTTCTTTGGCGAGCGCGAGTTCGTGGACCTGTCGCAGCAGATTGCGGAGTTTATCTCCTCCGAGCTCACCAAAGCCGAGAAAGCCGAGTCCACCGACGTGCTTGTGGCGGACTTTGATGACGATGAGGATGCCCGCTGGTTTGCCGTGATGCTGCTGGGCTCCAAGCAGGCTTTTATGCACGAAGTGGGCCGCGAGGAGGGGGAGGTGCGCAACGACATCGCGCGCCACTACGCTATTCTGCCAAACCCCTCGCAAAAGGTGCCGAGCTATGCCATCGTGCGCGCGAGTACCATGGAGATCGGCTACGTGGACAAGAAGCGCAAGATTGCCGGCGAGGACCGTATGCTTATCCCCGATGGCCTGCTGCAGTGCGACACGGGTGTATCGGGCAAGGAGGTCATCGACACCGTGACGCGTGTGGTCGAGGAAGTCGCCGAGGAGCATGGTGCCAATACGGCCGTGGCACTCGCCAAGGTTAAGGCTGCCGTTGCCGAGAAGGTTGAGGATGACGAGGAGCTGCCGCCTTGGGATATCGTCGATGAGGTCTTTGAGGACGAACCGGTCATCAAGGAAAGCGTGCGCGCGGCACTGACCGAGGAGAAGGTTCCCGAGCGCGTTCCCGTGGAGCGCAAGCAGGTCGAGCGCGCTGCCGTGCGCAATCACAAGATCCGTACCGACACGGGTATCGAAATCAGCTTCCCGGCCGAGATGGGTTCGAATTCCGAGTACATCGAGTTCGTCAACGAGCCCAACGGCCTTATCTCCATCGAGCTCAAGAATATCGGCAGCATCGAGAATCGATAAGTTGCGTTACGCCTACAGCGAGAAAGCAAAGGCCGAAGCTCCTAGGGGCTTCGGCCTTCTTGTTTGGGGATGAATTGCCCCGCAGGTTGAGCATAAGTCAGCGAAAACGCGGTTTGTCAAAACCGCGTAACTATTAAAGCTGGCGCAGACCCTCTTCCAGGCCGGTCTTGCTGTCGGTCTTCTCGTCGCGCATCTTGATGACGCGGGCGGGGACACCGGCCACGACGGCACCGGCGGGGACGTCCTCGACGCACACGGCGCCGGCGGCAACGACAGCGCCTTTGCCTACGTGCACGCCCTCCAGGACCACGGCATTGGCGCCGATCATAACGTCGTCCTCGATGATGACGGGCGTGGCACTGGCGGGCTCCACGACGCCTGCCAGCACGGTGCCGGCGCCGATGTGGCAGTTCTTGCCCACGGTGGCGCGGCCGCCCAGCACGGCGCCCATGTCGATCATGGAGCCTTCGCCAATGACGGAGCCGATGTTGATGATGGCGCCCATCATGATGACGGCATGGTCGCCAATCTCGACACGGTCGCGGATGATCGCGCCCGGCTCGATGCGGGCGTTGATACCCTTGAGGTCGAGCATGGGCACGGCGGAGTTGCGGCAGTCGTTCTCTACGTCGTAGTAGTCGATGGAGTCGGCGTTGGCGTCGAGGAGTGCCTTGAGCTCATCCCAGTCACCAAAGACGGTCTTGCCACGACGACCGCCGTAGACGTGCGCATTGCCCCACTGGACCTTCATGCCCGGCTTTTCGCGCACGTACAGTTTGACGGGCGTTTTCTTGGGCGCGGTTGCGATGTAGTTGATAATCTCCTGTGCATCCATCTCGGCTGCATTACTCATTTGCTGTCTCTCCTTTGAGTGGATCCGGTTGATACCTGGTTAGGCAAACATGACCTGGTCGAACGTATAGAAGCCAGGCTCGCGGGTGACGAGCTTCTGCGCGGCTGCCAGGGCGCCGTTGACGAAGATCTGACGGCTCGTGGCGCGGTGCGTGAGCGTGACCTCCTCGTCCTGGCCGAAAAAGCTTACCTCGTGCACGCCGGCGACGGTGCCGCCGCGCAGCGAGTGCATGCCGATCTCCTTGGGGTCGCGCGCGCCGCACATGCCCTCGCGGCCATAGACGGGGTGGTAGCCAGCCTCAGGCTCGGCCTCGACCACGGCGTCGAGTAGCAGCTTGGCGGTGCCGCTGGGAGCGTCGACCTTTTGGCTGTGGTGCGTCTCGACAATCTCGCAGTCAAAGCCGGGCAGCTCGCGCGTGGCCTGGGCAACCAGATGGCGCAGGGCGGCGATACCGATAGAGTAGTTGCCCGAGTGCATAACGCGGGCGTTCTGACCCAGCTCGCGCAGGCGATCCACCTGCTCGGGCGTATAGCCCGTGGTGCCGGAAACGAGTGCGGCACCCGTGCGCTCGACATAGGCGACGACGGCGTCGAAGGTCACGACGTTCGAGAAGTCGATGATTACATCGGCCGTCGGTGCGCTCTCGAGCTCGGACAAGTCGAAGCCGATCTGGGCGACGATGTCAAAAACGGGCTGCCCGGCGGCGTCGACAACGCCCTCGGCGGTAGTGCGGATGAGCGAGCCCATGCGACCCGTTCCCATAATGACGGTCTTAATCAAGCAGACCAGCTCCCTTCAGAGCATCGGTAAGTGCGGAGCGCGTGTCGTTGGCCATGGGGCATAGCGGCATGCGGTAGTTTGCCTCGATCATACCCATCTGGGCGAGCGCTTCCTTGACGGGGATGGGGTTGACCTCGCTAAAGAGTGCATTGATGAGCGGCTGACCAGCAATTTGGATATCGCGGGCGCGCTCCACGTCACCGTCCAGGTAGGCGCGACACATGTCATGCACGAGCTGCGGCTGAACATCGGCCCACACGCTGATGGTGCCCGAGGCACCCAGGCTCATGAGCGGTACGGTGAGGGCGTCCTCGCCCGAGTACATGCGGAAGTCGTCGGACAGCAGGTGGGCGATCTTGGCCGCGTAGGCAACGTTGCCCGAGGCTTCCTTGATGCCCATGATGTTGGGGTGCGCGGCCAAGCGCTCTACGTTGCGCTCGCTGATGCCGCAGCCGCAGCGGCCGGGGATGTTGTACAGGATGCAGGGAATGTCCACGGCATCGGCGACGGTCTTAAAGTGCTGATAGATGCCCTCTTCATTGGCCTTGTTGTAGTAGGGGGCGATGAGCAGCAGGCCGTCGGCTCCCAAGCCCTGGTAGGTGAGCGACTTGGTGAGCATGGTCTGCGTGGAGTTGGAGCCCGAGCCGGCGATGACGGGGACACGTCCTGCAACATGCTTGACCACGGCGGCGACGACGGAGTTGTCCTCGTCATCGGTCATCGTGGCGCTCTCACCGGTGGTGCCCAGGGTGAGGATGGCGTCGGTGCCGTTTTGCAGGTGGAAATCGATAAGGCGCTCGAGTGCGTCAAAGTCGACGCTGCCGTCCTTTTTAAACGGCGTGACAAGGGCGACGATTGAGCCCTCGAGGCTGCGGATATCCATGTTTTTCTCCTTCGCTTCCGCGATCTGGATGCGTTTATTCCATTGGGCGGCGACGGCCAAGCGCTCGTCCTGAGCGCGACGTCGAGCGCTTTCGGCGCGCGATTTGGCCAGCAGCTCTCGTCCGCACGGCAGCACGTCGAGCGTGGCAAAATAGTCGCCCGGGCGCTCGGCGCGGCGGATGAGGTCGGCCGAGCCATCGGGGCGCAGTAGGACCTCAGCTGAGCGCAGGCGTCCGTTGTAGTTGTAGCCCATGGAGTAGCCGTGGGCGCCTGTATCGTGGATCACGAGCAAGTCACCCATATCGATATGCGGCAGCTCGCGATCGATGGCGAACTTGTCGTTGTTCTCGCATAGGTTTCCCGTGATGTCGTAGGTGTCCGTGACGGGCGCTGCGGTCTTGTCGGCGCCACCCGGCTGACCCATCACCGTAATGTGGTGGTAGGCGCCATACATGGCAGGGCGGATCAAGTCGACGGCGCTTGCGTCGACACCGATATAGTCCTTGTAGATTTGCTTCTCGTGGATGGCCTTGGTGACCAGGCAACCGTAGGGGCCCATCATAAAGCGGCCCATCTCGGTGCAGATGACCACATCGCCCATGCCGGCGGGAATCAGGATCTCGTCGTAGGCCGCGTGCACTCCCTCGCCGATGGCGTGAATGTCGTTGGCCTGCTGCTCGGGCAGGTAGGGGATGCCGACGCCGCCAGATAGATTGATGAAGGCGACATGTGCGCCGGTCTCGCGCTCCAGGCGCACGGCAAGCTCAAAGAGGATGCGCGCGAGCTTGGGGTAGTAGTCGTTGGTGACGGTATTGCTAGCGAGGAAGGCGTGGATACCAAAGTCCTCGGCGCCCTTGGCCTTGAGCATGCGGAACGCCTCGAAGAGTTGCTCGGTGGTCATGCCGTACTTGGAGTCGCCGGGGTTATCCATGATGCCGTTGGAAAGCTGGAACAGACCGCCCGGATTAAAGCGGCAGCTGACCGTCTTGGGGATGGGCCCCGCAACGTGCTCAAAGAACTCGATGTGGCTGATGTCGTCAAAGTTGACGATGGCGCCCAGCTTGTCGGCGAGCTCAAAGTCCGCTGCCGGCGTGTCGTTGGACGAGAACATGATGTCGTGTCCCGTGATACCCAGCGAGCGGGCGATCATGAGCTCGGTATAGCTCGAGCAATCGCAGCCGCAGCCGTATTCATTGAGAATGGAGATGAGCGCCGGGTTGGGATTGGCCTTGACGGCAAAGTATTCCTTAAAGCCCGGGTTCCATGCGAAGGCGTCGCGCACCTCTTGCATGTTGCGGCGGATGCCCGCCTCGTCGTATAGATGAAACGGCGTGGGGAACTGCTCGACGATATGCTCGAGCGTCTCCTTGTCCACAAACGGCTGCTTGGCCGCATACGCTTCGTTGGGGGTCAATGCCATGTCCCGTAAACCTCGCTATCCAGACGGCGCCATCTGCGCATCGAATCCGCATAGCGTGGACCCAATGTCCGGATAGCGCTCCCGCATTGCTGCAGACAGTCCTGCGGGTGTTTCCCGCAGGCCCACCAGGTTGTTCGTGCCCAAAAACCCAGTTCGGCGGGTTTCGCCTCCCCACGGGGTCAAAGCCTGCCGGCTCGCCCGCGGTTCTTCGTGCCCGCGCCTCTATCAAGTGGTAACGACCCTACCACGTTGCACTTTACCAAACAAGAGTATTCGTATATAACGTTTAAAAAATGCAGGGATATGCTAGAAACAAGGGCGTCACAATTCTGCATCACAATATTGTGTGAATGGATATGCCCCCATGAAAGGATCCTTTATGACCGAGCTCCAAGAACTTCGTCGCTATCGTCGCGACCTGCATCACATTCCGGAGCTCGATTTCGATCTTCCTCAAACCATAGCCTATATCGAGGGTGTGCTCGCCTCGCTTGCCTGTGAGCTGACCCATCCCTGCCCCAGCTGCGTATGTGCTTTCTTCGACGCTGGCACGGGCGCCGCGCATGCCACGGCGATTCGCGCCGATATGGACGCGCTGCCCATCGCGGAGGCGACGGGTGCGGCCTTTGCCTCGACGCATCCCGGAAAGATGCACGCTTGCGGACACGATGGACACATGGCCATGGCACTTGCGGCAGCAACCTTTGTCGACCGCACGATTCGTGAGCAGCCGGGTGCCATCAAGCGCAACGTGCTCTTTGTGTTCCAGCCTGCCGAGGAGACGACCGGTGGCGCCAAGACAGTATGCGAGAGCGGTGTGTTCGAGTGCTACGGGGTCGACCGCATTTTTGGCTTTCATGTGTGGCCCGATCTGCCTGCGAACACGTTGGCGAGTTGTTCCGGCCCGCTGCTGGCGCGCTCGAGCGAGACACATATCCATATTCACGGTACGAGTATCCATATTGCTAAGACTTATGGTGTGCCGGTTGAGGAGTCGCACGATGCGGCACTGGCGGCTGCCAAGTTCTTGGTTGCCGAGCGTGAATTGATGGACGAGGTGGGTGCCGATGAACCCTGCATTGGTAAGTTCGGCCTGCTGCAGGCCGGTACCGTCTGCAATGCGGTGGCGGGGGAGGCCCATGTTGCCGGCAGTCTGCGTGTGTTTACGGACGGCATGTTCGACCGCGCGCGCGAAGGCGTGCGCCGTGTACTCGACGAGGCATGCACTGCAACGGGCTGCACGTACGATCTCGACTTTGCCGAGGGCTATCCGCCGGTCGATAACGACCCCGAGCTGTTTGCCCGAATCGCGCCCGCTCTGCCCGAATTGCAGCTCGTGGACGAGCCGCTGCTAATCGCCGAGGATTTCGCGTTCTATCAGCGGCATCTGCCGGGCGTGTTCTTCTTGCTGGGCACGGGCGTGCCAGAGGGCCAAGACAACCCGAGTGATTCGGATGGCTGCCCCGCCTATGCAACAAGCGCCCTGCATACCGATAGCATGCTCTTTGACGAGGAAATCCTACTCAAGGGCCTCGATGTCTACAAACGATTGCTTGGCTTGGAGTGACGATGGAGCGACGCCGACAGTCTGCCGTGTATAGTCCTGGTGGGTGTGGGTGCGGCTTGCTGCTGCTCCCGGTTATTGCTGTGAGCATTGGCGTGATGTTTGCGCTTGCTGGGCTGGCTGCGGCGGCACTCGTACTGTTTATCACTGCCATCGGCGTGACGATTTGGCTCTGCCGCAATCGCGAGCGACGCCGTGCCGACGGTAAAACCAATGTCGGCTGGGTCATCTTTCTAATCATTGCGTACCTGCTGAGTGTCAGCTACCTTGTTTTCTTTGTCCTGTTGATGATCAGTGCCTTTACCGGGGAATCCGTCACGGTGGGTTGATCACCACTGGCAGACGGTCGCGCAAAGTGCGTTTGCTCGGCGCTTGGACAACTGCATTGGCCGTTTACCGCAACCTTAGCTCTCAGCTAATGAATTCAAGTTCAATCCTTCCTACGATGTGCTGTGTGCCGGCACGGTAGCCGGATCGTAGGAAGGATGAATAATGGCAAAAGAGGGAAAGAAGCCGATCGGCAAGATTGTCCTAGGCATCATCGTGGTGCTGGTTATCGTCGGTGCCGTGGGCTCTATGGGCGGCAACTCAACCGATTCGTCTGCGAGCGATTCGGCAAAACCTGCCGAGATGACACAGCAGGCTGAGGGGCAAAAAGAACCGCAAGAACCGTATACCATTGCTGACGAGGCTGAAGACACTTCCAATCAGTTTACCTATAAGATCACGGGCACGCTGACCAATAACACGGACAAGGAAAAGAGCTACATTCAGATTGAGTATGTTCTGTATGATGCCGATGGCAACCAGGTTGGAACGGCTCTTGCAAACACCAATCATCTGAAGGCGGGCGGCTCCTGGAAGTTCGAGGCGCTGGGTACGGTGTCTCCCGACCAGGTTGCTAGCTGGGAGCGTTCGGACGTAAGCGGTTTCTAGCATGTTGCATGCACTGGGGAGGTGAAGTCGTATGCCCGATAAAAAGCTGACCGAGGAGTTGCTCAACGAGCTTCTCGATGCGCCGAACATCGATGGCTATATCAGGGAGCACGACTTTGCCGCCCCGTCGCTTTCGGACTATCTGAAGCAGCTGCTGCAGGAAAAGGGCTTGGAGCGTTCGCGCGTGGTTCGTATGGCCGATCTCAATGAGACCTTTGGCTATCAGATCTTTACTGGTGCGCGTCACCCGAGTCGCAATAAGGTGCTGCAGATTGCCTTTGCGATGGCGCTGACGCTCAAAGAGACCAACCGTGCGCTGACGGCTGCCGGGGTAAGCGTCCTTAACTGCAAGGATCGCCGTGATGCGATTATCATCTTTTGCATCGATCGCGGGTGTAGCCTCCAAAAGGTCAACGAGGAGCTGTATCGCTTTGGCGAGGAGACGGTGAGTTAGCGGCTGATATCTGAGCCAGCGGAGCTGCTGAACAACGATGCAAACGAACGGGGCGCGGACGCCATGGGGTGTCTGCGCCCTGCGCTATGATGGAGACTATGGATACTCAGACCCCAACATATTTCGATGACGAGCTGACCGCAGCGCTTGCCGAGCACCTGGCGTCGCTCGATCGCGACGACAGCTATCGCGTGGAGCGTGTACTTAAGCGCTCGTCCGTTGAAACAACCGAGCTCGTGTACTTTGAAGGAACCGGCGGTGGTTCGCTCGGCCCCTTTGTCCGTAAACGCATCGATGCTTCGGCTCAAATCGGCGGGGCATACGGGCGTCTGTTTGCCGCCCAGCGGGCAGGCAGGCGTTTTGAGCACCTGCCCAGAATCGTCGATTGTCATCGTGTGGGCGACGAGCTCAACGTGGTTATGGAATACATCGAAGGGGAGACGCTCAGGGCGCTGGCGGACCGTCTGGGAGCCACCCCCGATTATGCGCGTGAATTGTATCCTGCCCTATGCGATGCCGTGGGCGAGCTCCACGCCGGTTTTGCAATGGCGGGGGAGACGTCGGCGCCGGTGATCCATCGCGACCTCAAACCGTCGAATATCATCGTGACGGGTGCGAACTGTACGCTCGATGAGGGCCTGACGTTTTCGTCGCTGGTGATTATCGACTTGGGGATCGCGCGCGTATGGCGCGATGGCGCCGATGCCGACACCGTCAAGTTTGGCACGCGACCCTATGCGCCGCCCGAGCAGTATGGGTTTGGGCAGACGAGTGTGCGCAGCGACGTCTACGCACTGGGCGCCCTGTTGTTCTTCTGCTTGACGGGAGTCGACCCTAAACCAGGGCTCGACATGCGCGAGCAATGCGAGGCGCGTGGCATTCCCACTCCACTTGCCGATGCCGTCTGCATGTCGATGGCGCTCGACCCGGCCAAGCGTTTTGCGAGTGCGGAAGCGTTGGGACGGGCGACGCGCTCGGCATACGATCTGAGCCGCCCCGTGCGGCCTCCTACACCTGCGCCTGTCCGTACTCCGGCCTCGGAGACGGTGTTGACGCTCCAAGGGCTCCAGAACCCCGCAGGGCTTCCTAGGCCTGCCGCCTACGCTGCATGCGGTCCGCTCTCTCGCGTTCCGGAGTCTCTGGGGCGCATTTGGAATGCGCTCGTCTGCTTCTCGCTACTTGTGTTCTTTGCCGGAAGTCACTTTGCCGTCTTTCACCCCACGGGAGCAAACCAAAGCTACCCGACGTGGCTTCTCATAATCGAGTATTTTTTCTTTGTCGATGGCCTTATGGTGCTTGTGCATTTTGCGCTGCTCGATAAGCGCCGTCTCCGTCGGCGATTCGCACTGCTCGACAGCTATCGCGGCAAGAAACTTGCGAAACTCTGGCTCAAGGTATTGGGTGTGCTGCTCCTATGCATGATCGTCATAGTCGCGGTTGCCAATGTGACCGGCGTCGTCGATACCTCCGCTACCTAAAAGAAAAGGGCCCCATTGGGGCCCTTTGCAGTTGCACTTAGATGCGGTTCATCTGAGCGGCGACTTTGTTGTACCAGTCCTGCCACGTGGGCGGGCAGTACTTTTTGGCCGCGGCCGGGGTAAGGGTGGAGCCGTAGTTGGCGCCCAGATAGGCAACGTGAGCGGAGATGCCCTCGCTCCAGCTGCCAAAGCTGCGCCAACCGCCGCCACGGGCACTCCAGCCCCAGGCGTTGTAAGAATTGGCGCAATAAGCACCCTTGGTGCTCTCGATGCAGGCGATGGCGGGGGACCAACGGGGGTCGACACCGGTATTCCAAGCGGCGACGGCAAAGTTATAGCCCTGGCCTGCCATGGGGGAGCCGGCGAGATAATTGTCGATGCGGCCCGTCCACTCATTAATGAACGAATCGTAATCGGAGCTACCGGTATTGGCGTTGTTCACCGTGGTGTCGATGGTGGTGTTGGTGTTGGTGGCCTGGCTGCTGGAATTGCTGCCGCTTACGCCCTCGCCCGAGAGCTTCTCGGCGGCAGCGGCCTTATCGGCCTCAAGCTTGGCAAGCTCGGCGGCATTTTCCTGCTCGGCTTTTGCCTGTGCCTCGCTGCGGAGCTGCTGGGCCTGAGCCAACGCATCCTCGGCGTTTTTCTGCTCTGCCTCAAGCTGAGACTTGGCCTGCTGGAGCTCAGCCTTGTTCTGCTCGAGTTCGGTTTGCATGTTATTGAGCTGTTCGATCTCGTCGACGCTCGAGCTCGTGATCTGGTTGGTGTATTTGCAGGTCGTGATGAACTCACCCAGGCTCTGCGCGTTGACCAGGAAGCTCACGATGGGGTTGGTGCCCTTCTGATACTTGTACAGATCGCGCATGGCGGAGCTTGCCTTGGCCTGCTGCTCGGGAAGCTTAGCCTCGATTTCCTCGATGCTTGCCTCATTGGAGTCAATCTGCTTTTGCAGGTCATCGAGTTTGGTGCGGGCGTCGTTGTAGGCGCTCGTGGCGGCTTCGATCTTCTGCTGGGCTGCGGAAAGCTGGTCCTGCGTTGCCTGCGAGGCGGCATACGCCGCAACGGGGGAGAGCATCGGCGTGGCCGTCAGCGCAACGGCGAGCGCGGCGCTCGTGATGATACGAGCCGGCTTCGACGCAATGAGCGCTGCGGCGCGATGATTCGAATGCTGCATCCAGTCCCTCTGCAATCAATCGTAGGTTATGGTTCGAACGGTATTCTACTACTGCTTTCGACCTCAACTTGAACCTTAAAGGTTCCAAAGGGTCAAGTTGAACTTGAGGCTTTGGCTTTGACCTGCAGTTATGATGAATTGTTGAGAAACCATAGAGTTCAACTTTAACGTTACGGGGGCCTGTTTAAGAGGAGTTTAGGGCTGTAAAAGCTATCTCAACAGGGGGTTTGCAGCTACAAGGCTTCATCGCGGTGAGTGCGGCCTTTATGCTGGACGATTACGTCGATTGCCATAGATACGGTGGAGCTTTGGGCGCCGGCGGCTTGGCACGCTAGAATAAATCAGTTGCGCAAAGACCGCCCGTTGTGTGGGCAGTTCATGATAGGAAGTTTCCATGGCATTGCAATTTACAGAGCGCGAGTTCATTCCCGTGCTGCTCGGTGGCGACATCAACGCCTATTCGGTGGCGCGCGCCTTCTACGAGGAGTACCAGGTCAAGAGTCTGGTCTTTGGCAAGTACCAGACGGGTCCCGCGTACCGCAGCCAGATTATCGACTACACGCCCAACGTGGATATCGACACCATGCCCGTGATGCTCAAAACCGTCAACGGCATTGCCCAAGCGCATGCCGACAAGACGATTGTCCTTGTGGGTTGTGGCGATAACTATGTCGCTCTCGTGGCTCAGGCCAAGGACGCTCATGAGCTGGCGGATAACATCGTCGCTCCCTACGCGCCCTACAGCATGCTCGAGCAGTGCCAGAAGAAGGAGATCTTCTACGAGCTGTGCGAGAAGCATGGCGTGCCCTATCCGCACACGTTTACCTTTACCAAGGCGATGCTCAATGCCCAGGGTGAGGCGCCTGCCGAAGTGCTCGACCAGATCGATTTTCCTTACCCGATGATCCTGAAGCCTTCTGACGGCATCATGTGGTGGCAGCACGAGTTCGAGGGCCAGAAAAAGGCCTATGAGATTGCCGACCGTGCCGAGCTGGAACAGGTCATTCGTGACTCGTATGCCAGCGGCTACACCGACGACCTGATCTTGCAGGATCGCGTGCCCGGCAACGACGAGTACATGCGCGTGCTCACCAGCTATTCCGACCGCAACGGCAAGGTGCGCATGATGTGCCTGGGTCACGTGCTGCTCGAGGAGCATCAGCCTCACGGTGTCGGCAACCACGCCTGTATCATCACCGAGCCCAATGACGAGCTCATGGGCGGCGTGCGCAAGTTGCTCGAGGACCTTCACTTTGTGGGCTATTCCAACTTTGACGTTAAGTACGACGAGCGCGACGGCTCGTTTAAGTTCTTCGATTTCAACACGCGCCAAGGTCGCAGCAACTACTACGTCACTAACAGCGGCTTTAACGTTGCCAAGTATGTGGTGGACGAGTATGTGTTCAACCGCCCGTTTGAGCCGGAGTTTGTGACGGCGCAGGACGAGGCGCTGTGGATGGTCGTTCCCATGGGGGTCGTCGACAAGTACGTCAAGGATCCCGAGCTGCGCGCTAAGGTGCATCGCCTGGACAAGGAAGGCAAGGGCGCCGACCCTTCGTTTATGAAGGGCGACTTTGTCTTTAACCGCTGGCTGCGCATGTGGCACACCAAGCTGCGCCACTTTAAGCTGTTCAAGACGTATTACAAGTAGATGAGTGCGGCGCCCGTCCGGTTTACATCGGGCGGGCGCGGGTATGATACGCGCAATTGCGCAAGCGTCACCAAGGAGGCGGCGATGGAAAAGCTGGGAGTTATCGGCGGCATGGGCGCCGAGGCCACGTCGTATTACTACGACCAGGTGGTGCGCCATACGGCTGCTGCCTGCGATCAGGAACATATCGACATGGTGGTGCTCTCCAAGTCGACCATGCCCGACCGCACGCTTGCCATTAAGACCGGCGAGCATGCCAAGCTGCTGGAGACCATGAAAGAGTGTGCCCAGGCACTCGAGTCGCTGGGCTGTGCGCACATTGCCATTCCCTGCAACACGTCGCACTACTTCTACGACCAGATCCAGTCGTTTACGAAGGTGCCGATTATCCACATGCCGCGTGAGTCGGTGCGCTATGCCCTTGCGGGTGCGGTGATGGGGGAGTGCGAGTTCGACCCCAACCTGAGTATGCCGGCCGAGCCGGTGCACAAGATTGGCATTATGGGCACCGACGGAACCGTGGGCGCGGGCGTCTACGGCCGCGAATGCGAGGCTGCGGGTGTTGAGGTCGTCTATCCCAGCGAGAAACGTCAGAACGATGTGATGTCGCTTATCTACGATGATGTGAAGGCCGGACGTGAGCCCGATATGGATAAGTTCGACCGCGTGATGTGGGAGTTCGCCCGTAGCGGCTGCGACCGCGTCATTCTGGCCTGCACCGAGCTATCGGTGCTGCAGAAGTATCGAGAGATGCCCGAGATCACCCTCGATGCCATGGATGTCCTGGTGCGCGAATCCATCATCCGCAGCGGCGCTCCCTACCGCCTCTAGCTTCCGACCTGCCAAAAAAGGGACAGGTTAATTTTGGTAGATTTTATCTGGTGAAACAGTAAAGGCCTCGGCTCGTTTGGTGCGAGCCGAGGCCTTTTGCGTTGGGTGGTTGCTGTCGGTGGTGAACTAGAACAGGAAGCCGATGGCGATGAGGGCGATGCTGACGATGAGCACGGCGATGTCCAGGCCCTTGATGGGGTAGCGCTTGTACGAGCTGGCGCGTGTACGCAGATAGAAGCCGCGCTGTTCTGCCGCCAAGGCTGTGGCATCGGTCTTGCCCACGCTCGAGATGAGCAGTGGCACGCACAGTGGCAGCATGAGCTTAAGCTTCTTGATGGGGTTCTTGGTGTCGTACTCGACGCCGCGTGCGGTCTGCGCTTCCATGATGGCGTTCATCTCCTGACCAAATACCGGCACAAAGCGCAGCGCCGTGGTAAAGGTGAAGGCATAGCGATACGGCACGTGCAGCACCTCGACGCAGGCGTTGGCAAGGTCGTTGAGCTTGGTCACCATGAGCATAAGGATGAGTGGTAACGCCACACCCAGCAGGCGCAGGCAGGCCTTCGATCCTGTGATGAGGCCCGTGTCGGTGATAAAGCCCCATACCACATTGCCATCGCGCATAAAGGCCAGCTGGAGCACCAGCATGATAAGCGCGAGCGGAATCAGCAACTTGAGCAGCGAGAACAGACGGTCGACGACGCCGGCATAGGCACCCAGTGCAAGGGTGAGTGCCAAAAAGCCCAGCAGCGCCACGTAGGTGTCGGACAAGAAGATGCCGACGATGATGGCGGCGGCGAGGCCCAGTTTGACGACGGGGTTCAGGCGATGCAGCAGCGTATCGCCCGGCATGTAGTCGATGACGTTAACCACGGTGGACCATCTCCTTGGTAATTCGAACGACATCGGTGACCTCGCTTACCTGCGCAAAAGCGGGCGAGACGGAAGATGCCAGACGGCGCGAGAGCTCAATAACCTGGGGAGGCTCCACGTAGGCACGCCGCATGAGATCGATGTTCGAGAATAGCTCGTGCGTGCGACCGCGGTCGAGGATGCGACCGTCGGCCATTACCACAATGCGCTCGGCAAAATCCGAGACGACTTCCATATCGTGGCAGACCATGATAACGGCGCAACCGCGCTCGGCCATGGTGCGCACCGTTTCCATGACGGTCATGCACTCGCGGTAATCAAGGCCGCTCGTGGGCTCGTCGAGCACGACGATCTTGGGCTCTACGACTACGACAGAGGCGAGTGCCACCATTTGGCGCTGACCGCGCGAAAGCGAGAAGGGTGCCTCATCGGCAGGCAGGCCAAAGCGGTCGATGACGAGCTGGGCGCGACGCAGTGCCTCGGCACGGTCGATGCCGGCAAGCTCCAGGCCAAAAGCGACCTCGTCGAGTACGGTGTCCTTGCAGATCTGGCGGTCGGGGTTTTGGAAGAGGGTTGCGACTTCGCGGGCGATGCGGCTCGTGGGAACGGCTGCGGTATCCAGTCCCGTGACGCGCACGCTGCCCGAGGCGGGCTTAAGCAGGCCTGTGAGCAGCTTGGTGAGCGTGGTCTTGCCGGCACCGTTCTGGCCGACGATGCCCACGAGCTCGCCGGGATAGAGGGTCAGGTTGAGGTCGTGGACGGCGGCGCCGCCATTGGGATAGGCAAACTCAACATGATCGAAGGTGAGCACGGGCTCGGCGTCCTTGGCGTGCGGGCGCAACGACGGTGCGTGCGGTGAGCCGGCGGGTGCCTGGGCTTCGATGGCCGCGTGTACGGGATCGACGATGCCCGAAATCAGGCGCTCGGCCTCATCGACATCCAAGCAAGGGGTACCGCTTACCAGGCCATCGGCCTGGAGGCTATTGAAGATACGCGTGACGCGAGGGCAGTCGACGCCGATGGCACGGAGCTCGTCGGTATGCGCGAAGACCTCGTGTGGCTCGCCCTGCAGCGCGATTTCGCCATGGTTGAGCACGAGCACGCGGTTGCAGTACTCCGAGAGCAGGGCGACCTTTTGCTCAACGACGACGATGGTGATTCCAAGTGCGCGGTTTGCCTCACGCAGCGTCTCGAAGACCAACGTGGAGCTGGCGGGGTCGAGTGCCGCGGTGGGCTCGTCGAGAACCAAGACGCGCGGACGCATGGCGAGGATGGCGGCGATGGCTACCTTTTGCTTCTGTCCGCCCGAGAGGGTGGCGATCTCGCGGTCGCGCAGGTCGCTGATGCCGACGGTCTCGAGCGTTTCGCTCACGCGCTGCTCGATCTGGTCGTGGGGAACACCAAAGTTCTCGAGGCCAAAGAGCATCTCGTCCTCGACGACCGAAGCGACCATCTGCGTGTCGATATCCTGCAGCACACTGCCGACGATTTGCGACACGTCGGTGAGTGAGACTTCGCAGGTGTCGTGACCGTCAACCATGACGGACCCAAAGAACGTGCCGGTGTAGTGGTGGGGCACGGCGCCCGACAGGCAGGCGGAAAGCGTGGACTTGCCGGCGCCCGAGGGCCCGATGATGCCGATGAAATCTCCCTTGTTCACGCTGAGCGAGATGTGGCTAAGCGCCTGCTCGGTCTGCGTGCCATAGGAGAACGAGACATCGTCGACGTTGATGATCGTTTCCATGGATACCTTTCATAGTCATTGGGGACGTTCTTACATGACTAGTCGTTTAAGAACGTCCCCAAAAGCTAGTCGTTTGGGACAGTCTTTGTTGGTGGAGTGCGGAGACGGCTTTACGAGGTGCCCCAGGTTGGCGCGAAAGAGGAGCGAAGCGTACTTGGGTACGCGAGCGACGAATGAACGCCAAGATGGGGTGGCTCGTAAAGCCGAGCAGGTTAGTTGAGCTTCAGGGCCTTCTGGATGGGCAGGTAGAGGGCGCCGACCAGAATGGCGTTGAACACGGCGGTCATGGCGACGACGGGCAGCATGGCTGCGGCGAGCTCGCCGACCACGCCGAGCATGGCCATCTTGATGACCATGAAGATGACGCCCGAGACAAAGGTGGTCACGAACGTCGCGACGATGGCGACGGCAGGCTTAACCTGGCCGCCCTTGGCAGCAGCGTTGACAATGACGGCCATGAGCATGGCGGCGATGCCCTCGGCGGCAAAATCGACAAACGGCGAGGTGGTGGTGATCTGGATCACGGCAGCCGAGATAAGGCCGATGACGAGCGCCTGACCGATGTTAGGGCGAACGACCAGGATGGTGAGGCAGAAGGCCGAGATGATGAACTCGGGGCTGATCATGCCGCCCGAGATGCCCGAGATTGCCTTGCCGACGGTGAAGTTGAGGATGAAGCCGGCGGCGAGCAGGATGGCGAGCAGGACGAGGGCGCGGACATCGAGTTTGCCGCGGTCGGCGGTCTGGACGGTGCGGGGCTGGGCGGCGGTGGTGTTCTGAGACATGGTGAAAATCCTTTCGGAATGGGAGTGCAAGAGAAAAGCGGAGGCGCGTGATGCGAATGCGATCGGGCTCGAGATAGAAAAAGGCCCCCGGTCGAAACCGGAGGCCTTCCAATCACCTAGAGCGCAAAAACAGGCGTGAGGGACTCACTGTCGACCGATCGTATTCGCATCACGCCACCACCAGTTGTTGAGAGAGTTCATCGTGTTCTTCATGTTGGTGGCTCCTTTCGTGATGCCGTGGCACGGTCGCACCTAGTTGCTGTTGCGCTGCACTATAGCACAGCGAAGTGTGTGCGGGGAAATCTTTTTTAAAAAGATTTCAGGCGGGTTTCCCGCCGGTCAAAAGAGCGGGCTGAGCGGGCGAGGCTGCCATCGCTGCCTTGCCCGCTCAGCTAGGACATGAGGGCCTTAGGCCTTCTTGCGACGATAGATCACGTAGGCGCAGACACCGATGATGACGACGGCGCCAACGGCCATGACAGCCATGTTGTTGCCTTCGGACTTCTCCTCGGTGGCCTCTTCCTCTTTGACCTCGGGCTCGGCTACATCCTCATCGGAGAGGGCCTCGTCGGCGTAGGTGATGGACTCGACCAGGCAGTCGTTGTCGGCATCGTAGTCACTCGGGACGAACTCCTCGGAGAAATCCTCCTCCTTGAGGTAGTCACGCATCTCCTCGAGCATAGCCTTGCACTTGAGGTAGGTGTTCTTGGTGGCAGCCTTGCCGGCCTTGTTTGCCAGGGCGGTGCGGGCCTCGGTGCCCTCAGTGGCCTGCATAGCATCGTCGACGGTTAGGTTCTGCTCGATGAGTTCCTTCTGCAGGGCGTCGAGATAGGCGCGGACGCCGGTGGCGCAGTGGTCGCGGTTCTCATAGGCGAGTGTGTTGATGTCCATGAGGACGTAGTTGATGGAGTTCTTGGGCTCCTCGTTGTTCACGACGTCTTCCTCTTCGCAGTGATCGAAGGAGACGGTCTGGTCGCTGTAGTACGGGCTAACCTCGGTGAGCAGTGCGGAGTAGAAGGGGATGGCGACGGAGAATTCGGCGTTGGAGAGCATCTCCCACTGAATGGTCGCGATCTCGGGGTCCATGCCCTGACGGATCTGGAAGGTGTGGATCTCGGTGTTGCGGTTGGAGCCAATGGCATAGGCGCCGTCGGTGTTGGCGTTGAGGCCGGCGACATTCTCGCCACGAGTAGCAAAGCTGCGGATCATCTCAAAGGTGTTCCAGTCGGACTTGCCGGGCTGGAAGAACAGCGGCTGCATCTCGTGGACCAGGGCGCCGGTCGTGGCGCGAGCATCTTCGCGCTCGTCCTTAACGATCTCGTAGTCGGTGCCCTCGGCAAGCGGAGCCATGAAGTAATCGCGGCCCTGGATATAGCGCGACCAAGAATGCATGGCCTGCTCGCTAATTTCCTCACCGTAGGTCTGGGCAACGTCGAACTGGCCGTCATCGAAGTACTTGGCAAAGCCCTTTTCTTCGGGCATGGTCTGAATGTCCTTGGAGTGGAGGCAGTTCTCGGTGTCGTCGAGGTTAACCTTGTAGTTAAGGTTGCCGATGTTAGGGTTGACCGAGGCGATGTCGTCGGTGAGCTTCATGGCAATCCACTGATGGCCAGAAAGTCCGGCGAACAGCCAAGTCTCGTTGTTGTCGGCGATGATGACCTGGTCGTTGGTGCAGATGCCCTGCTCGTCGACCAGACTTCCGAGGAGCTCGACGCCCTCGCGGGCCGTGGCGCTCTCGCCCAAGATGACGCTGGCGTAGTTGTACTCACCGATGCCGGTCTCCTCGGTGAGGGGGTCGGCCTCCTCGGCCTTCTCGTTGTAGGAGGTGCTCAGCGTGGCAGAGCAGGAGACGCCCTTCTCGTTGATGCCAGCCTCGGAATAAGCGTCATAGCGATCTTCCCACTGAGAGGGGTTGTCGCGAACGAAGGTGTAGCGATACGTGGGGCCCGTGGACTTGTACTCAAAGCCGGATTCGAGCGAGGTGTACTTGCTACCGTCCTTGTGCGCAGGCTCAATGCCAAAGTGCTTGATATAGCGTGTGCTAAAGTCCTCTGCGCGGCCGTAGTACGTGTTGCCGTCCGCCGTGAGTTTGCTGCCCATGTAGATCTGGGTGCAAGCGAGTGCCGAGGTCGGCATGGCCATAATGGCCGCAGCTCCGAATGCAAGGCCGCAGCCAAGCTTCTTGAGCGTGTTGACGGGATGAGTAAACCTCATGATCCCTCCCAACCGTTGAAACCCCGCGGAACCGTGCAGGATTTCAGCTAATAAATACATCTATTAGCCTATCGGAAGTCTAAAGAGTATTCACTAGATTCGATGAAATACTCGATGAGCGTTATAAAATATGCGATGAGCGGATAAGAATACTCATTTTGTAGCTTTAGTTAAATAAAGGCCCCCTGCATTTACTGCAGTGGAATAAAGCGCCAGACAATACTCAAAAAGAAAACTCTCCCGCTGTTTAGAATTTGCATAAACAGCGGGAGAGTCGATAACTGGATGAATATCATACCAATGTGGTTTTACTTCTTCCGACGGTGAATCACGTTAATGGCGTAGCCGACGAGCATGGCCAGAACGATGACGATAAAGCCAAGGATGGGGTTGTCGTTCACGGGGTCCTCCTATTTTCCGAGCGGCGAGAATTCGTCGACGATGATATCAAGGCATTGAGGCAGCGCACGGGCGCCAAAGACGCCGGAGTTGCTGGAGATGATCTCGCCATCAAACTGCATGCCCAGCGACGGCGTGCAGGTGATCTTGGCTTCTTTGGTCTGGATGATCTTGAACTGCGGACGGCCGAGCACCTTGCCGGCGGGGTCGAGCGCGGCGGTGATCACGGTGGGCAGGAGCTGGACGGTTTTTACGGGCTCGATGACCGCGATGTCGACCATGCCGTCGTTCATGCGGCAATCGGGGAACAGGTTGATGTCGTTTTGGATGACCGAGGTGTTACCGGCCATGCAGCAGATGCCATCGAGCTCCTCGACAATGCCGTCATGCTCAATGGTAAAGTGCGCCACCGTGGGGTTGGGCGTTGCGAGCGCGGAGAGGAAGTAGGCGATCTCGCCGATGTCGTTTTTAGTGGGGGCGGCCTTCATCATAATCTCAGCGTCAAAGCCCGAGCCGGCGATGATGATAAAGCCATGGCGCTTTTCGTTGCCGTTCTCGTCGAGCCAAAAGAGCTCGCCCATGTCGACTTTGACCGTGCGGCCGGCGCGGCATGCCTTGGCGAGCGCCGCTGCCTCGGGGGCATTGCCGATGTTGTTAAAGAATAGGCAGGCCGTGCCGGAGGGGAAAACCAGCGTGGGGACGCCGCAGCCGCGCATCTGGTCGAGCACGTTGGAGACGGTGCCGTCGCCGCCCGAGACGACCACGCGGTCGAACTCGCGAACGTCTGCCACGGCGTCCTCGGGCTCCATGCCATCGCCGATAAAGCGCATCACGACCTCGTCGCCGCCCTGTGCAAGGGCGTGCGTGAATGCGTAGATTTCATCTGAGCTGGGGCCCGATGCCGGGTTGTGGATGATAAGGCAGCGCATACTTACGTTCCCGTTCTGTGACTAACCGAGTATAGTTGTAGGGCAATGCCGATATCCTACCCGTGTTTTTCGGGCCTAACCTTATTCGATGGGTTGATATGTACATTTCCACACATCAGGCTCTACTCGACTTTTGCCAGCGCGCCCGCGAATTCGACGCGATTGCCGTCGATACTGAGTTTTTGCGCGAGCGCACGTTCCATCCGCGTCTGTGTTTGGTTCAGATTGCCTCTCCTGCCGAGAGCGTAGCGGTCGATCCCCTGGTAATCGACGACCTATCGCCGCTGGCCGAGCTTATGGCCGACGAGAGCGTGACCAAGGTCTTCCACGCCTGCTCGCAGGATATGGAGGTCATGCTTCATACCGTAGGCGTGCTGCCGCGTCCGATTTTTGACACGCAGGTGGCCGCCGCCTTTTTGGGCGAGCGCCAGCAGATTTCCTACGGCGCGCTCGTACAGACGTTTTGCGGCGTCTCGCTGCCCAAGACCGAGTCGCTGACCGACTGGTCGCGTCGCCCGCTGACCGATAAGCAGATTGAGTACGCGATCGATGACGTCAAGTACTTGATCGTCGCCTATACCGAGATGATGAGTCGCCTGCGCGAGCTGGGCCGTGTGGACTGGGTGCTCGACGAGTTGCGCCCGCTGGCCGACGAGTCGCACTATCGCGCCGATCGCCACGAGGCGTTCCGCAAGGTCAAACGCATCAATTCGTGCAGCCGTCATCAGCTGGGTATCGCGCGCGAGCTCGCCGCCTGGCGCGAGGATCGCGCCGAGCGCCGCAACATCCCGCGCAAGTGGGTCATGTCCGACGACACGCTGCTGGCGCTCGTCAAGCGCAACCCTGTGCGCGTTGAGGAGTTCCGTAGCATTCGCGGTACCGATCAGTTGGGGGAGCGTGACGTGGATGGCGCGCTCATGGCCATCAAGCGCGGCGCGAGCTGCCCGCACGATCGCCTGCCGCTCATGGTGCGCGGGCATCGCCAGATCTCTCCGGAGCTGGAGAGCGTGACGGATCTCATGTATGCGCTCATTCGCCTGGTTGCCGAGCGCTCGGGCGTGGCGACCTCGGTCATTGCCTCGCGCGATGACCTGGCCGACTATATTGAGCATCCCGAGCAGAGCCCCCTGCGCGAAGGTTGGCGCTTTGAGCTTGTGGGTTCGCGTCTGGACGATCTGCTCTCGGGCAATATGGGGCTGACGGTGAAGGACGGCAAAATTGAATTGCTATAAGGAAGCCTAGCCGCTTGAGTGGGTAGAATGCCTCCAACGTGTAACTCGATTCGGAGGAATTCGCATGCCTTATTACTATGGATACGGCTTTGGCATCGACCCACTGTACCTGCTGGTTGTTCTTGTCTGCACGGTACTTGGCCTTGCCGCACAGAACTATATCAACTCGACGTACAAAACCTGGTCCAAGGTTCGCTCAGACGGCGACACGGGTGCCACGGTCGCTCGCCACATGCTTGACGCCAGCGGTTGCAATGCCGTGGGTATCAAGGGTGTCGCCGGTGAGCTCACCGACCATTACAACCCGCAGGATAACAACCTGTATCTCTCGGACGCCAACCGTTCGGGCGGTTCGGTCGCAAGCGTTGCCGTCGCTTGTCACGAGGCGGGTCACGCCGCTCAGCGTCAAAGTGGTTATGCCATGATGAAGGTACGCACCGCTTTGGTCCCCGTCGTCAACTTTACCCAGAACACCTGGACGATCGTGCTGCTCATGGGCCTGTTTATGAACATCGCGGGACTCACGACCCTCGCACTGATCTTCTTCTCGTTTAGCGTGCTGTTCCAGCTGGTTACGCTGCCGGTTGAGATTGATGCCAGTCGGCGCGCCGTGGCGTATATTGAGCAGTCGGGTATGAGTTCCAAGCAGGTCAACGGTGCCAAGAAGGTGCTGACGGCCGCTGCGCTTACCTATGTTGCCGCAGCGCTCACTTCGATCATTCAGCTGCTCTACCTTATGGCTCGCTACAACAGAAACTCCAACCGATAACAAATTGGGTCGCTGGGCGCCGTGGGGATTTGTGTCCCCGCGGCGCTGTACTATGTGTTGGACTTGAATTAGCGCAGGGCCGGAGCCCATGTGCACGATGACGAAAGGGGGCTGCGTGGCAGGCTGGAATCTGACCGGCAATACCGTTTCCGCCGAGTTCGACGGATCGGACGAGCAGGAGCGCAAAGAGCTCAGCGTGAGCCAAGCGGTGGAGATCGCCGCCGGCGCGCTCGATGCCATTCCGCAGCTGAGCGTTTTGGGTGAGGTCACGGGTTTCCGCGGTCCCAATGCCCGAAGCGGCCACTGCTACTTCCAGATTAAAGACGACTCGGCCGCCGTCGACTGCATCATCTGGAAGGGCGCCTATCTCAAGCGTACCTTCGATCTGCGTGACGGCATGCAGGTGAGCTTTAAGGGCAGCTTCAATCTCTACAAGCCTACGGGTCGTATGAGCTTCGTTGCCCGCTCGTTCTCGCTGGCGGGGGAGGGCCTGCTGCGTCAGCAGGTGGCTCAGTTGGCCGAAAAGCTGCGTCGCGAGGGCCTGATGGACGAGGCGCGCAAACGTCGCATTCCGGTGTTTTGCTCGCGTGTGGCAGTCGTCACCTCGCTTTCGGGTGCCGTGATCGACGACGTCAAGCGCACGCTGCGCCGTCGCAACCCGCTTGTCGAGCTCGTCTGCGTGGGCGCCAAGGTTCAAGGCGAGGGTGCGCCGGCAGAGCTTATTGAAGGCTTGCGCCGCGCCGCTGCCATTACGCCGGCACCCGATTGCATCTTGCTGGTGCGCGGCGGTGGCTCCTTCGAGGACCTCATGACCTTTAACGACGAGGAGCTTGCCCGTGCGGTGGCAACCTGTCCCGTGCCTGTGGTGACGGGCATTGGGCATGAGCCCGATACCTCGATCTGCGACATGGTGAGCGACCGTCGCGCCTCCACGCCAACGGCAGCGGCAGAATCGGTGGCGCCGGCTATGACGGAGTTGGCCGACGTGCTCGAGACGCGCCATCAGCGTCTGGGCGCCGCGATGGCTTCGATGATCGGGTCTGATCAGGTCGATCTGGAAATGCTCGACCAACGCGGCCGTCGTGCCTGGGACACCTATACGGCTCGTCTGGGCGACGCGCTCGATGCAGCCGCGTGCCGCCCGTGTCTTAACGATCCAACGTTTATGGTTGAGCGTCGCGAGTCCGAGCTTGCCCTGACGGCCGATCGTCTGTCTGGCGCCATAACGCGTTCGGTCGGGGCCTTTCGTTCCAACTTCGAGCGTCTGCCCGAGCGCCTGGTTGCAAGCGCCTCGGGGCTCGATGGCAAACGCCATTCGCTCGCGCTCGCGAGCTCTCGCCTGGAGCATCAGGGGCGCACGATGCTCGGCAAACCTGCGTCCGACCTGGGCCGTGCGGCAGCCTCGCTCGATGCCCTGTCGCCGCTCAAGGTGCTTGCCCGTGGCTATTCCATCGCGTACAGCGATGATGGGGTGGCCACGAGCGCCAAGACCTTTAAGCCCGGCGACGCCATCCGCGTGCGCATGGCAGACGGCAACGTGTCGGCAACCGTCAACGCGGTCGAGTAGACCGCGTTTCACAGTGATAGACCTTTAGGAAAGGAAACAGATATGGCAGAGAAGACCCCGGTCGAGCAGCTTACGTACAAGCAGGCCTCGCAGGAGCTGGAGCTCATCATCCGCAGCTTGGAGTCAGGCGATATGGAGCTCGAGGAGTCGCTCGAGAGCTATACCCGCGGCGTCGAGCTCCTCAAGAGCCTGCGCACCCGCCTGTCCGATGCCGAGCAGAAGGTCTCGGTGCTCCTTAAGGACGTCGACGGCAACGACGTACTCGCCGACGGCGAGGCCGCCAACACCGATGATAACCTCTCGTTCTAACCATCTCGCAGTCCACTTTGGGGTAGTCTTTTTGGGACGGGGCTTTTTTGACTACCTCTTGTCGGCTGCCTCGCCGAGCACTTGCGTTTGCGAAAAAGTAGTCAAAAAAGCCCCGTCGCAAAAAGACTACCCTGGTGGCTTGGCCATTGGAGGTGAATGTTGCTTGCCTTTTGGCGTGTTAGGTGAGTTGAGGCGCTATCGCTGGTCGATTTCACCGGGTTCAACCATTATTTCTAGCGTGTGTAAATATTCATCTTGATTGTCAGATATGTATTCGCTTACATACCAGAATTCTAGAAGAGGCCCTGCGGCAATGAGATGATTCTGGTCCATGAATTCATTCATTTCCTTCCATATTGTCGGCGTTATTTCTGCAGGTCCGGTGGTTGTCCTGCAAAGATAGTCGCCTTCTGGGATAATCTCGCACCCTTTATCGTCGATTGATCCGAGTGAAAGCAGCGTCTTCTCTGCTACCAGGCAACCGTCGGCGCTTCTGCGCGATGGGTCAAGGATGAAGCATGGAACCGTGTGTATCGAATCGATTTCCATCCCGAGTTCTTTCATGCGCTTAATGGTGGCGTAGGGAATTATGTCGCCGCTTAGCTCATCCTCGCTTACGATGACATATCCTCGGGGTCCCTTATGAACCACCCTCGACTGTTTTTCCTCGCGTGCTCTTAACGACATGGATATGTTCTGCATGCAATGCTCGATCTTTCGGCGCCGTTGCGATAGTTTTGCTATGGCTGCGTCGATGCTATCAAGTTCGTTGCTGAACAGTTCAAAGCTCGTTTCGAGTGAATGGTTATCTAGGAAAGATCTGATTTCGCTAAGCGTGTAGTTCATATTGAGCATTGACATGATGATGTTGAGTCTGCCGAAATCGTCCTTCCTGTATTCACGGTAGGCATTCGCCCCGCGCTTTGGGGCAACTAAACCAATTGCCTCGTAATAGCGAAGAGTGTCTGCGCTTACGCCGTAGAGGCCGGCCGTCTGCTTGATATTAAGGGAAAACTCGCGTTCCATGTCACACCTTCCGACTGCCCTAGGGCCACTCAAAACCTTGGAGCTATTCTAATGTTTGTTACTCCGTCATTGTCGGGCAAGCGGTCGTTTTGACGAGGTGAACGGTCTTAAGCGCTTGGTATCCAGCTGGTATTCCATCGAAACACGTCGTTGACCTTTGACTTTCTCCAAATTCTAAGATGGTTTCAAGCCAGCTAGCTTAAATCATATCGATCTAGCATCTTAATTGTGAGGAAGGACAAGCAATGAAGGTCAAGACTAGGACGGGTATAGTTTCGGGCAAGACGCTCGAAAACGGGGTTGAAGCTTTTTTTGGGCATTCCCTATGCAAAGCAGCCGGTAGGTGATCTTCGTTGGCGTGCCCCTGAGCGCCTTGATGATTCCGATGAGGAAATTGAATGCGTGGAATTCGGGCATTCTGCCAGGCAATTTATCGATGAAGTTGAACTCGCTTCGCTTCATGAGCAAGGGGAGGATTGCCTGAGCCTTAACGTGTGGGTCAGGGGACACGCACGCAAGAACCTTCCTGTCATGGTATATATCCATGGTGGTGCCTACTTCTCAGGTGGATCTGCCGACCCGCTATATAACGGCTCCAATTTTGCGGCAGCGAAGGATGTCGTTATTGTTTCGATTAACTACCGTCTGAACTTGTTTGGGTCGCTGCTGCTCGATTGCCTGCCGGGCGGAGAGGACTACAAAGACGCCGGCTATCTTGCCATTCTTGATCAAATCCGTGCGCTCGAGTGGGTGCATGAGAATATTTCGGCCTTCGGCGGTGACCCCAATTGTGTCACGCTTTTCGGTGAGTCGGCAGGCTCTTCCAGCCAGGCTCTTCTTTCCATATTGCCAGAGGCAAATAAGTATTTCCAACGTGCGATTTTGGAGTCCGGCCCTATCCAGCTTTATAAGACCCGCGAGCGCGGCGAGTACTTTGCTCGGGAGTTCGCCGAAATCATGGGATGCAAAACCGCCCAAGAGCTCTTAGAGAAGTCGGCAGACGAGCTCATTGAGGGCATGCAGGTGTGGTGCGATCGTCATACCTACGAAGTGTCGCTAATTTTCTCGCCGGTTTGCGACGGGTCTTTTCTTCCCAAGAAGCCGATGAAGGCCTGGGCGGAGGGCGCAGCCAAGGATATCGATATCATGATTGGATGTACCGAGGACGAGTTTACTTATTTCCATTTCTATTTCGATGACCTTCCCGGATTCTGGCACGGCCAATTCCCGATTCATTTTGATGATCAGATTGATATCGATTACTGGGAGCAAGCATATCGAAAGGCATGGCCTGAGCGCGATTTTGCCGAGAATTACACCAAATTTATGAACTCAACCGGTTTCTTTGTCGGCACCGACCTTATGGCTGAAGAGCAGTCGGCGTTTAAGCCCGTGTACAACTATTTGTTCCGTTATAAATCTCGTGTCGAGGGAATGGGTTCTTGCCACGCAATCGAGGTGCCGTTCGTTTTCAAGAATCTTGATACCGCGAGTGGTCTGATGTTTACGGGTGACAATCCTCCAGCGCATCTCGCGGATGAAATGAACGATGCGTGGTTCAGCTTTGCGAAGACGGGCAAACCGTTTGTTGAGGGCAAGGCACCATGGGACCCCTATACCGCTGAGAACCACATTCATATGGTAATTGACGAAAACGAGTGGAAGCCGGTGCATTCGCTGCATGCCAAAGAAGATTCGGTGTTCCGTCCTATGTACGAGGTACTACTCAACGATTAGTGAAAGAAGCCGCAATGGAGTGGGCTAATTAGCCCCATTGAATTCAGCTTGAACTATCCCTGCGTAAGGAGAAAGAAATGGCTCAAGAAGAAAAGCTATCGGGTTATCGGTGGATGATCTTATTCGTAGTTTGCCTCATTTGCTTCATGGCAAACTTCATGCAATATCAGGTTTCAGCATGGGGTGTCGTCGTGATGACGACTCTCGGCATCGATGCCGGTGGGCTTACCAATCTCATGTTGATGCCGATGCTCACCGCTGTGTTTTTGTCGATTCCTGCAGGATCTCTTGCTGATCGCTACGGCGTTAAGCTTGTCGTGTCAATTGGCATGGTGCTTTCTGCTGTAGGCGGCTTTCTGCGTTATTTCATGATTAATGACTTTACCGTGCAGATCGTTTCGATGTTTATGATCGGCTTTGGCATTGCGGCGCTCAATGCCAATCTGGCAAAGGTGCTGGGTTCCTGGTTTAAACAGCAGACCTCCCTTGCCGTGGGAGTTTTCTATGCTGCTTCATGTGTGTCCATCGTGATAGCCCAGGCATTCAGCACTTATTTTCCTACGCTTGACGTGTCTTATCTGGTCGCTGCTATTGCCGAAGCTGTAACTGCTGCGCTGTGGATCTTCTTTATGAGGAACGTCCCGGAGGGCGAGCCCATGCCCGAGCCCGAGCCGGTTATGAAGTACATTAAGATTGCCGCTAAGTCGCGCGGCGTTTGGTGCATTGCCTTGGCTTATGGTCTTACCCTCGCTTCAACCACGGCATATTGCGCAATTCTGCCGTCTGCGCTTGAGCTCGTTCGCGGCGTTGATACTGCCACCGCTGGATCTATGGCAGCAATTATTACAGTTGGTAGCTTCTTTGCTTGTTTTGCGGGACCGGCTGCCGTCCTCAAGCTCGGTAAGAATAAACCGTTTCTCATTGTAACTACGGTGATTGCCGCCGTTGTAATGGTTGCAAACTGGTTTTTGCCGCTTGGCACTGTCATGTGGGTTGCTCTCGTCCTCAATGGTTTTATGACCGCTCTTTCTGGCCCCATTATTCAGGCAATGACTCCTGATCTTCCTGAGATTGGCGCGAAATATGCCGGTAGCGCTGGTGGAATAATCGGTACTGTCGGCCTTCTCTGCTCCTATTTTGTTCCCGTTATTGTTTCGTCTATTTCTGGTGACAATTGGACGTTGAACTTTACGATCGAATCGATTCTTTTCCTTGCGAGCGTTTTGCCTATTGCGATGTTGCCCGAGACTGGTGCGGCGGCAAAAGCCGAGATGCCTGAGACTTCTGAATTATAATTAATCGGTGTTTTGCCTGGTCGCGACCTCCAGTTGATATGGGGGTCGCGACCATTTTTAATGTGAGGTTGGTGCAATGGATGGTGAAGCGTGCGAAGTTGCGCACAAAGTTGAGCAAAAGCGGGCTTCGAGTGGTTACCGCTGGTTAATATTGCTGTTGACGTGTGGTCTCTGTTTTTTGGGCAACTTCATGCAGTATCAGGTCGCTGCCTATGCTACGGTCATCATGCCTCAGATGAATATCGACCCTGTCGGATTCTCATCTCTCTTTCTGGCGCCAATGCTTGCGGCGGTTTTCTTTAGTCTCCCGTTCGGATCACTTGGAGATAGGCTTGGGCCCAAAGTAGTGATACTTGGCGGGTTCTGTGTTTCTTTAGTCGGCGGCGCTATCAGAATTTTCACCCTATCGAACTATCCTGCTCAACTTGTCTCGATGTTTTGCATCGGCGTGGGGATGGCGGCATTGACTGCCAATAATGCAAAGACGCTTGGACTTTGGTTTGCAGATAAGACGGATGTTGCGATGGGCATTTACTATGCGGCGACTTGCTTTGGCATTGCGGCGGCGCAAGCGTCATCGGCGTTTATGTCTTCCGTGCTAATGGGCTATACAGTTGCAGAAGCGTTGTTGGTCGTTCTGACTATCTTCTGGGGTTTATTTGGTAAGAACGTACAGCATGACTCACTTATTCCTGATGGCGTTGAGCACGACCAAGCCCTTCTGACTGCTTTTCGTTCGCGTAACGTTTGGCTTTGCGCGATTTGCGCCGCTTTCTCACTTGCCGCCACGACCGCCTTTTCCGGTGTGCTACCTCAGGCTCTTGAGCTTGTGCGAGGCACCGATGCTTCGACGGCCGGCGAAATGGCGGCGCTGACAACCGCTGCTGGGATTATCGGCTGCTTGATTGCTCCGATGCTTTACGGTAAATGCCGCCTTGCGCGACCGTATCTTGTGATTGTCGGGCTTCTTGGCTCTATTTCAATTGCAGTTGCGTGGTTTGCCTCGGGCTTGAAGTCCATGGGGGTATTGCTTGCAGTGTGCGGCATCGTTACGAGCATGATGGGTCCAGTTGTTCAAGCTCTGCCAGTTTCATTTGTTGAAATCGGCACTCGTTATGCTGGCAGCGCTGGCGGCATTATGGCCGAAGTTAGCCTTTTGGGCTCTTATATGCTTCCTATTGGGATTGCGGCTATTTCCGGTTCAGATTACGACAAACAAATGATGCTTATTACTCTGCTTTACGGTCTATCCGTCCTTCCGGTGTTGATCGTTCCCGAGGTCAAACACTTTAAATAGGCGCGAGCATATGGATGGATAAAGCCCTCTGGCCATTGCGATTGCCGAGGAATGGATTTCGCTCAATTCGGATCTTTGAAGTGGGCTAAACTGTCTTGGTGTTTCACTGAACAACGCCACCTTCTGTTGCGTTGTCGTTAGAAAGGAACCAGCCATGTGTGATTGCATCTTCTGTAAAATCGCCAACCACGAGATCCCCTCGACTGTTGTCTACGAGGACGACCAGGTCATCGCGTTCGACGACCTTAACCCCCAGGCGCCGGTCCACACGCTTGTGATCCCCAAGAAGCACTACAGCGACATCGCCGACAACGTGCCTGCCGAGACCATGGGCGCCATGGCTCACGCCATCCAGGAGGTCGCCAAGGCCAAGGGTCTGGAGGACGGTTTCCGCGTCATTTCCAACAAGGGTGTCAACGCCGGCCAGACCGTCATGCACTTCCACATGCACGTCCTCGGCGGCAAAAACCTGGGCGAGAACCTCATCTGAGGGCGCGTAGCCCGTCGACTTGGCTGCCTTTGGAGTAATCTATGCAGCTTTCTCAACTCGAATACCTTCAAGCGGTAGCGAACTATGGCGGCGTGCGCAAAGCGGCTCGCGCCGTTCATGTGAGTCCGCAGGCTGTTTCGTCGGCAATCAAAAAGTTGGAATCTGAGTATCAGATTGTTTTGCTCGACCGATCGGCGGGGGAGGCTGTTTTGTCTCCGGCTGGTAGAGAATTTGCGCGTCGTGCACGCGTGATCCTGGCACAAGTCGACGATCTCAAAAAGTACGCTCAATCGAGGGGCGACGGCGTCTCGCCCGACGGCCACTTTCGTCTTTACGCCCCCTGCCTTCATGGACGGGGGCGCCTTTTTGCCGAAAACTGGTATGACTCGTTTGAACGCTCGCACCCTCAGATTCATCTTGATGTGTGGCATCAGCCAACGGCTACATGCTTTGAATCACTTATACTTGGAATCTCGGACGCGGCTATCTCGTTTGAGGAACCACGGGACAGCGTCCTTTCTTCAAAATATTTGGGTGAAAAGGAGCTCAAGGTTCTTTCATACCCAGCGGGTCATCAATCTGTTGACGCTATGACTATTCGTGAGTTACTGGGCGGCAGGCTCGCTGTTCCCATTAATTTGTCACCCTGTCTCAATGCGATTAACCAATGCCCTGAAGCCCAGCTCGTCAATTTTCGCTTCCGTGATGTCGAATACGAAAACAGGGCGCAGGCTGAGTTTCTTCAAGCCGGGGGATTCATATTGGGTTTTTCTGGCTCTTCTCTCGCATCGGATGGATCGGAAGTGAGCGAGTGCTCCATTGAAGCCTCGCATGACGTAGCCTTGCCCATTTACTTTTGCTATCGACAAAATGCCTGGACCGATCGACACCAGACGGTATTTCTCCACCTATTGCGTCATCTCGCTTCGTGAGGCCATTTGGCCTCGTGTCGTCAAGTGAATGTTGACGCCCTGCAACACATAGCTGACAGCTTTGCCCTCATGCTTTTCCAAGATTCCGATTTAGATTGCTGACTCTTGGAGGGCGGAGCATGAAAAACCGTACGGTTTTGCTTTATATGACGTTCGTTTTTCTGTCGAACTTCAGCACCATTTTGTATTTTCTGACGGTTTACCTTGAATTCGTCGGATTCTCGATGGTGGCGATTTCTAGCATGATGATTGCATATCAAGTGAGTAAGTTCATCCTCGAAGTTCCCACTGGCTATATTGCTGATAGGTTTGGACGAAAGACAAGCGGTCTCGTTGGCGTCGTGGGGATGCTTGGATACTACGCCGCCCTGCTTCTCGTCCGTTCCCCTCTGCTTTTAATCGGTGCGTTCGCTCTCAAAGGTTTTGCCGTTGCATGTCTGAGCGGATCCATAGAAGCGATTTACATTGACAGCGTCTCTCAGGACCAGCTCGTAAGACTTAATGTCGTTGAGCGATTTGTTTTCTATGCCTCTTATGCCATCTCTGCTTGCGTGGGCGGTTTCATTTCGTCTGTCGGTGCATATCTCATTGGTCTTTCGGCAGATATCATCGCAATGGTGTTGACGTTGGTTGTCGTTGTCTGCATTCCTGAGATGCGAAGAGTGGGCACTGCGGGGGCACCTGAGCGTGGAATTAGCCCGAAGATGATCGGTGCCGCTATTGCGTGTAATGGCATTCTTCGTTCAGCGTTCATCATGGACTGTTCTCAGGCATTTGCTTTTGTCGCCCTGGAAGACTTTTTCTCACTGCTGCTTGCGGGTCGCGGAATGAATGCCGTCGCTTCGGGTGTGACCATTGCGGTCCAGCTCCTTGCCTCGGCCTCTATGGGGCTTATTGTGCCCAGTGTGAGTGCTCATGTCGACAAGGGCCGTTTTGCGCGTATTTGCGGCATCATTCGCTTAGTATTGACAGCTTTGTTTTTGATCCCCCTTACTCCGGCTAATTTGCTGCCCGTGTTCTATGTGCTGCAGACGGTCGCCTACTCGTTGTTTGCCCCAATCAAATACTCAGTTTTCCAAAATGCTGCCGATTCATCGATGCGCTGTTCACTGATTTCGGTTCAAAGCCAGATGGTGGCGGTGGGCGCTGTTCTTTTCTATCTGCTCAACTCTGTGCTGAGTAGCGTTGCGGGCATTCGAGTCGTATTGCTTGTTGCGCTCGGGATTACTTCCCTGGTGTATATCCCCGCGCTATTTCGCCTTACAAGTCGAAGACCATGAGCATGCATGCATCGATAACTTATATATCAACGCAATAAACCCGAGCTCGAGGGCGTTTGGGTTTATTATTGAAGCGTATGTAACCTGGCGGCGCCACACCGCCTGTTAGTAGGGAGACACATGAACGTTCTGGTCGTCAACGCAGGATCTTCGACCCTTAAGTATCAGGTCATCGATACCAAGTCGCACAAGGTGTCCGCAAAGGGCTCCTGCGAGCGCGTCTGCTTTACCGGCGGTACCTTCACCCACGCTGCCAACGGCTCCAAGAAGGTGACCGAGAACATCGAGTTCCCCGACCACAAGGTCGCCATCGAGGTCGTCCTGAAGGACCTCGAGGCCAACGGCGTCAAGATCGAGGGCATCGGCCATCGCATCGTTCAGGGCGGTTGGTACTTCGGTGATTCCTCCCTCGTCGACGAGGACGTCCTCGCCAAGATCCGCGAGGTCGCCCCGCTCGCCCCACTGCACAACAACCCCGAGGCTAACGTTATCGAGTTCTGCCTGGAGCAGTATCCCGACCTGCCCAACGTCACGGTCTACGACACCGCTTTCCACTTCAACATGCCCGAGGTCGCCAAGACTTACGCCCTGCCCAAGGACGTCTGCGACAAGCTGCACATCCGTAAGTACGGCGCCCACGGCACCAGCTACCGCTACATCTCCAAGAAGGTCGCCGAGATGACCAACGGCGAGGCCCGCAAGGTCGTCGTGTGCCATATCGGCTCCGGCGCTTCCCTGTGCGCCATCGAGGACGGCAAGTGCATGGACACCACCATGGGCTTGACGCCGCTCGACGGCGTCATGATGGGCACCCGCTGCGGCTCCATCGACCCGGCTACCGTGTGCTACCTGCAGCGCGAAGGCGGCTACACCTTCGACGAGGTCGACGAGATGATGAACAAGAAGTCCGGTCTTTTGGCTGCGACCGGCGGCAAGACCAACGACTGCCGCAACGTCGAGGAGCTCGCCGCTGCTGGCGACCCCGAGGCCCAGCTCGCCTTCGATATGTTCGTCTACAAGATTGCCGCCAAGGCGGCCGAGATGGCTACTTCTATGTGCGGTATGGACACCCTGGTCTTTACCGCCGGCATCGGCGAGCATGCTCCGGCCGTCCGCGCTGGCGTGGCCGACCGTCTGGCCTTTATGGGCGTCAAGATGGACCATGCCCGCAACGCTCTGCGCGGCGACGGCGCTTGGTGCCTGTCCGCAAAGGATTCCAAGGTCAAGATTTTCGTCATCCCCACGGACGAGGAGTTCATGATCGCTTCCGACGTCGAGCGCATTGTCAACGGCAAGTAATTGATGCAAGGGGGGACTGGATGGCCTTGTGCCGTTCAGCCCCCTTTTACGCTCTTTGAGCGAAGAGTTTAATAGCTATTTATTGGATTCTGATAACTTCTTATTAAGTGTACGGCCACCTTATAGGTTTGCCGACCGTACTGTAATCACGAAGGAGTCTCATGAACGTACTTGTTGTCAACGCCGGCAGCTCGAGCCTTAAATATCAGCTTTTGGATACCGATACCCGCGAGGTTTTCGCCAAGGGCAACTGCGAGCGTATTGGCTCGGAGATGGGCATCTTTGGCCACTCCGAGAACGGTGGTGCCAAGCTGACCGAGGAGATTCCTTTTCCCGATCATCGCTGCGCCATTGCGCGCGTGCTCGAGGAGCTCGAGAAGACCGACTTTACGATCGATGGCATCGGCCACCGTATCGTTCAGGGTGGCTGGCACTTCGATGATTCCGCGGTCGTCGACGATGAGGTCATGGCTAAGATCCTTGAGGTGGCCCCGCTCGCCCCGCTGCACAATTACGGCGAGGCCGCGGCAATCGAATATTGCCGCGAGAAGTATCCGGAGCTGCCCAACGTGGCCGTCTTCGATACCTCGTTCCACATGACCATGCCCGAGGTTGCCTACACCTATGCGCTGCCCAAGGACGTGTGCGACAAGTACCACGTGCGCAAGTACGGTGCCCACGGTACGAGCCACCGCTACGAGTGGATGATGGCCAAGGAGATCCTGGGCTCGCGCTGCCACCGTCTGCTCTCGTGCCATTTGGGCAACGGCGCCTCGCTTGCCGCCATCGAGGATGGTGTGTGCCGCGACACCACGATGGGCCTCACGCCGCTTGACGGCCTAATGATGGGAACCCGCTGCGGCTCCATCGACCCGGCTACCGTGTGCTACCTGCAGCGCGAGGGCGGCTACAGCTACCAGGAAGTCGACGACATGATGAACAAGCAGTCCGGTCTGCTTGCCATCTCGGGTATCTCCAACGATGCCCGTGACATCCGTACGCGCGCTTCCGAGGGTGACGAGCGCTGCCTGCTCGCCTTCGATATGTTCGCATACAAGGCCATGCAGCAGGCTGGTTCCATGATTGCCTCCATGGCGGGCGTGGACACCATTACCTTTACCGCCGGCATCGGCGAGAATGACTGGTCGATCCGCAAGGCCTTCTGCGACTGCTTTGAGTGGCTGGGCGTGCGCATCGACAACAACAAGAACCGCGAGGCCGTGGGCAACGGCCCACAGGTCATCAGCGCCGCCGGTTCCGCCGTCACGGTCATGGTCATCCCCACCGACGAGGAATACATGATCGCCCACGACGTCGAGCGTCTGACCAAGAACAACTAACGCATTCGTCTGTAATTGACAAAAAGGCCTCCAGAGCAACAGCCCGGAGGCCTTTTTACTAGCAGGCGGAAATTCCAGTTCCAAAGTGATCATCGCCGGCAACGCCTGCGCTCCCAGCAACGTCACCCATTCGTTCAGATCCTCAGCCCCAGCTCGTAGCCAAGCCGCCGCCCACTCCAGATTCCCTGACTGCTGCGTGACGGCAGGGACCCTGCAGGGCAAAGCTCTGAAAACATTCCGCAGACCAGAAACGCCCCCGTTCGTAGCTCCGAAGGAGCAGAACGGGGGCGTTTCATTGGTCGAGGACGTTTTCAGGGGTTAGCCCGTACGGCCTTCGGGGGAGTGCGTACGCTACTCAGCCATCTGAGCCTGGACGGCGGTGATGGCCACGACACCCACGATGTCGTCGGCAGAGCAGCCGCGCGAAAGGTCATTGACCGGCTTGGCGATGCCCTGCAGGATGGGGCCGTAAGCGTCGGCGCCAGCGAAGCGCTGGACCAGCTTGTAGCCGATGTTGCCGGCCTCGAGGTCGGGGAACACGAGCACGTTGGCCTTGCCGGCGACAGAGGAGCCGGGAGCCTTGAGCTGGGCGACGGTGGGGACGATAGCGGCGTCGAGCTGCAGGTCGCCATCGATGGCGAGCTCGGGAGCCTTCTCCTTGCAGAACTTCACGGCCTCCTGGACCTTCTTGGCGACCTCGCCACCGGCGGAGCCCATGGTGGAGTAGGAGAGCATGGCCACGTGCGGCTCAACGTTGCCCATGAAGGTGGACCAGGAGTGAGCGGAGGCGATGGCGATCTCGGAGAGCTCGTCGGAGGACGGGTTGATGTTGAGGCCGCAGTCGGCGAAGATCAGCGTGCCGTCGGTGCCGAACTGCGGGGTGTCGGTGCACATCACGAAGAAGGCCGAGACCAGCTTGGTGCCCGGGGCGGTCTTGAGGATCTGAAGCGCGGGGCGCAGGGTGTCGGCGGTGGAGTGGCAGGCGCCGGAGACCAGGCCGTCGGCGTCGCCCATCTTGACCATCATGGTGCCAAAGTAGGTGGCGTCCATCACCTGGGCGCGAGCCTGCTCGATGGTAACGCCCTTCTTGGCGCGGAGCTCGGCAAACTTCTGCGCGTACTCCTCGTGCTTCTCGGCATTGCGCGGGTCGATGACGGTGGCGCCGGGAACGTTGATCTCGTTGGGATCGCCCAGGATGACGATGTTGGCCAGGCCTTCCTCGATGATCTTGTTGGCCGCGACGATGGTGCGCGGATCCTCGCCCTCGGGCAGGACGATGGTCTTAAGGTCGGCCTTGGCGGCAGACTTCATACGGTTCAGGAAATCGCTCATGATACTCCTTACAAGCGTTTCGCTAAGCTCCAGGCCCTCGGCTGTACACGAATAAACCCGCTGCTAGCGGGTTTACCTTTCAATAATGTACGCCGCGGTGCTTGAGCTTTCCTTGTGTGGCAAGCTCATTATAGGACGCATTAGCGCTATAATCGCTCTGATAAATATGTCTCGACGTATGTTCGAGAAAAAGCCCAGTTAAAAAGCGTGTGGCTTTTGACAAGGAGTATCGATGCAGATTACCTCAGGCCTGCCTGAAGGCTTTAATGCTGGTGCGTACGACATGATCGTTGTCGGCGCCGGTTATGCCGGTGCCGTTTGCGCCCGCCGTCTTGCCGAAACTATCGGCTATCGTGTTGCCGTTTTGGAGCGTCGCGGCCACATCGCGGGTAATGCCTACGACTGCACTGACGAGGCCGGAATCCTGGTCCACGAGTACGGTCCGCACATCTATCACACTTTTAATGAGCGCGTCCATAACTTCCTGTCGCGCTTTACCAAGTGGACGGACTACCAGCACAAGGTGCTCGCCAACATCAACGGCACCCTCATGCCCGTACCCTTTAACCATGCGAGCCTCAAGCTCGCCTTTGGCGATGAGCGCGGCGAGGAGCTGTACCAAAAGCTCGTGGAGACCTTTGGCAAGGACGTCAAGGTGCCCATTATGGAGCTGCGCAAGAAGAACGACCCGGATCTTGCCGAGGTCGCCGATTATGTCTATGAGAACGTCTTTTTGCATTACACCATGAAGCAGTGGGGCCAGACGCCCGACCAGATCGACCCCTCGATCACCGGCCGCGTTCCCGTCTTTGTGGGCGATGACGATCGCTACTTCCCGCAGGCTCCTTTCCAGGGCATGCCGCAGGACGGCTATACCGCGCTGTTCGAGCATATGCTCGATCACGATCTGATCGACGTATTCTGTGACGTAGACGCCCGTGACCTCTTTGAAATCGACGAGACCACCGTCAAGATCGACGGCAAGGTCTATGGCGGCGAGATTGTCTATACCGGTCCGCTCGATGAGCTGTTCAACCTCGACCTGGGCGCGCTGCCGTACCGCACGCTCGACATGAAGTTCGAGACGCTCGATATGGACCAGTTCCAGCCCGTGGGCACCGTCAACTACACCACGAGCGAGGATTACACGCGCATCACCGAGTTCAAGAACATGACCGGTCAGGTCCTGCCCGGCAAGACCACCATCATGAAGGAGTACTCCAAGGCCTATACGCCCGGCTCGGGCGAGACGCCCTATTACGCCATTCTGGAGCCCGAGAACCGCGAGCTCTATGAGCGCTATCTTGAGCGCGTCCAGAACCTGACAAACTTCCACCCGGTGGGTCGTCTGGCCGAGTATCGTTACTACGATATGGATGCCGTGACCAATTCCGCCCTCGATCTTTCGGATGAGATTATCGCCTGCCATGCATAAAGTCATAACATTCGGTATTCCCTCGTATAACGCCGCTAAGGACATGGACCATTGCATCACCTCCATCTTGGAGGGGAGCAATTATGCCACCGATATCGAGATTATCGTGGTGGACGACGGCTCCAAGGATGAGACGGCCGCCAAGGCCGACGAGTGGGAGGCCCGTTATCCTGGAATCATCCGCGCGGTGCACCAGGAGAATGGCGGCCACGGTATTGCCGTCCTTTCGGGTCTGCGCGAGGCGCAGGGCACCTACTACAAGGTTGTCGACTCGGACGACTGGCTTGACGGCGCTGCCCTTTCGACCATGCTGTCGATTCTGCGCGGCTTTGAAGAGCGCGACCAGCGCGTTGACCTGTTTATCTCGAACTACGTGTACGAGAAGGTTTACGAGGGTACGCATACGGCCATTGGTTACAAGTTTGCCCTGCCTCGAAAAAAGATCTTTACCTGGGACCAGATCGGCCATTTCCGCCTGGACCAGAATCTGCTCATGCACAGCCTGTGCTATCGCACGGATGTGCTGCGCGAGTCCAACCTTCCCATGCCGCCGCACACGTTCTATGTGGACAACATCTACGCCTACGTGCCGCTGCCGCGCTGCAAGACCATGTACTACGCCGACATCGACCTCTATCGCTACTTTATCGGTCGCGAGGGCCAGAGTGTCAACGAGGCCACGATGGTCAAGCGTCTGGACCAGCAGTTCCGTGTTACGCGTATCATGATGGAGTCGTACCACCTGTACAGCGATGTCGAGTCGTCGCGTCTGCGTTCGTACATGATGGGCTACTTCACCATGATGATGGCGATCTGCTCGGTGCTTACTAAGCTTTCCGAGGAAGATTGCGCCGACGAGCGCCTAAAGACGCTGTGGAATGATTTGAAGGCCTATGACGAGCGTATGTATCGTCGTGCACGTTACGGTGTGGTCGGCTTCTTCACCAACCTGCGCGGTCGGGCCGGAGACAAAACCACACTCGGCCTATACCGTCTTGCCTCAAAGATCTTCAAATTCAACTAGCTGCTGAGTAATCGCTGCTGATAGGTTGACTGGGCCCCTTGGCCTTTAGTTTGCTACTGCGAACAGTCCTGCTCGCACGGAAAGCACATTAAGTGCTTTCCGGCTCGTGCGGAACTTGTAGCAAACTAAAGGCCAAGGGGCCTCTGCTATAAGAATCGATTGTCAGGTTAATTGAATTTGAAGATCTTAGACGCGCGGTACACAGGGGCCTGGGCTGAAAAGATTTTGGTTGGTAGGTTGCCCGGTGGGGCTTGGTTATGTTTGTCGCGAGTTCCGCACGAGCCGAAGAGCACTTAATGTGCTCTTCGTGCGAGCCAGGACTGTAGAGCAGCAAACATAACCAAGGCCCACCGGGCAACCGGACGAGCTAGTTTACTTCGCGGCGCCGGGGATGCCGTGGGAGGTTTTGGCGGTTTTGGCTCCGTTTACGATGGCGGTTTGCAAAGCCCTTACGGCGAGCATGCCCAGCAGGTCTAGGGGAACGGCGGCGCTTGCCTGGGCGCCCAGTTTGCCGCTGGCGAGGGTGTAGATGGTGTCGCCGTCGTTGGTGGTGTGCGTGGGACGGATGGCGTGTGCGTAGGCGTCTGCGGCCATTTGGGAGACCTTGGTGGCCTGGGCCTTAGTGAGCTCCATGTTGGTGACGATGCAGCTGATGGTGGTGTTGGTGCGGTCGAGCGGCATCTGCATGGATCCGGCGGCGGCAAAGGCTGCGAGTTCCATGTCGACGATCTGGTCGCTATCGGCTGCAGCACGCATGCCGGCGACCCACTCGCCGGTGAGGGGGTCGACAACGTTGCCGCAGGCGTTGACCGAAACCACGGCGCCTACCTTAACGGGACCGAGCGCCACGGCGGCAGTGCCAAGGCCGGCCTTCATGCAGGTGGCAGGTCCCATGAGCTTACCTACGGTGGCGCCGGTGCCGGCGCCCACGTTGCCCTGCTCGAGCGAGGCAGGGGTGTGGTCGAGCGCCTCGCGCACGGCGGCGATACCGGCCTCAATGTCGGGGCGTACGGTAGGGTCGCCAAAGGCAAGGTCGAAGATACAGCTGGAGCACACGATGGGCACCTGCGTGGGGCCGACGGGCAGACCAATGCCGCGGCTCTCGAGTTCGCGGGCCACGCCGCTTGCGGCTTCGAGGCCAAAGGCCGATCCGCCCGAAAGGCAGACGGCATGGACCTTATCGACGGTGTTCTCGGGTCGCAGCAGGTCGGTTTCGCGCGATGCGGGAGCACCGCCGCGAACGTCAACGCCGCCGGTGGCGCCCTCGGGTGCCACGATTACGGTGCAACCGGTGCCAGCCTCCTCGTCCGTATAGTTGCCAAAGCAAAAGCCATCGACATCACAGACGTCAATGGCCTCGAGCAGTGTATCCATGTTTAACTCCTATCGGTTTTCCGCCGCGCCTTGTGCCCGGTCGGGATCCGTACGGTACGCCAAAATTGTAGGCGCTGGGGGATACCCAGCGCCAGATGCAATTACGAGAGTTTTTGAATCGCGCGCGCGACACGTGCGATGGGTAGGCCCACCACGTTATAGAAGTCACCCGAAATATCGTGCACAAGCATGCGGCCGCCTGTGCCTTGGATGCCGTAGGCCCCGGCCTTGTCCATGGGTTCGCCGGAGGCAACATAGCGCTCGATCTGCTCTTCGGTAAGCTCATAGAACGTCACGTCGGTCACATCGACAAACGACAGGCTCTCGGCGGCATGCGGAGCTGTAGCGTCGCCGGCTTTAACGATGCAGACGCCGGTTGCGACCTGGTGCGTGCGGCCCGAAAGCTCGCGGAGCATGGTGCGTGCCTCGTCCCCGTCTGCCGGCTTGCCCAAAATTTGGCCGTCAAAGGTGACAATAGTATCAGCCGCGACGGTCAGTTCGTTGGGTTCGGCATGTTCGGCCGTGACGGCAGCGGCTTTGGCACGCGCCAAGCGCTCGACGAGTGTAAGCGGGGCCTCGCCATCAAACGGCGTTTCGTCGATATCGGCAGGAATGATGCGAATGTCATAGCCCGCCTCGCGCATCAACTCGATGCGGCGCGGTGATTGCGAAGCCAAAATCATAGCTGAATGCCCTCGGCGACCTTCTCGACGGCCTTGTCGCCGGCGAGCGTGCGCAGCAGCTCAAGCGCAAAGGGGAGCGACTGGGCCATGCCACTGGCGGTGATGATGTTGCCGTCTTGCGTAACCTTCTCGCCGGTATAGGCGCCTTCGGGGAAGCTTTTCTCAAAGCCAGGGAAGCACGTGGCGTGGCGCCCCTCGAGCAGGTCGAGCTCGCCCAGGACAAACGGGGCGGCGCAGATGGCGGCGACGTGCTTGGTCGCGGCGAACTCGCAGACCACGTCGCAGACGCGCTGATCGGCGCGCAGGTTGGTGGCACCGGGTAGGCCGCCGGGCAGCACGACGCAGTCGTACTCGTCAAAGTTAATCTCATCAAAGAGCGCATCGCAGGTCACAGGGATCTGCAGCGAGCTCACGACCTCACGCGTGGGCATGATCGAGACGAGCGTGGCACGCACGCCGCCGCGACGCATGACATCGACCATGGTCAAGCATTCAATAGTTTCAAAGCCATCGGCGGCGAGAACGGCAACGCTGGGCATGAGGGTTCCTTTCATAGGCGGCATACAATTAGCCGTCTTATACCCCGAAGACCTCCGCTTGCCACGCTCGATTTCCCAATGATTTTTCTGAGCAATGATTAAGTGGCTAGTTGCGCCTAAGGTGGACGACGGTCTCGCAGTGGAAGGTTTGTGGGAACAGGTCGACTGGCGTGATCTTTACGGGGAAGAAGGTGCCTTCTTCGACAAAGCGTTTGAGATCGCGCGCCAGGGTGGCCGGGTCGCAGCTCACGTAGGCGACATCGCGAGCACTCGTGCTGGCGATAAGGTCGATCGCCTCGGGGGCGAGGCCTGCGCGCGGCGGGTCGACCACCAAGACGTCGGCATCCTGGTCGGGGAACTCGCGCACCGCGTCTCCGCCAATGACGTCGACGTTATCAAGCTTGTTGATCTCCAGGTTACGGCGCAGGTCGCGCACGGCCGGGCCGTAGGCCTCGACGGCGGCGACAAAGTCGCAGCGGCGGGCGAGCGGCAGGGTAAAGGTGCCGGCGCCGCAGTACAGGTCCACGGCAAGCTCGTGCTCTTGCGGGTCGAGCGCCGCCATAACGAGCTCAATCAAGATCTCGGCGCCCTTGGTGTTGACTTGGAAAAACGACGGGGCGGATAGGCGCATCTGGCCATCGGCGATGTTCTCGGTCCAGGAGCCCTCGCCGGCGAGCATCTCAACCTTGGAGACGCGGCGGGCCTTCTTCTCGCCCTTGCTCATCACACGCACGATGCTCGTGGGATGAGCGGCGTCTGCCAGCACGCGGGAGACTTGCGAGCGCGGAAAAGAGCCCGTAGGTGTCCAGAGTGCGACCTCGAGTGCCTTGGTGCGGCGCGATGCGCGAATGCCCACGCGTTCGAGTCCCAAGTCATGGCTGCCGCTTAGATAGTTGAGTGCGCCGACGACCGATTTGAGCGCCTTCGGGAAGCGCTTATCGAACAGCGGGCACGAATCGACGGTCACGATTTTGCTGGGGTCGACGCCGTGCATGCCAAGACGCACGCGGCCGTTTACAACGGTCGGCTCGAGTTCGATTTTATTGCGGTAGCCCCAATCATCCTTGGTGTGGCGGATGGGTTGCACCAGCTCATCGACCTGATCGGGGCTGAACTTGCCGATACGCTCGAGCGTGGAGCGCAGGTTTTGCTCTTTGGCGGCAAGCTGAGCGGCGCGCGATAGATTGCCCCACGAACAACCGCCGCAGATGCCCACGAAGGGGCAGGGGGGCTGAATGCGATCGGGGCTCGGCTCCAGAATCTCGGTCGTGCGGGCGCGCATGAACGACTTGCCGTCCTGTACGACCTCGGCTTCGACGGTGTCGCCTGCCACGGCGCCCTGCACAAAGACGGCCTTGCCGTTGTCGGCGTGCGCCAGCCCGTCGGCGCCGTAGGTCATCGATTCTATAGTGAGCTTCATATCCCTGCCTGTCATTCGTGTTGTTGTTCGCACCATGGTAGCAGGGAAAAGCACCCCGCATCCGAGGCTTTCCTCAAATGCGGGGCGCTTCTACAAACTGCTTCTACAAACGACTATTTCGTCTTGCCGGTAATGAGCGTTTTAAGACCCAGGCCGATCAGGCCCAGGCCCATGCGCACACGACCGGGGCGATGGCGCTCGATGGCCTTGGTCTTGCCGGCGGGCTTATCGCGACGAGCGCTCGTCTCGGGCGCGGGCTTAGCTGCCTGCGGCTCGGGCTGAGGTAGAGGTGCGGGCTCGGGCTCAATGACGGTCGCCTGGACCTTTTGGACCTTGGGTGCTACCGGCTGCGGCTCGGGCTCGGGGGCGGGTTTCGCCTCAATGACGGGCTCGGGCGCGGCCTCGGCGTTGCGATAGGCACGCTCCAGCAGGGCTTCCTGCGAGTTGAAGGGTTTCTCACCCCCTGTACGCTCCACGGGAACCCAGGTGCCGTCACTTGTCAGGCTGCGGGCTTTCACGTTGTCGTGCAGCTGCATGCCCATGTACTCGTGCACCAGGGCGCGGCAGGTGGGGTCGAGCACGGGGAAGGCGATCTCCACGCGGTGCTCGGTGTTGCGCGTCATCATGTCGGCCGAGCTCAGGTAGATCATGTCCGAGTCCACGCCAAAGGCGTAAACGCGCGCATGCTCCAAAAAGCGTCCGACGATAGAACGGACATGCACGTTTTCGGTCTTGCCAGGAACGCCCGGCTTGAGGCACGAGATGCCGCGGATGATCATGTCCACGCGGACTCCTGCGCACGATGCCTCGGCGATCTTGTCGATGACCTCGCGGTCGGTGAGCGAGTTGAGTTTAAAGAACACGCGGGCGGGCTCGCCAGCGAGAGCGCGCTGAATCTCGCGATCCAGACCGCGCATGATGAGCGGCTTGAGGCCTACGGGCGCCACACCCAGGAAGCGGTAATCGCCGCGCAGATTGCCCAGCGACAGGTTGCGGAAGAACAGGTTGGCGTCCTCGCCGATGCCGGGGTGGGCGGTCATGAGCATAAAGTCGCTGTAGAGTTTGGCCGTCTTCTCGTTAAAGTTGCCGGTGCCCAGCAGCGTCAGGCGTGTGAGCGCCATGCCCTCGCGATAGGTGAGCTGGCAGATCTTGGAGTGGCACTTAAAGCCCTCGGAGCCGTAGATGACGGTGCAGCCGGCCTCTTCCAGGCGCTCGGCCCACTCGATGTTGTTCTGCTCGTCAAAGCGCGCGCGGAGTTCCATGAGCACCGTGACCTCTTTGCCGTTCTCGGCGGCATCGATCAGTGACTCGCACAGGCGGCTCTGCTTGGCCACGCGGTAGAGCGTGATGCGCAACGAGATGCACTCGGGGTCATAGGCGGCCTCGTGCACCAGGTCCAAGAACGGATTCATGGCCTCGTAAGGGTAAAAGAGCAGCTTGTCGTGCTGCAGCACCTGCTCGCGGATGGAGCGGGTCATATCGATGGTGGGGTTGGGCTGCGGCTTAAACGGCGTAAAGAGCAGCTCGTTGCGTAGATGCTCGGGAATCTTGCCCTCAATGCCGAAGACGTAGCCCAGGTCGAGCGGGATATCGCAGGTAAAGACCGAGCGGCGAGAAAGCTCGAGCGCCTTGCGGATGGTCTTGAGCGTCGCCTTCTCGAGCGACCCCGAGACCGCGAGCACTACCGGCTGCAGACGCAGGCGCTTCTTGAGGATGCGCTTCATGTGCTGGCGGTAGTCCTCTTCCTCTTCGACGCCCTCGCCGTCCGGATCGATGTCGGCGTTGCGGGTGACGCGGATGAGCGCGCGGTCGAGCGGCTTATAGGAGCCAAAGCAGCTGTCCAGGCAGGCGAGGATGACGTCCTCGAGCAGAATGTAGGAGTAGGTGCCGGTGGGCGAGGGGATCTCGACCACGCGGTTCATCGAGGCGGGGATCTCGATAAGGCCCAGCAGGCTCTCCTCGTCGGTGACGCCGTCCAGGCCACAAGCCAGATAGAGTGCACCGTTGCGCAGGTTGGGGAAGGGATGGCGCGGGTCAATGACCAACGGCGAGATGACCGGCGAAACGTAGGCCTGGAAGTAGCGGGTTACAAAGGTGCGCTCCTCGGGCGTAAGCGAATCGATGCGGGCGCGGTGAACGCCCAGGGTGTCGAGCTTGCCCTCGATGCTCTTAAAGATGGACTCCCATCGGGTAAGGAGCCCGGGCATTTCGGCCATGACGGCATCGACCTGTTCGGAGGCGGTCATATTGCTCTTGTTGTCGACAGGCTGTTTTTTGAGCTCTGCCAGATCGGACAGGCCGCCCACGCGCACCATGAGAAACTCGTCGAGGTTAGACTCGAAAATCGACACGAACTTTAGACGCTCGAACAGCGGAACGGTCTCGTCGAAGGCTTCGTCAAGCACACGGTTGTCAAAGCGTAGCCAGCTGAGCTCTCGGTTCTGCGTGTATGAGAAGTCGCGCGGCGGTTTGCGCAGCTTTGCGGCGGCTTGCTTTTTTTCGATTTTGCTCGGCATATGCATCTGTCCGTTCAGTCCCCGCAGGGGACGGTTGCCTAACACTGTTCTCTATTGTCTCAATTTAGTCGACCTATGGCACGGGCGTATCGCGCGAACGGTATCTTTACCTACTTCTAACGCTGACAAGCCATAGAGCTGACGCCCGTCGCGTTGTGAAAAACGGTCTATATCCTCACTCAACTGGTGAGTATGTATGAATAAGAATGATAGGTAGCTGAATATCATCGAATACAGACAGAAACACGAACGAGTGTCATTTATATACATAAAACCGATGTAGATATGCAATCCTTAATAGAAAGATTGGTGTTGTAATTGCGAATGAGTTTTAAGAAAAAAGAGCGTTTACCTTAGAAAAGTTACTTTAGAACGCCGAAGTACATCATGGGGGAATCACATGCGATATACCGTTCATCGCACTTTGTTGACCGTTCGGGGGCGAGGTGGAATTGCGGGTGATTTTTGGATATAACTAGAGCTGTCAGCAAGCAGCGTCCCATATGGAGGGGCGCTGATACATTCGGCCAGTAAGGCCCGAAAGAAAGGTAGGAGGCCATGACGAAAGGTCTGCACGTGCCTTCCGAGATCGGCAAGCTCAGGAAGGTCTGCCTGCACCGTCCCGGCGACGAGCTCCTCAACCTGCCGCCCGACGAGCTCGAGCGACTCCTGTTCGATGACGTCCCGTTCCTGGAGGTCGCACAGCAGGAGCACGACACCTTCGCCCAGATCCTGAGGGACCAGGGCGTGGAGGTCCTCTATCTCGAGAACCTCGTCGCTGAGGTGTTCGACCAGGTCCCCGGCGCCCGCGCCGAGTTCACCGACCAGTACATCGCCGAGGCAGGCATCCGCGGCCAGCACATGCCGCAGATCGTCCGCGAGAAGCTGGACTCCATCGAGGACAACCTCGAGTTCGTCAAGAAGACCATGGCCGGCATGACCAAGGCCGAGATCGACATGCCCCTCACGGCGTCCACGACCCTCGACTCCCTGGTCAACTCCGAGTCCGAGTCCGACCTGATCATCGACCCGATGCCCAACCTCTACTTCACCCGCGACCCGTTCGCGGTCGTCGGCGAGGGCGTCAACCTCAACCGCATGTACTCGGTCACCCGCAACCGCGAGACCCTGTACGGCAAGTACGTCTTCAAGTACCACCCCGACTACAAGGACGTCTCGCTGTACTTCCGCCGCGACTGCCAGTTCCACACCGAGGGCGGCGACGTGCTGAACATCAACGAGAAGACCCTCGCCGTCGGCATCTCCCAGCGCACCCAGGCCGCCGCGATCGACGTCATGGCCCAGAACATCTTCTGGAACTCCGACTCCAAGGTCGAGCGCATCCTGGCCTTCGACATCCCGGTCTCGCGCGCCTTCATGCACCTCGACACGGTCTTCACCCAGATCGACGTCGATAAGTTCACGATTCACCCCGCCATCATGGGCACCCTGCGCGTCTACGAGCTGACCGCCGGCAAGAACCCGGGCGACGTGAACATCCGCCTGATCGAGGACACCCTCGAGCACGTCCTGGAGGACGCCACCGGCGTCGACCAGGTCAAGCTGATCCCCTGCGGCGGCGGCGACCCGATCGCGGCCTCCCGCGAGCAGTGGAACGACGGCTCCAACACCCTGTGCGTCGAGCCCGGTAAGATCTGCGTCTACGCCCGCAACACCGTCACCAACGACGTGCTGTACAAGGAGGGCCTGGACCTTCTCGTCGTGCCCTCCGCCGAGCTCTCCCGCGGCCGCGGCGGCCCGCGCTGCATGAGCATGCCCTTCTGGCGCGAGGACCTCTAAGGTTTTCAAAGACCCGTACAGGTCTTAATACAAACATCTAGCTGCCATTAGATGTCTCCCAATGGGACGGTGCGGTTCTTTCGCACCGTCCCATTCATGTTTATTGACGCTAAATTAAGATCAGATAAGGTGGCCATGGATATCAAGACAATTGGCGTTGAGGAATGGCTCAACGTTTGGGAGAAGAGTGCTACCTGGGATATCGCTCAGTCGACGATCTCGTCGCTGACCATGGGTGAGCTTCGCGCACTTGACGAGCAGGACGGTGCTACGTTCTACGAGCGCCTGGATCGCGAGAAGATGAATTACGGCTGGATCGAGGGTTCGCCGGAGTTTAAGGCCGATGTCGCCAAGCTGTATCGTCGCGAGGTCAATCCCGATCACATTTTGCAGACCAATGGCTGTACGGGTGCTAACCTCAATGCCATCATGGCTGTTGTCGAGCCCGGCGATCACGTGATTGCCGAGTGGCCTACCTATGCGCCGCTCTATGAGATTCCGCGTACGCTCGGTGCCGAGGTCGAGTATTGGGAGCTTCGCGAGGAACTCGGCTGGAAGCCCGATATCGAGGAACTCAAGCGCTTGGTGCGTCCCAATACCAAGCTCATCTGCGTCAACAACGCATCGAACCCCATCGGTACGGTGCTCGATGCCGATATGCTCGGCCAGATTGCCGAGATTGCCCGTTCGGTGGGCGCCTACGTGCTGTGCGACGAGGTGTATCTGCCGCTCGAAAACACTGAGTCCTTTATGTCGATGGTCGACGTGTACGAGAGGGCCATTGTCACCAACTCGTTGTCGAAGACCTATTCGACGCCTGCGGCCCGCGTGGGCTGGGTCGTGGCCGACGAAGAGGTGTCCAACCGCATCCGCACCTACCGCGATTACACCATGATCTGCGGCGGCGTGTTCAACGATGCCCTGGCGACCTATGTGCTTGAGCACAGGGACAAGATTCTCGAGCGTAACCGCAAGATCGTGTTTGGTAACCGCGATATCGCGCAGGCTTGGATCGATACGCAGCATCGTGTTTCCTGGACGGCCCCGCAGGGCGTGTCCAGCTCGTTTATCCAGCTGGATATTCCCGAGGATGACGAGGAGTTCTGCAAGCGCCTGCTGGCCGAGAGGGGAGTGCTGTTGGTTCCCGGTAGCCGTTTTGAGCTTCCCTGTGGCGCGCGCCTGGGCTACTGCGCGAGCGAAGATGTTCTTCGCGAGGGCCTGAGGCTTCTGGGCGAGGCGCTGGCCGAGTTCGATCGCTAGGATTCCGATGATCTTCGAGGGCCTTATCCAAATTGGCCGAAGATAATTGAAAACGGATCCGTTTCCCTAGGGGAAGCGGGTCCGTTTTTCTATACCGAGAAGTCAAGTTGTTACAAATGGGGCCGTAAAGCGAGTCGGTATCCGCTGGGCCTTATACTGAGCTTCCGGTGAACGGTATCAAGCGTCTGGTAAACGGTAATTTGTTTACCAGAAATGAATAGGACAAACTTTTTTCTGAATAAAAATGAAAATGGTTGAGACGCAGTATGAATCGCTAATTCTATTCATAGCTTTATTGGAAATATGCAATATGAGGGTGGTTTAACAAAGTTTAGTTCCAATTGATTTTTGGATTGAAAACGCGTTTAAGCACGTAAATACACTTTATTAAATCAAAGTGTGCCATGCGTGAAGTATATGTGTATGCCGTTCACCCCTCATATAAAACCGTTCGGGGGCGAGGTGGAAGTATGGACTGATTTTGGATATAAATATGTCGTCAGCAATAACGCCTCACACGGAGGGGCGCTAACGAATCGGCCCTGACAGGGGCCCGAAAGAAAGGTAGGAGGCCATGACGAAAGGTCTGCACGTGCCTTCCGAGA